>NZ_CP009302.1:1200000-1500000 GCF_000814825.1 Berryella intestinalis
CCTCCATCTCGGCCACGGCCTTGTCGAACCCCGGGATCATCATCCCCGCGCCGACCGTGAACTCGATCGGCTCGTTGCGCGAATACGACGAGTCGAACTGGGTGCCGTCGTCGAGCGTCCCGATGTAGTGCGCCTTGACCTTCTTGCCCTCGTTGCCCATGAAGAGCCCCTTTCGTTTGAAAAACAGATTCGCCCAGTGTACAGGAAACGAGGCTGCGGGCTACGGGCGCATACCGATTGCGCACATGTGCCCCGTCTGGGGATCGCGATCGGCCCGCACGTCCGAGAAACCGGCCTTCGACATGAAGGACTCCAGCTCGGAGGCGGTGTAGACGCTCATCCCTTCGACGGTGCGCGCGAACTCGACCATCGCAGGGTCCTCCCCATCGACCTCGTTGCAGATGAGAAGCACGCCGCCCGGCTTGAGGACGCGAAGCGCCTCGGAAAGCGCGCCTTCGACGTCGGGCCAGAAGTACACGGTCTCGAACCCCGTGACCACGTCGAACGACCCATCCTCGAAGGGCAGCCGCGACACGTCGCCCAGAACCACCTCGCAGCGGCCTTCGGCGATAGCCGTCGCATTCGTCTCACGCGAGACCTCGACGCTCAATTCGGAATAGTCCAGACCCGCCGCGAAGCCGCCGAAAGCCATGCGCGCGAGCAGGCGGCCCAGGTTCGCTCCCCCTCCGCAGCCCAGATCGAGCGCGCGCCGCGCGCCCGAAAGCGACAGGTGGTCGAGCCCCCAGTTAGCCAGCTGCTCGTGCTTTCCCGCGTTCATGCGGGAAAGCATGGCGCGCCCGCCCTCCCCGTCCGGGCAGGCGGGGTTTCCCTCGGGATGCGCAGGTACGATCGGTTCCATGCCGATGCCTCCTCGGTCTGTTCGACGATGCGGGGTCAAGCTGCGCCGAAGCCCTCCGGATCGGAGGGCTCCGCGCTTGGGGGCGAACTGGGCCCTAGATGCGGTAGGCGGGATCGATCTGCTGAAGCTCGGCGAACGAGTCGATCTCGTCGATGTCTCCGAACGCGCACTCCCTCACCCGCACGCGATACCGATCGCGGCAGATGACGCAAGGCACGTCGTCCCAAAAGCGCTGGCGGTTCTCGTCGCGGGAGAACTCGCGCGGCAGGTCCTCGGCCAAGCGCTCGCCCGCCTCGGCCGTCCAGTACGACACGCCGTACATGTGGTGGCAGTCTCGGCCGCCCTTATGCAGGTCTACCACGTAGCCGTCCTCGGTGTCCAGGCACCAGTCCTCGGTCGATTCGACCGGAACGCCCAGATACCAGCTTTCGTAGTTGTACTTCTTCAGCAGCCCCGGCTTCGACAGCATGAGATCGCTTTCGAAGGCGTACGCGTTGCGGAAATGCCCGCTTGCGCACACGGCCGACGAGATGTTGTTCGTGGTGTCGTACAGATCGTTCCTGATAAGGGTGATGTTCGGGTAGTCCTTCCTCAGAAGCTCGAACTCGTCGGCCAGATACCCCACGACGATGTAGATCTCCTCGACGTCGATGGCGGCCAGGGCGTCGAGCAGGCTCTCGATGATGCGGCGTCCCTTCACGCGCACCAGCGGCTTGGGCGTGTTGATCGTTATGGGCAGCATGCGGCTCCCGAACCCCGATGCGAACAGAACCGCCCGCCGGGCCCGGTACGGCTCGAGCGCGGCCAGATCCTCCTCGGTCGCAAGGCCCTTCTCGTACTTCTCCTCCAAAAGCTCGAACTGCCGAGGCGATAATCCAGCCATGTCTCTCCCTTCGCCGAGCCCGATCGATGCGGACTCGGCCCGTCGCGCAATCACGTCCGCTATTCTAGCGAAGTTCCGCTTCGGCGGCAGCAAGACGGGCGAACTCCTCCTCGGGAGAATTCGCCACCAGGTGCCGGCAGGCGTACAGGCGGAAATAACCCAGCCCCGCCACGATCACGGCGACGGCGCATGCGGCGGCGAACATGTCGACGAAAAACGTCGATACCACCGCCACGCACGAGAGGACGAGGCCGACGAGCGTGGTGGCCGTGCCCCCGGGCGTGCGGTACCCGCGCTCCATATCGGGCGAGTTGCGGCGCAGGATGAGATGCGACAGATTCATCAGCGCGTACGACACGCAGGCTCCGAACACCGCGACGTTGAGGATGAGCGCGCCGTCGTGCATGACCGACACGATGGCAAGGCCCAGCCCCGCCGATGCGAGCAGCGCGACCCAGGGCGTGTGGCGCTTGCCGGTAAGCGCCAGGAAGCTGGGAAGATAGCCCGAGCGGGCGAGCGCGAACACCTGGCGCGACCCGGCGTACATCAGGCTGAAGAACGAAGCCACGAGTCCGGCCAGGGCCGCCCAGTTCAGCACGGTGGCCAGGAAGGGGTTGCCCGCCAGGCGCAGCGCGTCGACCAAGGGCGCATCGCTCGGCCCGATGGCCGCCACGCCCGCCGAACCGGCCGCCAAAAGAAGCACCGAGAACCCGGTGAGGGCCAGAACCGTCAGGGCCCCGATAAGGCCGCGCGGCATGTCGCGGCGCGGATCGCTCGACTCCTCGGCTGCCAGGGGAACGCCTTCGACGCCGAGGAAGAACCAGATGCCGTACGGAAGGCACATGAGCGCCCCTTGAAGCGTGAGGTTGCCGCCGCCCGCCCCGTAGGCGATGTTGGAGAAGTCGAACGTCGGAGCGACGCCGATGGCGAACAGGATGAGGGCGACGATCGCGATGCCGCTGATCATCAGCATGAGGCGCAGCGCCTCGCCCACCCCGAACATATGCAGGCCCGTGAACACCACGTAGGCGGCCACGACCAGCGCGAAAGGCTCCACGCCCGGCAAAAGCCCCAGCTCCAGGATGTAGTTCGCGATGAAGGTCGCGATGGCGGCGGGGGCGCATACGTATTCGATGACCAGGGCCAACCCGGTGACGAAACCGCCCACCCGTCCCATGGCCGCGCGCGCGAACCCGAACCCGGCGCCCGTCGTGGGAATGGCGCTGGACAGCTCGGCCAGACCGAACACCGTGCACAGGTACATGAGCCCCATGACGGTGAAGGCGAACAGCATGCCCCACCATGCCCCACCAGCCGCCGTTCTGCATACCGTAGTTCCATCCCGAGAAGTCGCCCGAGATCGTGTAGGACACGCCCAGGCTCACCAGCAGGATCCAGCCGACCGATCCCTTCTTCAAGGACCGCTTGGCGAAGTACTCGTCGCCCTGCACGCTTCCCGCAGCCGATAGCGCCTCGCGGGCCGCGAAACCCTTGGCCGCCCGGCCCTCGGCCGCGGCGGACACCCCCATCTGATTGTCGTTCATATCGAATTACCTCGCATACCTGTCGCAAGCGGCGGCGGCGAATTTAGAGGCCGCCTTGTACCATAGATAGAGCCAGTCGCCGACGGGATGGCCCCGGGCCTCCTTGTAGATGGCCCAGACGTACCAGTACCAGCCGACCACGGCCACGCAGCCGAGAAAATGGCGGGCTTCGTCGTCGTTCGGCGTGCGCCCGAGGTAGACGCCGTAGGTGCCAAGCGCCGCATCGATGCCGCAGGCGGGGCCCTGGGCCACGAAGTTGGCGATGTCGCACACCGGGTCGCTCATACCGGAGTACTCCCAGTCGATGAGCCACATGTCGTCGCCCCGCACGAGGATGTTGGGCGCGTAGAAGTCGTTGTGGCAAAGGACGCGGCGCACCTCGTCTCGCTCCATGAGCCCCCGCAGCTCGTCGATGCGCACCTCCAGCTCGTGAAAGCCGCGCGGCAGCGGGTAGGCCCGTTCGGCCAAGAGGCGCTTCAGGCCCTTCCCGTTCTCGTAGAAATCGAAGCTCCACTGGGATTCCTCGCCGCTTTCGTGAAGCGTCCTGATCATTTCCATAGCGCGCTCGACCTGCTTGGGATCGGAGGCGTCGAACTCGGAGCATCCCTCGATGAACTCGGATATCTTCCAGCCCTCGGCAGGATCTTCGAACACGAACGTGTCGTCGAGCCCCAGCTTCTTGGCCACCGCAAGCGAATGGGCCTCGGAGGCGCGGCTGATGATCTCTTCGGTTCCGTTGCCCGGATGGCGGTAGACGTACTTCTTCCCACGGACGCCGAACAGCACCGACAGGTTCGACAGGCCCGCTTTGATGGGCTCGACGTCGGTGATGTCGGTGCGCTCGCATGCGAGCGTGCGGCAGATGTTATCGAGGATGCGCGAATCGACGTTGACGAAGAAGTCCTCGTCGAACGCAGTGAGGTCGGTCACGTAGTCGAACTCGTAGATGACGCCCTCCCCGTAAGGCTCGATATAGGCGGTGAGTTCGCCCAGATGATCGGACAGCACTTCCTCCCACAGCTTGTCGGCGGTTTCGGGCAGGTCGTACTCGTCGGCGATGATCTGCATGAAGCGCCGCGAGAACTCGGGCGAGAAGCAGGCGGGGCCCTGCAGGGCGATTCCCCTCTCCTTGCCCATCTGGATCGACGAGATGCGGGACTTCGTGTTCAGACGCGGGATCAACCGCTCGGCGCGCCCCGTGCTGGGTGCGGCCGAGAGGTAGGTGTCGAACGCATAGGGGCAAAAGATGTTGCGCTCGTAGTACTCGTCGGAGCTGAGAACGTAGGTGCGGCCGAGGTGCGCGCGTGCGGCGAAGAGCGAGGAATGGTTGTTGCGATGGACGTACTCGTCGGTGAACAGGAGCTTCACGCCCAGCTCTTCCTCGAGGTAGAAGAAGCACTCCTTCATGTAGCCCGCCACGACCACGACCTCGTCGATGCCCGCCTCGCGCAGCTGGCGCACCAGCCGCTCGATCAGGACCTCTCCGCGCACCTCGAACATGGCCTTGGGCTTCTCGAAGGAAAGCGGCGTGAAACGGGTCGAGGCCCCGGCCGCCAGGATCACCGCGTTGCCCACGCGGTACCGCTCGAGCAGTTCCTCCCCCGCGGGCGTGACATGGGAATCATGGTCGAGCAGACCCTCCTCGCGCAGGTAGAGGCAGGCATGGTTCACCGTGCCCAGGGAAAGCCCCGTTTCGATGGAAACGTCGCGCTGGGTGGGCCGGTCGGAAAGCTTGAAGCAGACAAGCACTTTGAACTGGTTGCGGTTGAGCATAACGTCCTCGTTCGGTATAGCGTTCAGTTAGTTCATAAAACAATATCTTGAAACATTTTTGAACATTATACGCGAAGAGGCCGCATTCTACCGCATGAAGTTAGATCCTGCTTTTACCGGCGATCCCCTTCACCACGGCCGAGAGGAAGCCTTGCGATTGGCAACGGTAGGCAAGCCCGCCCAGCAAAAGCCGCTCGACCTTGATCCTGCCCAGCTCAGAAGCGCGAATCTCGTAGGGATTCTCCGACAGCACCACCATGTCCGCGACCTTTCCCACCTCGAGGGAGCCGCGCAGATCCTCGTCGAACGTCGTCCACGCCCCGTTGTACGTGCACATGCGCAGGGCCTCGCGCGGCGTGAGGGACTGGCCCTCGACGCTGTGGTTGCAGGCGCGCTGCATCCACAGGATGGGGTCGGGATCGGTGCAGGGCGCATCGGAGCCGGCCGACATCGTGATGCCCGCATCCCACAGCGTGCGCAGCGGGTTGAGGCGAGAGGCCCGCCGCTCCCCCATGATCGAAGCCAGGTACGAATCGGGCTCTTGGGGCCAATCGATGAAGCTCGTCTGCATGGGAAGGTGGATGCCGTAGTCCGCGCAGATCCGCATGCCCGATTCGGTGGGAAGGCACGCGTGGATGATGCCGTGCCGATGGTCTTGGCGGGGAAAGTCGTCCAGCGCGGCTTTCAGCACCCGGGTCGCCTGGTCGAAGGCCGCATCCCCGATGGCGTGCATCTCGATCTGGAGCCCGGCCCGGTTCGCCTCGCAGCAAAAGCCGATCAGCTGCTCGTCGGTGTAGTACAGCACGCCCGCATCGTCTGCGCCCTCGTAGGGCTCCCTCAAAGCCGCGTCGCGACTGCCGAAGCAACCGTCCAAGGCGCAGGCGAAACAGCCCCCGATGCGCGGAAGCCCCCGCTTCAGAGCCGTTTTCACCTCGAGCGACTGGGGAAACACGCGCACCTGGAAACCGCTCTGGGCGCTGCGGCCCACCCATTTCTCGATCGAGATGTCCATATCGCCCGGGAACCCGACCCCGCTGACGGTGTGCACCATGCCGATCCCGCGCGCGGCGAGGTAGTCCATCGCGCGCTGCATGTTCCCGACCAGCTGGGGAATCGAGATCGACCCGGTAATGCGGTCGAGCGCCTTGAAGAACGCCTCCTGGTTCATCTCCCCGGTGTCGGGATGGTACCCGCGCTGACCTCTCACGTCCTTCTCGATCAGGCCGAGCAGCATCGAATTCACCACGCAGGCATGCCCGTCGTATTTGACCATCATCACCGGCTTGTCGGGGCACGCCTCGTCGAGTTCGGACCGCGACAGGAGGCGGCCTTCGGCAACCGAGTACGGCGAAGCCCCGAACGCGATCAGGATCTTGCCCTCATACGTGCGGGAGAATTCGGCCACCATGCGCTTGATCTCGTCGTTCGATCGCGCCTCCATGACGTTGAGCCCCGCGTTGAACGTCGCAAGGCTCGCGAAGTGCTGGTGCGTATCGACGAACGAGGGGCAAAGGGCGCGCTCGCCCAGACGCTCGCGGGGCGCGCCCGCGTACCGTTCGGGGAGCTCGTCTCCCACGTAGCGGATCGTGCCGCCCTCTTCCACCAGGTAGCGTGCGACCGTGTCGTTCGCATCGACCGTGAGGATCGCGCCTTCGTAGACCTTCATACAGCCATCCCTTCCCTGAAAGGGCCGCCAAGCCGGAAAGACTCCGGGCCTATGCGGCGGCAAAGCCACCCGTATCGCGCGCGTCGGAAGCGCGCCGGCCCCCGATGCCGGGGGTCGGCGGACCTGAAGGGCTACTTGCCGGGGTCCTCGCCCGCGTCGACCTTCTGCATCATGGTCTTCCACGCCGCCTCGTCGGTGATGACGTAGCTGACGCCGTCGATCGTGGCCGTGCTCGACGGGGCGAGCGCCGAGTAGACGGTGAGGTCGCCGGCAGACCGGTACGCTTGCGCAAGGCCGATGATGTCGGTCACGGACATATCGGTGGTCACGCAGGCCGCGAGGCGCTGGATCGTGGAGGGCATCTCGAGCGCGGGGGTCTGCAGAACCTGCTTCATGATGGCCGTGGCCACGAGGCGCTGGTTGTCGGCGCGCTGGAAGTCGCCGCGCGCGTACCCGTAGCGCTCGCGGGCAAGCGCGAGGGCCTGCTCGCCGTTGAGGAGCTGGTAGCCGGCGCTCAGCTGGACGCCGGTGTTGCTCGCGCCCGTCTGGTCGTTGGACACGGGCACGTCGACGTACACGCCGCCCAGGATATCGACCAGATCCTCGAGCTCTTGGAAATGCACCTCGGCGTAATGGGTGATGGGGACGCCGGCGAACTCGGACACGGCCTTCACCGCGCCGGCCACGCCCCCGTAGGCGTAGGCGGCGTTGATCTTCTGGGTTCCGTAGCCGGGGATCTCGACCTTGGTGTCGCGCGGGATGGACACCATGGTGACCTTGCCCTCGGAGGGGACGACGCGGGCCAGGATGAGCACGTCGGATCGAGACGCCGTATCGCCGCTGCGCGCATCGGATCCGATGAGCAGCGTGTAGTACGCATCCGCCTCGTTGGGATTCGACGAGGCGACGGGCGCCTGCAGCGCCTCTTTGATCTCCATGGCCTCGTCGCTGTCTTTGATGGAAATGGTGCTGTTCAGGGAGTTCAGGTACAGCGCCACGGCTGCGGCGGCTCCGATGACGAGCACGAGGAAGGCCGCGAGGATCCCCAGCAGCACCTTGCGGGCGCGCGACCCCTTCTTCTTCTTCGGGCGGGCCGCCCCCTGGCCGGAACCGTACAGCGACCGATCGTAGCTCTGCGCGCTCGAAGCGCGCCCGCCCCTTTGCTGGGGCATGACCACCGGCCGGATGCCGGGCTGCCTGTTGAACTCGGGGCGCGATGCTCCCGTCGGGGGCGTCTGACGATTCGAATCGGGCTGCTCGGGCAGACGCGCATGCTTTCCGCGCTTCTGGTTGTCCTGTGCCACGCGTTCCCTCGTTTCTCTCGACCTCCACAACGCTGAAAGGCACCGGCTCGGTACATAACCCAAGCCGATGCCCATTATTCTATACGACCGATCGCCCAAACCCGGAAATTATACGATCTCGCCCGAAACCCGAAAAGGCCGCTTCGACGCGCTCTGTCCGACCTCAGCCGGATAAGCGCAGATGATGCGCGGAAACTCCGAGACCGGCGCGGGTGCGCGGCGGATCAGCCCCTGTGAAAACGCGGGTCGAGGGCGACGCGATCGAGCTTCGCCATCACCACGTCCTCGACATCGAGGCAGGCGGGAACGCGCAGATCGTCCTGGAACACCACGCGCTGGTAGCTTCCGCACGCATCGCAGGTCTGCAGCCTGTGCGCCGGATCGCCTTCCACGTGATGGTAATGCAGGTCGCCCTGATCCTGCGAACCGCACGAACCGCAGCGGATGCGCTCGAAATTCCAGGTGGTTCCGCAAGCCGAGCAGAACTGGGAACGAGCGCCGCCCTGGAGGGTATCCTGGACGCCCACATGCGACAGGCTTGCGGGGGCGCCGCACACCGGGCAGTGCAGCGGACGCGCGTGATTGCCTTCCTTTGCGTCCGCAGACACGGCGTCCATCAGGCTTTCAGCCGCCGCCTGGACATGGGTCCTCACCGCGAAGGCCAGCACCAGCACCGCGGCGCCGGCTGCCGCCCCGAACGGTTCGGCCATGCCCTCGTCTGCTCGAACGGCCTCGACGAACCCGGACGGATCGGTGCCCGCCAAGACGAGGTCGGCGCGACGGGAAAACTCGTCCCAGTCGATAGCGCCCAGCGCCTGGGCGACATCTTCGGCCAGGCCGGCCTCGGCGGCCATATAGGCGGCTATCCTGCGGCACGTCGCGGCGAAATCCCCCGCTTCGATCGCAACGGGGCAAAGCTGAAGAAGCGGGCGTGCGGACAGATACGCCTCGTCGAGCCCCTCGACGGCTGTGGCCGCCGCGCCGCCGTCGCCCGAAAGCTCGTCGCAGCGCTCCTGCTGCAGCTCGAACAGGCCGCGGAAAAACCTCAGCCGCGCCGCGTCGGAGGGCTCGGCATCCTGCAGGTACGCCCCGACCGCGCGGTCGATTCTCTTCAGATCCATGACATCTCGTCCTTCCATGGCAGTCGCCCCCGAACGTAAACGCTCGAGGGCGACTGCGATCATACGGGAACCCGGTTCCCGACTAGGCCTTTTTCAGGCCGCCCTTGACCTCGCCAGGCTTCTTGTCGTCGTCGGCCACCTCGTACTCGATGACGTTTTTGCCCTCTTCGATCTCTTCACGCGCCCAGAAGCCCCAGTGGTACAGAGCGTCGGACTCCTTCACGCGCCCGTTGCCGAACATCAGCGTCACCAGGCCGCGGTACGGCTGGAACACGCCGGCGCCCAGGTAGGCGTGCGCGATCACGAACACCACCAGCAACAGGAAGAACAGCTGGTGGACGAAGCGCATCGCGATCAGCAGCTGCGGGTCGGCGCGAAACGCGCTCGTGCCCAGCCACAGGACCACGCCCGACACCGCCATCGCCAGCGAGCTTACGATCAGCATACCATCGGCGAAGCGCTGGCCCGACTTGACCTCGTCCTGGTCGGGCATATGTACCCGTTTCGGTCCCAACATGTAAGGAACGAACTTGATGACGAACTCGACGTCTTCCTTGGTCCAGGCCGTGATGTACTTCTTCCACAGGCGCACGACGCCTTTGGGCGCCAGGATCGCGCTCACGATGGGGGCCAGGATCAGCACCGCGCCCACCACGCGGTGGGAGAAGCGGAAGAACTGGGTGACGTCGGATCCGATCGCGGCCCCGGCGCCCGGGATCATGACGAACAGGCCGGTGATCGAGAGCCACAGGATCGAGAACACCACGATGCCGTGCGTGATGCGCGTCTGGAGGGAATGCCTCTGAATCTCGCGTTTGACTGCCATTAGCGCTCCCCCGCTTCCTTGTCGATGTGCTTGACGATCTCGCCGGTGTCGACGTCGATAACGTCGTGGGACGCCTCGTCGTAGCGCTGCTCGTCGCGGCGGTACCCGATGCCGGTCGCAAACGACAGGCCCAGGCCGGCCACCACGCCCACGGCTCCGACCGCCGTCAGCGTCTTCATGAGGTTCTCGGTTTCGATCATGCCGTGGACCTGCGGGTTCTCGGGCAGCTCGTACCGATCGAGGCCGCGGTGCAGCACGTGGATGATGTGCGTGCCGCCCACTTCCTCGGCGCCGTACACCGACGCGTCGGCATAGCCGCGCTCCTTGAGCTTGGCGACCTTCTCGGCGGCCTTGGCCAGCATCTCCTCGCGCGTGCCGAACAGAAGCGCGCCGGGCTGGCAGGTGGACACGCAGGCGGGCTCGCGGCCGTTTTCGACGCGGTCGGAGCACATGGTGCACTTGTTCAGCTTGATGCCCATGCCGTCGAGCCCCACGCCGGTGTGGCGCGGGATGTCGAAGGGGCAGGCCGAGCGGCAGTACTGGCACCCGATGCACTTGTCGTCGTCGGCGACGACGAACCCGTGCTCGTCATGCGACAAACACCCGGTCGGGCACACGTCGACGCAGCCCGCGTTCGTGCAGTGCATGCACGAGCGGCGGCCGAACGTCCAGTCGATGCCCCAGCGCTTGTCGTTGTCGGCCTCGTTGAAGGTGATGATCATGCGCGTGGTGTCGTTGACGTCGGCGGGGTTTTGCAAAGAACCGCTCCACTCCTGGGAGTTCTTCACCAAAGGAGAGGGAAGCTCGTTCCACACCTTGCAGGCTACCTGGCAGCCCTTGCATGCGGTGCAGACGGACGAATCGTACAGCATTGCCATTTCAGTCATATCTTCTCCTCCTCCCCTTAAGCCTTCTCAACGTCCACGAGGAACGCCTTGTACTCCGGGATGTAGCTGTTCGGGTCGCCCACGTTCGGCGTCAGGTCGTTCACGACGTCGCCGGTGGAGTAGATGTTCGCCCAGCCCCAGTGATGGAGCATGCCGATCTGGTGGACCGTCTCGCCGTTGATGGTGAACGGGCGGATGCGCTTGGTCACCATCGCGTGCACGTTCACCGAACCGCGGTTGTTGAACACGCGGACCGCGTCGCCGTTCTCGATGCCCTTCTCGGCAGCTAGCTCGGGCGAGATCTCGATAAACTGCTTGGGAGCGATCTCGTCGAGGGCGGGGCAGGCGCGGGTCTGCCCGCCGGTTTGCCAGTGCTCGGTGATGGAGTACGTGGTGGCCACGATCGGGTACTGCGAGCGATCGCCCTTGTTCACCGACTTGTTCTCGGCGAAGCGGATCATGGGCGAATGCTCGGCGCCGTTCATCACGTTGTGCGTCGGCGACTCGAAAGGCTCGTAATGCTCGGGCAAAGGTGCGTCCTTCATGCCGGTGGTGATGAGGTTGCCGGCGCCCTCCCACTTCATGATGAAGGCCTTGGAGTCGGGTGCGACCGGGACCGTCTTGCCCTCGGCGTCCTTCTTCTCGAAGGTGAAGTCGGGGGTGTCGTAGTGGCCCCACTTCTGGCCGTCCCACCACACGAGCTTCTTCTTCTCGTTCCAGGGCTTGCCGCTCGGGTCGGCCGAGCAGCGGTTGTACAGGTGACGGCGGTTGTTCGGCCAGGCGAACGCCCAGTTGGGATAAACGCCCAGGTTGCCCGGATCCTCATGGCTGCGCCGGCCGGTGGGCTGGGCGCTGGGGTTCATCTTCTCGGCGTCGTTGTTGTAGAAGCCCGAATAGATCCACATGCCGATGGCCGTCGATCCGTCGGCCTTCAGGTCGCCGTATCCGGACAGAAGCTTGCCCGTCTTGGCATCGTAGCCGTTGAGGGCCCAAGCCACCGGGCGCGGGTCGATCTTTCCGTTGATGTAGTAGTCCCACTTCGCGTTCAGGATGGGCTCGGGGCACACGCCGCCCTCGGCCTTGTACAACTCGACGATGCGGGTGCGCAGCATGTCGGCGATCTCGTAGTCGGGCTTCGCGTCGCCCACCGGGTCGACCGCCTTGTAGCGCTGCTGCAGCCAGCGGCCCGAGTTCAGGATGGTGCCCGACTTCTCGTAGATGAGGGCCGCGGGAAGGAAGTAGCACTCGGTGTCGATCTTGGAGGCGTCCATGTCCGGCGCCTTCCAGAACGTCGCCGTCTCGGTGTAAGACCAGTCGGCCACCACCAGCCAGTCCAGGTTGCACATCGCGTTGCGGATGAACTTGGTGTTGGCATCGGAATGCGCAGGGTTCTGGCCCCAGGCGAAGTACCCCTTCATGATGCCCTGGTCCATCAGCTCGAACGTGCCGGTGGTGGTGAAGGTCTCGCCGTTTTCGGGCACTTTGGGAAGCCAGTCGTAGCCGTAGTCGTTGTCGGCCGTGGCGTGCTCGCCGAAGAACTCTTTGAGGAACGACACCATGAACTTGGGCTTGTTGGTGTAGTAGCCCGCCGCGTAGGTCTCGTGCTCGCACCAGGCGCGCAAACTGGGGCTTCCGGAGATGCTGGGCCA
This sequence comes from Berryella intestinalis, assembly GCF_000814825.1. NCBI lineage: Bacteria > Bacillati > Actinomycetota > Coriobacteriia > Eggerthellales > Eggerthellaceae > Berryella > Berryella intestinalis. Next base: position 1,212,513 of record NZ_CP009302.1, read on the forward strand.
CTTCAGATAGCCCGGCAGGTCGAACACGGTCATGCCCATGTCGGTGGCTCCCTGGACGTTGGGCTCGCCGCGCAGGGCGTTCAGGCCGCCGCCGGGATTGCCCACGTTGCCCAGCAGAAGCTGGATCATGGCCATCATGCGCGTGTTCTGAGCGCCGTAGTGGTGCTGAGTCTGCCCGAGGGCGTAGAGGATGGTTCCCGTCTTATCGGTGGCGCTGGTCGAGCAGTACAGATCGTAGACCTCTTTGAGGGTCTCTTTGTCCATACCGCAGACCTCGCACACCTTGTCGAGCGTATAGCGGGAGTAATGCTTCTTCATGATCTGATACACGCAGTTCGGATCCTGAAGCGTCTCGTCTTTTTTGGGAACCTTGACCGTCGGCGTGGTGAACGAGGGAACGCCCTCGCCCTTCACCCAGGCGTACGCGCCGCCCTCGGAGGTGTCCCATTCGGTGGTCGATTCGACCTGGTATCCCCAGGTGGTGGTGTCGTACTTGCGTTTTTCCGGATCGAATCCGCTGAACAGGCCCGTTTCGACGTCGAAGTTGAAATCGGGGTTGATCAGGTAGCTCATGTTGGAATACGCCATGACGAACTCGCGATGCCACAGATCGTTCTCGATCATGTAGTTGATCATGCCGCCGTAAAAGACGATGTCGGTGCCCGAACGGATGGGACAGTAGATGTCCGCCTTCGCAGCCGTGCGCGTGAAGCGGGGGTCGACCACGATCCACTTCGCTCCGTTGTCCAGCGCGCGCTGCGTCCATTTCGAGCTGACCGGATGGTTTTCAAGATTGTTCGAACCGCAGGACAAGATGACGTCCGTGTTCTTGAAGTCGCAATAATGACCCGTCATAGAGCCGCGACCGAATGTGGGTGCCAGACCGACAACCGTGGAGCTGTGTCAAACGCGCGCCTGGTTGTCGATGGCCACGAGGCCCAGCATGCGCATGGCCTTGAGGATGAGGAACTGCTCCTCGGAATTCTGCTGGGAACCGCCCATCGAGCCGATGGCCGGGGTGTAGTTCACCGTCACGCCGTTGTGCTCGGTGACGAAGGACTCGTCGCGGGTCTTCTTCACATGGGCGGCGATCTCATCCATCGCCTGGTCCCACGTGATGTCTTCCCACTTAGACGACCCTGCGCGTCGGACCTGGGGCTTGGTCACGCGGTTGGGGTTGTGGATGGTCTTGCCCGTAGCCGGATCGACCACGTTGCGCAGCTGGAACATCGCCGCACCCTTGGGGCAGAGCGCACCCTCGTTGATGACGTGGTCGGGGTCGCCCTCCAGGCCCACCAGCTCGCCGTCGCGCACCGAGCAGATGACGCCGCAGCCGCCCGAGCAGTAGCAGCAGATGTTGGTGTGCTCCTCGGTGTTCACCAGCTTCCAGTCGTCCTTAACGGCGTTGAACGCGAACGCCTCGGACTGACGTGAGAGCTCGTAGGCGAACGATCCAGCTGCCGCCAGGCCCGTCGCCTTGAGGAACCCCCTTCTCGTAATACTCATACGCACTCCTCTCTCGTTGGCGCGGATCGCGCGAGACGGGTTCGCATCTGCGTGCGAACAACCGCCGAACCCCCTCAGGTTCCCGTGATCCGCCTGCGCATAGGCGCGACAAGGCTCGTGCGCTTCGCGAAGGCTACCCTTGCCGTCCGTCGAGGCGCTCCCACAAAACGCAGGCTCGGCGCCGCGTCCCCTCTCCGGACTTCCTTCGCGAAACACAGCAGCGGCATCGCACCGCGCAGCTGTCTTTCGGCCTTGGGGAAACGCACGAAAGGCGCGCGGGCGCGGGCAGGTTGTGCCCACATACGCGCCCGTGCGCTCCACTGTACGGGTGAAACCCCAAAGACCTGCGATTATGTTAACTTCAAGGAAAAGAACGGCTTCGGTAACGCAAGGGTAACGAAGGGGTCGGGGGCGGGAGCGGAGCCTCGGCGGCCCCGCAATCCCGTCAGCACCGCTTATTCTTTAAGGTCGAAATCGTTCTCTGAAAAGCATCATCAATTTCTGGTGATGCCGCGGGCGGCGATCGTCGATGTTATTCCAAGCAAATCAGTGTTACGTACACATGGTTTCTTCACGAGTAAGTTGATCCGTTGTCATAATTCAACAGAAGTTGGCATCTTGGCTTTTAAAGTGCCAACTCGATTGCATCACACCTTATAGGGTGCTGTTATTTTCGTATCGCAGAAAGTAGCGCGCTTTTGGGTTTCGCGCTCCCTTCCTTTCGCCCTGCCTCCCTATCTCCCTTGGCCCCTTCGGCTTTGCCCGACTTTCCGAACGGCCCTCTCGCCCGGCTCGTTCTATTTCCCGGCCCCCTTCGCTCCGCCCGGCTTCCCCTGACCCTAAAAGCCGACTCAGCTAGCCGGACTCTCCGAACGGCCCCTCATGCAGTCAAGGTTGCGCCGTTCGGTCAAAAAACCGCAGGTTTGCATCGGCGCGTAAGAAGCAAGCCCTCTGGCGCCAAAAAACGGGAGGTTTGCATCGGTATGTACGCGAAAGCTCATGAAGGGAAAACCGCTGAACTGGCTTTTCTCAGGCACTGAACCCCACACGGCCAGAACCGCGCCCCCATCGAAGCGGATAGCGAATGCAAACCTGCGGTTTTCTGACACGGACGGCCTCTTTTCGCGCACGCCAATGCAAACCGGCCGTTTTTTGGCTAAGCAGCTCCGCGACGGCACGATCGGAGGATCGCACCGTCGCCCGAAGCATAACCGACCGCCCCGTTGCACGAGGCACGACAGACCGCCCCGTCGCGCAAAGTTCCAGCGAGTCGCGCGAGGCCGCCGCGCTCTAGCGGGACTCCGCCTTCGCGAGCGGCCCTTTCACCTCGCCGGGCTTCTTGTCGTCGTCGGGCACCTCGACCTCGACGACGTTCTCACCGCGCTCGAGCTCTTCGCGGGCCCAGAAGCCCCAGTGGTACAAGGCGTTCGACTCGCTGACGCGCCCGTTTCCGAACATCAGGCGGACGGTTCCCTTGTACGGCTGGAACACGCCGCCGCCCAGGTAGGCATGCGCGATCACGAACACGATCAGCAGGATGAAGAACAGCTGGTGGATGAAGCGCATCGCGATCAGCAGCTGCGGGTCGGCGCGAAACGCGCTCGTGCCCAGCCACATAATCGCCCCCGACACCGCCATCGCCAGAGCGCTGACCATCAGCAGGCCGTCGGCGATCCTCTGTCCCGACTTCACCTCGTCCTGGTCGGGCATGTGCACGCGTTTGGGGCCCAGCATGTAGGGAACGAACTTCACCATGAACTCGAAGTCTTCCCTCGTCCATGCCGTGACGTACTTCCTCCACATGCGCGCAACCCCCTTGGGTGAAAGGATCGCGCTCACGATGGGGGCCAAAATCAGCACCGCGCCCACCACGCGGTGGGAGAAGCGGAAGAACTGGGTGAGGTCGGTGCCCACCGCGGCTCCCAATCCCGGGATCATGACGAACAGGCCGGTGATCGACAGCCACACGACGCTGAACGCAACCACCCCGTGCGTGATGCGCGTCTGGAGGGAATGCCTTTTGATCTCTCGTTTGACGGCCATTATCGCTCCCCCGCTTCCTTGTCGATGTGGCGGACGACCTCGCCGGTGTCGACGTCGACGATGTCTCCGGTCTTCTCGTCGTAGCGCATCTCGTCGCGGCGGTACCCGATGCCGGTCGCGAACGACAGACCCAGACCTGCGACGACTCCCGCGGCGCCCACGCCCGCAAGGATCTTCATCGTCGTATCCTCCACGCGCGTCATCTGGGGAACCTCGGGGTTCTCGGGCAGTTCGTACATCTCCATGCCGTATTTGAGCACATGGATGGTATGGCAGCCCCCGCACTCGTCCTTCCCGTAGACGCGCGCCTTGGAAAAGCCCTTGGCATGCAGCTCCTCGACGCGGGCCTCGGCTTTCGCGATCATCTCGTCGCGGTCGCCGAAATCGAGCGCTTCGGGCTGGCACGAGGTGACGCAGGCGGGAGCGCGCCCCGCACGCACCCGGTCGATGCACCCCGTGCACTTGTTGATCTTGATCCCCATGCCGTCGAGCCCCACACCGGTGTGGCGCGGGATGTCGAAGGGGCAGGCCGAGCGGCAGTACTGGCACCCGATGCACTTGTCGTGGTCGAGGATCGTGAAGCCCGTCTCCTCGTCTTTGGTGAGGCATCCCGTGGGGCATGCGACCACGCAGGCCGCATCGTCGCAGTGCATGCACGAGCGGCGGCCGAACGCCCAGTCGATGCCCCAGGCGGTATCGTTGTCAGCCTCCCTGAAGGTCATGACGAGGCGCGTGTCGCCGTTCAGGTCGGGAGGGTTTTGCAAAGAACCGCTCCACTCCTGGGAGTTCTTCTCCATCGGCGAAGGAAGCTCGTTCCACACCTTGCACGAAACCTGGCAGCCCTTGCATGCGGTGCAGCGGGACGCATCGTAGTAAATGGCAACTCCGGACATGGCAGCCTCCTTCCTTCTAAGCCTTCTCGACGTCCACGAGGAACGCCTTGTACTCCGGGATGTAGCTGTTCGGGTCGCCCACGTTCGGCGTCAGGTCGTTCACGACGTCGCCGGTGGAGAACATGCCCGCCCAGCCCCAGTGATGCACCATGCCCACCTGATGGACGGTCTGCCCGTTCACCGTCAGGGGCCGCAAGCGCCGCGTGACCATGGCGTTGAGCTTCACCGACCCGCGGTTGTTGAACACGCGGACCGCGTCCCCGTTCGCAATGCCCTTCTCGGCGGCCAGCTCGGTGGATATCTCGATGAACTGGCGGGGGGCCGCCTCGTTGAGCGCAGGGATGCTGCGCGTCTGGGTTCCGGACTGCCAATGCTCGGTGATGGAGTACGTGGTGGCCACGATCGGGTAGCGCTCCTTGTCGCCGCGCTTGACCGACGGGTGGTCGGCGAACTTGATCATGGGAGAGTTCTCGCGTTTGTTCAGCTGGTTCACCCCGATCGGCGTTTCGAAGGGCTCGTAGAACTCGGGGAACGGCGCGTCTTTCATGCCGGTGGTCATGAGGTTGCCCTTGCCCTCCCACTTCATGATGAAGGCGGTGGTGTTGGGCGGGATGGGAACGGCGTTACCCTCCCCGTCTTTCTTCTCGATGCCGAAGTCGGGAACGTCGTTGTGCTGCCACTTCTCGCCGTCCCACCATACGAGGGCACGCTCCGGGTTCCACGGCCTGCCCTGGGCATCGGCCGAGGCGCGATTGTACAGCACGCGGCGATTCGCGGGCCACGAGAACGTCCAGTTGGGATACAGGCCCAGGTTGCCCGGATCCTCGTGCCCGCGCCTTCCGGTGGGCTGGGCGCTGGGGTCGAGCTTCGCCCCGTCGTTGTTGTAGAAGCCCGAATATATCCAGATGGCGTTCGAGGTCGAACCGTCGGCCTTGAGCTCGCCGAAGTTCTTCAGCAGCTTTCCGGTGCGCACGTCGTAGCCGTTGAGGGCCCAGTCCACCGCGCGCGGATCGATCTTGCCGTCGATGTAGTAGTCCCACTTCGCGTTCAGGATGGGCTCGGGGCGCACGCCGCCGGCTCGGTACGCTTCGACGATCGCCGCATGCAGCAGGTCGGCGATCTCGTAGTCGGGCTTCGCGTCGCCCAGAGGCTCGACCGCCTTGTAGCGCTGCTGCATCCAGCGGCCCGAGTTCAGGATGGTGCCCGACTTCTCGAATATCAAAGCTGCGGGAAGGAAGTAGCACTCGGTGTCGATCTTGGAGGCGTCCATGTCCGGCGCCTTCCAGAACGTCGCCGTTTCCGTTTCGAACCAGTCGGCCACCACCAGCCAGTCCAGCTTGCACATCGCGTTGCGCGAGAACTTCGCGTTCGGATCGGAGTGGACGGGGTTCTGACCCCAGGCGAAGTACCCCTTCATCGTCCCCTCGTCCATACGGTGGAACGTCCCCATGGTGGTGAAATCGTCCCCGTTCTCGGGAATCTTGGGCAGCCAGTCGTAACCGTAGTCGTTGTCGGCCGTAGCGCGCTCGCCGAAGAACTCCTTCAAAAACGACACCATGAACTTGGGCTTGTTGGTGTAGTAGCCCGCCGCGTAGGTCTCGTGCTCGCACCACGTTTTCAGATCGGGGCTCGCCGTGACGTGGGGCCATTTCAGATAGCCCGGGGCGTCGAACACGGTCATGCCCATGTCGGTGGCTCCCTGGACGTTGGGCTCGCCGCGCAGGGCGTTCAGGCCGCCGCCTGCCACGCCGGCGTTGCCCAGAAGCATCTGGATCATGGCCATGATGCGGGTGTTCTGGGCGCCGTAGTGGTGCTGGGTCTGCCCGAGGGCGTACAGGATGGTCCCCGCTTTGTCGGGCGCTCCGGTCGAGCAGAAGATGGAGTAGACCTCTTCGAGCGTGGCTTCATCCATGCCGCACACCGAGCACACCTTCTCGATGGTGTAGCGTTCGTAGTGCTTCTTCATCAGCTGGAACACGCAGTTCGGATCCTGAAGCGTCGGATCGGTCTTCGCATGCTTGACCTTCGGCGTATCGAATGCCGGCACTCCGTCCTGGGAGACCCAGGAGAACTCGCCTTTTTCGGACGTGTCCCACGAAGACGTCGAGTCGACCTGGTATCCCCAGGTGGTGGTTTCGTACTTTCCCTTAGCCTCGTTCCAACCGGAGAACAGGCCGGTCTCCACGTCGAAGCGGTAGGCGGGATCGATCAGGTAGCTCGCATTGGTGTAATCCAAGACGTAGTCGTGCTGCCATAGGTCGTTTTCTATGATGTAGTTGATCATGCCGCCGTAAAACGCGATGTCGGTGCCCGAGCGGATGGGACAGTACAGATCGGCCATCTGGGCCGTGCGCGTGAAGCGGGGGTCGACCACGATCCACTTCGCCCCCCTGTCCTGAGCGCGATGCGTCCAATGCGAGCTGATCGGATGGTTCTCGAGGTTGTTGGAGCCGCACGTCAGGATGACGTCGGCGTTTTGGAAGTCGCACCAATGCCCCGTCATGGAGCCGCGACCGAATGAAGGCGCCAGACCGACGACCGTGGAGCTGTGTCAAACGCGCGCCTGGTTGTCGAGGGCGACCACCCCCAGCGACCTCATCAGCTTGAGGATGAGGTAGTCCTCCTCGCAGTTCTGCTGGGAACCGCCCATCGAGCCGATGGCCGGGGTGTAGTTCACCGTCACGCCGTTGCGCTCGGTGACGAAGGACTCGTCGCGGGTCTTCTTCACATGGGCGGCGATCTCGGCTGCAGCGCGATCCCAGGTGATATCCTCCCAGTCGGAAGCGCCGGGTCGACGGACCTTGGGCGATGTGATGCGGTTGGGGTTGTGCATCAGCTTTCCCGTGGCCGGATCGACCACGTTGCGCAGCTGGAACATGGTGGCGCCCTTCGGGCAAAGGGTTCCCTCGTTGATGACGTGGTCGGGGTCGCCCTCCAGGCCCACCAGCTCGCCGTCGCGCACCGAGCAGATGACGCCGCAGCCGCCCGAGCAGTAGCAGCAGATGTTGGTGTGCTCCTCGGTGTTCACCAGCTTCCAGTCGTCCTTAACGGCGTTGAACGCGAACGCCTCGGATTGGTTGGAAAGCTCGAATGCCAGCGATCCGACCGCTGCCAGACCAGCTGTTCTGACGAAGCCCCTTCGTGTGATTTCCATACGCTCTCGCACTCCTCTCGTCGTGCCTCCGATCGGGCGCATCCCACCCGCCCGATCGTGTTCACGCGCGTCATACGCGCTTTTTCCAGAGCTCTCCCTAGCTCCGGATTCGATACTAGAGGATGGGTTTTCGAGGTGGTTTTACGCCCGCGTAACGGGAAATCACCGATCGAAGAGGTTTTTGTAACCATTTAATGGAGAGCGACGCTAAAAAATAGATTTGAACTGGTAATTCAAGCATGATCACCGATCACCGTCTGTTAATCGCCAGTTACTTTACTTTTTTCGGTAGTAGTAAAACCTAATCGCAAATAACCAGGTCCGGAGCTAGATTGAGCAGAATCTGGTTTTCAGGGCAACGGAATGTCGCCCGCCTTCGCCCGACATGGAAACCGGGCCCTCTCGTGATCCGAAAACGACTTGGCCACCTCGCGGGTCGTATGCGCATAACGTGCGGCCCGTCCCCGGATAATCAAAGTTATTTTCTCTTTGGTACAATGAGGGGGACCGAAGGAGGCGCCTATGGATCCCAACAACCTGTGGCTCGGCGTCGCCCTCATCATGGGCGTCATCGAAGCGGGAACGATCAGCATCATCACCGTATGGTTCGTCATCGGGGCGCTTGCCGCCTACGTGGCCTCGTGGTTCGGAGCCGACCGCATCGTCCAGGCGGTCGTATTCGTCGTCGTCTCGGTCGCGTGCCTGCTCGCTTTCAGGCCGCTGGTCTTGAAGCGGCTCGCGTCGAAGAAAGCGTCCGACCCCACCCCGGTGGGCCAATCCGGCATCGTCACCGAAGCCATCGACGGCGCATCCCATACCGGGCGCGTCGAAACGCCCGACCATATGTCCTGGTCGGCCGATTCCCACGACGGATCGACCATCCCCGTCGGAACCAAGGTGCGCATAACCGAGCAGAGAAGCGTCAAGCTCGTCGTGCAACCGTGCGAACCCGACGCATCCTGACCACGGCAGACCGAACCGCCCTCGCAACCATCGACACGGCACACCACCGGAGAAAGGATCTCGCATGGAACTCATCCTCGTCATCATCGTACTGCTCGTGGTCTTCTCGATCACCTGCATAAAGGTAGTGCCCCAAGCCGAGCGCGTGGTCATCGAACGCCTGGGATCGTATCTCACCACCTGGGATAACGGCCTGCACGTCAAAATCCCCTTCATCGACCGCATCCGCGCGCACGTCAGCGTCAAAGAGCAGGTGGCCGACTTCCCGCCGCAGCCCGTCATCACCAAGGACAACGTCACCATGTCCATCGACTCGGTCATCTACTTCAAGGTCATGGATCCGCGCCTGTTCTGCTACGGCGTCGAGAACCCCATGGTGGCTATCGAGAACCTCACCGCCACCACGCTGCGCAACATCATCGGCGACCTGGACCTCGACACCACGCTCGTGTCGCGCGACACCATCAACGCGCAGATGCGCTCCATCCTCGACGAGGCCACCGACGCCTGGGGCATCAAGGTCAACCGCGTCGAGGTGAAAAACATCACGCCGCCGGCCGCCATCCAGCAGGCGATGGAAAAGCAGATGAAGGCCGAGCGTGAGAAGCGCGAAGCCGTCCTGCTCGCCGAAGGCCAGAAGCAAAGCGCCATCACCATCGCAGAGGGCAACAAGCAGGCCCAGATCCTCGCCGCCGAAGCAGAGAAGGAAGCCATCATCCTCGCAGCCGAAGCCGAGAAGGAGCGCCAGATCCGCGAAGCCGAGGGCCAGGCCGAAGCCATCCGCAGCGTCCAGCAGGCAACCGCCGCCGGCATCACCATGGTGCGCGAGGCCGGAGCCGACAACGCGGTGCTCACCCTGCAGTCCTTCGAGGCGCTCAAGGAAGTTTCGAAGGGCCAGGCCACCAAGCTCATCATCCCTTCCGACATCCAGGGAATCGCGGGGTTGGCCGCCTCCCTTAAGGAAGTTGTGTCGGAGAAGGGTAACGATCAGGCATAACGTACGCCCCCGTTCGATGCGGGGCGTATAATGGCCGCAGAGGCAATCCAAGAAGCGCCCCTTGTCGGGCGCTTCTTTTTTGCGTTCGTCGCAAAGCGCGGTCAAGGCGAGGTGGGAACATGGGAAAGAAGACGGACACGACGGCGAGCGGGCAGTCGGTCACGCGGCGCACGCTGCATTATTTCATGCAGGTGACGGCGAACCGAAAAGGCATGTTCGCGGCGGCCATCCTGGTGTCGATGGGCTACTCGCTGTTCCTCAGCTACGGCAACCCCTACTTCATGGGGCGCATCGTCGATCTGGTAAGCGTCGAGCGCGTCTCTCCCGACCAGGTCCTGCCCACCTTCGGCCCCTTGGTGGCCGCCCTTATCCTCACCAACCTGCTCGGGCAGATCTGCAGCAAGCTGCAAGATTACACGAACTGGAAGCTGCAGATCGGAGCGGCCTACGATCTGGCGCGCCTGTGCTTCGACACCTTGTCGAACCAATCGATGACCTTCCACACGAACCGCTTCGGGGGAAGCCTCGTGGCGCAGACCTCGAAGTTCATGAGCGGGTACCGGGACCTGTGCCGCTCGTTTCTGTTCAGCATCGTTCCCACCTGCGCAAGCGTGTTCTTCACCATGTCGATCCTCGGAAGCGTGGTGCCCGCCTACGCCGGTGTGCTGGGAGCGCTGCTCGTCGTCTACCTCGTCGCCGCGTATCTGATGTACAAGCGGGTCCTTCCCCTGAACGCCGGGGCCGCAAGCGCGCAGAGCCGCCTTTCGGGCGAGCTTTCCGACAGCGTCACGAACATCCTCGCCGTGAAGACCTGCGGACGCGAGGAATTCGAGCGCCAGCTGTTCGACGCCGCTAACGAGCAGGTTCGCCTGGCCGAGTCGGCCCGCATGCGCGCCAGCATGAACCGCGGCGTGGTGACCGCCGGTATCATCGTGGTGATCATGGCGACCGCCTCGGTGTTCACCGCAGGTGGAAACGCCTGGTTCAACATCACGCCCGGCAACCTCATCATGATGTTCACCTACACCTACACGCTCACCCAGCAGTTCAACTTCATCAACATCGTGTTTCAGAACGTGAACGCGGCCTTGGGCGACGCCCATGACATGACCGTCATCCTCGACGAGCCCAAGCTGGTGCAAGACGCCCCCGACGCCCTGCCGCTTTCCGTGCGCGAAGGCGCGATCGACATCGACGACCTCACCTTCTCCTACGCAGACGCCCGGAAAGACGGGTTCGCGCTGGACCACTTCAACCTGCACATCCCCGCGGGACAGCGCGTCGGGCTGGTCGGCCGCAGCGGCTCGGGGAAAACGACGCTCACCAGCCTGCTGCTGCGCCTCGCCGATATACAGTCGGGCGCCATCCGCATCGACGGCCAGGACATCAGCCAGGTCGAGCAGGTCAGCCTGCGCAGCCAGATCGGCTACGTTCCGCAAGAGCCGCTGCTGTTCCACCGCACCATCCGCGAGAACATAGCCTACGGCCGACCGGATGCGAGCGAAGACGAGATCCTCGCCGCCGCCCGCGACGCCAACGCGCTGGAATTCATCGAGAAGCTGCCCGCGGGCATGGACACGCAAACCGGCGAGCGCGGCGTGAAGCTGTCGGGAGGGCAGCGCCAACGCATCGCGATCGCGCGGGCGATCCTTGCCGACTGCCCCATCCTCGTGCTGGACGAAGCGACCAGCGCGCTCGACTCCGAAAGCGAGCATCTGGTGCAAGACGCCCTGAACAACCTGATGAAGGGTCGAACCTGCATCGTCGTCGCCCATCGCCTGTCAACCGTGGCCTCGCTCGACCGCATCGTCGTGATGAGCGAGGGGCGCGTGATCGAAGACGGCACGCACGACCAGCTGACCAAAGAAGACGGGATCTACGCGCAGCTGTGGGACCGCCAGACAGGCTCGTTCCTCGAAGCCTAAGGGCGCAGGACCCGTTTCTGTGCGGAGCGCACGAAAAGGAGGGCCGCGCGAAGGCGGCCCTTCCCGATCGGCGATGCAGCGAGGGAGATCGGTCCCGCGCATCGCAACCGTACGGTCGAGCCGAGGATGCCGGCTCGAAATCTTCCCTTACGCTCTGGACGCTTTGTACTCCTCCACCAGCTTCTGGGAGACGTTGGCGGGAGCCTGCTCGTAGCCTTCCAGAACGATGGAGTACTCGCCCGCGCCGTGCGACAGCGCGCGCAGGTCGCGCGTGTAGCCGATCACCTCGGCATAGGGCACGCGCACGATGATGATCGTGTCGCCCGCGTCGTTGGAATCGGTGCCCACGATGCGCCCGCGCCTGGTGGACACATCGCCCATGACGGCACCGGCATATTCTTCGGGAACGCACACCTCGAGCGACGCCATCGGCTCGAGCAGCACCATCCCCGCCTGCTCGCACGCCGCCCGAAAGCCGATGCGCGCGGCGGTCTTGAACGCCATCTCGTTGGAATCGACCGGATGGTAGCTGCCATCGTACACGGCGCATTTCACATCGACCATGGGATAACCCGCCAAGACGCCTTCCTCCATCGCCTCGCACACCCCCTTGTCGACCGCGGGGATGTACGAACGGGGGATCTTCCCGCCGACGATCTCGTCGACGAACTCGTACCCCGCGCCGGGATTGGGCTCGAGGCGCAGCCAGCAGTCGCCGAACTGGCCCGATCCGCCCGTCTGCTTCTTATGGCGGCCCTGGGCCTGCGCCGTCTTCGTGATGGTCTCGCGGTACGGGATGCGCACAGCGACCAGGCGAGCCTCCACCTTGGCCTGCTCTTTCAGGCGAATCATCAGCGTGTTCACCTGCTCGTCGCCCATGGCGGTGATGACGGTCTGATGGGTTTCCTCGTTGCGGGATATGCGCAGCGTCGGATCGTTTTCAGCCGCGCGGGCGAAGAAGGTCCCCAGCTTGTCCTCTTCCTTCTTGTTGACGGCCTCGATGGCCACCGGGTACTGCGGCTCGGGCAGGGGCAGCGGAGCCACTTCCAGCGTGCCGGCAACCGAAAGCGTGTCGCCCAGGCGCGTCTCGGCAAGCTTGGGGATGACGATGATGTCGCCCGCCTTGGCGCTTTTCACATCCGCAGCCTCTTTGCCCATCATCACGTACAGATGCCCGATGCGCTCGCGCTTGCCCGTACGCGCGTTCATCAGCTCCTGGCCGGGCTCGAGCACGCCCGAGAGCACCTTCACGTAGCTGAGGCGCCCGACGAACGGGTCGGCCACCGCCTTGAACACGAAGCCGGCGGGCTGTCCCAGCTCGTCGATATGCATTTCGGCGCCGTCGGCCAAGGGAAACGCCCCGTGGTCGCGCGGGTGCGGGAAATAGGTGCAGATATCTTCCATCACGCCCTTGATGCCCTGCTCGATGATGGTCGACCCGACGAACACCGGGATGATCATCTCCTGCGTGATGGCCTTGCCCAGAAGCGACTCGAGCTCTTCTTGGGTGAGCCGGTCCTCCCCTTCCAGGTACTTCATCATCAGCTCGTCATCGGCTTCGGCAACCAGGTCGCACAGCTTGTCGCGCGCGTTTTCCGCCGCGTCGACGTATTCGGCGGGAATGTCTTCGACCCGCTCGGCTCCCCCGTCCTTGTCGAAGTACCGGGCCTTCATGCGCAGGATGTCGATGACGCCGGCGAAGTCCTTGTCGACGCCGATGGGTATGGTGACCGCGCCCAGACGGGACCCGAACCGGGCATGCAGCTGGGCCATCGAGATGTCGAAATCCGCGTTCTCGCGGTCGATGTGGTTGATGAACACGGCGCGGGACAAACGGAGGTTTTCCGCTTCGCGCCAAAGCTTGGTGGTCATGACCTGCGGACCCGCAACGGCATCGACCACGAACAAAGCCGTCTCCGCCGCGTTCATGGTCGCAATGGTGTCCCCGATGAAATCGGGATGCCCCGAGGTGTCCAGCAGGTTGATCTTGTAGTCCTTGTAGGGAACGGGGGCGATGGAGGTGCTGATCGTGAATTTGCGCCGGATCTCTTCCGCGTCGTAATCGAGGTAAGATTTCCCGTCGTGGGTCGTCCCCATGCGCGGCGTTCGACCCGAGACGTGCAGCATCGCCTCAGCGAGCGATGTTTTGCCGGCGCCGTCTTGGCCGACCAGCACGATGTTTCTGACGTGTTCGGTAGCAGGAGCTGCCATATTGACCACCAACTTTCCTGTTGAGCGGCCGCGCCGATCGGCACCATTTCCGAGGGGCACGCACCGCAATCGAGCCAATACCCAACGAAGACGAATCAAAAACGCAAAAACTCACAGGAAAAAGTATAGCGCCGCACCCACGGTGCGCACAAGGAAGCATGCCCGGCCGTTTGCGCGCCGGCCCTTCGATGCGCACGCGCGTTTGCGCTCCGGGTTACCGAACATCAACGGCGCATTACGAAACGGCACCCGAACCACGCGGGCGCGGCGCTCCTCTTTTAGAATAGCCGGTACAAGAAAAGGAGCACTGTGAACCGATCCGACGACATCATAGACGTCACCCCCGTGGAGAGTTCGTCCACGCGCATCACCGACGCGAGCGCCCCCCTTGAGGGAGCCGCCCCGTGCAAGGCCGAAGGCGGCGTTGCGGGAGCGGCCTGTCCGCGCTGTTTCTTCTGGCGCATCAGAGGGCTGGTGATGATGGTGTTCGGCGTCATAGCCGTGCTCATCGGCATTCCGCTGCTCGTCCTGCCCGGCCCCGGGCTCGTCCTCATCGCCGGCGGGATCGCACTCGTACTGGCGGGCTTCAAACGGCTGATCAGCTGCAAGCACGCCGAGCATTAACCGCTCCGAAGGGCCGCGCGCTCCCCGCAGCCGGCCCCGATGCGCACCGGACGGTCCCGTTTGCGCCCCGCCAACGCGGGCGGGGTTTCCCGCACTCGATCAGACTTCGTATAGGATCGCCCCGCCGCCCGAGGCGTCGGCGTCGTCGGCGCGCGCGACCCCCTCGAAAAACCCTCCGTCCGACACCATCGCGCGAAGCGACCGGAGAAGGGGCCGGGTGCGCTCGTTTTTCACCACCGTCATATCGATCCATTCGCGCTGCATATCGATGAACTCGAGCCCGTCCTCGCAACGCGCCAGACCGGACCTGATAACCGCAACGTCGGCGGCTCCCTGTGCGACCAGGCGCGCGGCCGCAGCCTCGCCGAAACGGGGCTCGGCATACCCGTCGATGTTGTCCGCGCGGGCCTCCATCGATCGCAGCTTCTGGTCAAGCAGCACGCGATGCCCGCACCCCGGTTCGCGGTTCGCCAAACGCACCCCCGCCCGCAAAAGCGCGCCCCATCCGTTCAGCCCCTTCGGATTGCCAGGGGAAACCGCGAACCCGACCCTGCGGGACAAAAGGCGAAAAACCACCGCCGACACGCCCGGAACGAGGCGCTGGACGAAGGGGACGTTGTAAGCGTTCGTCTTCAGGTCGTACAAACCGGTGAGGGCGACATCGGCGGTGCCCGCATACAGCGAGACGAGCGCCGAGTAATCGGTCATGGAGACGTGCTGCGCGAAAACCCCCTCGGCATTCAGATACGATGCGACCGCCGCGCACGAGTTGACCTCGCCTGCGACGATGAAGGGGGAATCGGCCGCCCGGAAAAGCGCAGCAGCGCGCGCGATCTCGCAAGACGGGGTTTCGCGGTCCGTTGCCGAGAACCGCGCGGACGCAAACGGGGAGGCCGTCGAAAAGGACCCGCCCGCAGGAGAGCCGGCCTTCGAAGGCGAATCGGCCGGGCCGGTCCGGGTGGAATCCAGGTACGAATGGATCCCCTCGAGGGTGAAACGGAGTTTGCGCCCCACCCGATACGAGGGAAGCGTGCCCTCTTTCGCCATCAGATACACCGAGTTCTTGCCGATACCCAGGTAAGCGGCGACCTCTTCGGCATTCATCGCATCGTCGGCCCTCATTCACCACTCCATCCCGTTCGGTTCGACTCCGCGCCTATCTTCTCATGAAAACCAAGGAAGCGGGCGCGTTTCCATCCGAGAAGCGGCGATGCGCCGAAACGATGGGGCGGCGAGCGCGCCGCGAGCGAAGTTTTCGCTACAATAGCGACCACGACGCTCGATCATAAGGAGAAACGTGGACGCTCAAGCCAAAGGCAGATCATCGAAGCGCGACAGCTTCATCTCGAAGCGGGGATTCATCCTCGCCTGCATCGGATCCGCAGTGGGAATGGGAAACATCTGGCTGTTCCCCACGCGCGTCTCCGCCTACGGCGGGGCGACGTTCATCATCCCCTACCTCGTATTCGTCGTCCTCATCGCATCCACCGGCATCATCGAGGAGATGTCGTTCGGGCGCGCGGCCAAGGGCGGCCCGATCGCGGCGTTCGCGAGCGTCACGAAAAAACGCCTGGGCACCGGCAAGGTCGGAGCCGCGCTCGGGCTCGTCCCCGTCGTCACCTCGCTCGCCATGGCCATCGGCTACTCGGTCGTCGTGGGGTGGATATTCAAATACACCTTCGACTCGCTTACCGGCGGGGCCGCAAGCATCCAGGGTGCCGAGCAGTTCGCGGCGCAATTCGGCTCGGTCGCATCCGGAAACGCCCTGTGGCAGACCATCGGCATGCTGGCCGCCATCGGCATCCTCGTGTTCGGCGTGAGCAAGGGCATCGAAAAAGCCAACAAGGTGATGATGCCGCTGTTCTTCTGCCTGTTCGTGGGCTTGGCCGTCTACGTGGCGACCCTGCCGGGGTCGTCCGAGGGCTACCGCTACATCTTCCTGCTCGATCCGGCCGGCCTGGCCGACCCGATCGTGTGGGTGTACGCATTGGGCCAGGCGTTCTTCTCGCTGTCCATCGCCGGAAGCGGGACGCTCATCTACGGCTCGTACCTGTCCGACGCCGAGGACGTCCCCAACAGCGCGAAGTACGTGGCGCTGTTCGACACGATCGCCGCGGTCGTCGCCTCGCTCGTGATCATCCCCGCCATGGCATTCGCCGGTCAGCAGCTGTCCCAAGGCGGCCCGGGGCTCTTGTTCATCTACCTGCCCAACCTGTTTTCCACCATGCCCGGAGGGGCGCTTTTCATGGCCGTGTTCTTCGTGGCAGTCCTGTTCGGCGGTTTGACGTCGCTCATCAACCTGTTCGAGGCGCCTATCGCCACCCTCGAAGAGATGCTGGGGATGAGCCGCCGCACGGCATGCCTTGCCATCGGGGGCGTCGGGTTGGCGGTGGGCATCGCCATCCAGGGGATCGTCTCGTCGTGGATGGACGTCTGCTCGGTGTACCTCTGCCCCATCGGCGCCTGCCTCGCAGCCATCATGTTCTTCTGGCTGTCCGATAAGGAATGGGTCTTGGAGCAGGTGAACAAGGGCCGCGCGAAGCCCTTGGGAAGCTGGTTCTACCCTCTGGCGAAATACGTCTTCGTCGGAGTCTCGATCCTGGTTCTGGCGCTGGGCTCCATCCTCGGAGGAATCGGGTAGGCGCGCCGCACGCGATCGGGAAAGAAAAGCGGAGACGCACGATGAAGGCCCCGACGCTGTCGGGGCCTTCGCTCATAACAGGGGGTCGTTCGGGACCGGCTTACTGGTACCTCAGCGCCTCGATCGGGTCGAGCCGCGCCGCGCGCGAGGCGGGATAGTACCCGAACACGACTCCGATCAGCACCGATACACCTACCGCAACCATAACCGCCACGGGATCGATGGCCGGAGAGAACGCCAGGGCCGGGTTGAGCGCGCCGATGAGCACCGTCAGCCCGTAGGATCCGGCGTATCCGCACACGATTCCCACGACGCCGCCTATCACCGTGAGCGCCACGGCCTCCAGCAGGAACTGCCTCACGATATCGCGCGCATGGGCTCCCAGGGCCTTGCGCAGCCCGATCTCGCGGATGCGCTCGCTCACGTTGGTGAGCATCATGTTCATGATGCCGATGCCGCCGACCAGAAGGCTGATGGCCGCCACGCCTCCCAAAAGCAGGTTGAAGCCGCCCAGAACCGCCGACATCGTATCCAAGAGGTCCGACATCGAATACACCGAGACCGTCTCTTCGGGCTTGTTGCCTCCCAGGATCTTGGTCAGAACCTTGCCCGTCTTCTTCGACAGCTCGCTCATCTCCTCTTTGGAAGGCTCGCCTTTCGCCACGCCCACCGCTTGGTAAAGCCCGCTGGCACCCAGGCGCGTCTCGGCGGTCTTCAGGGGCACGTAGGCCGCGTTATAGTTGCTGGAGCTCGCGTTTCCTTCCAGAATGCCGCAGATCACATAGCTGTCCCCGTTCAGGAACACCTCGCGGCCCAGCACCTTGGCGTCTTCGTCGCCGAACAGGTTCTTAAGCGTCCCTCGGCCCACGACGATAACCCGGTCGCCGCGCTCTTCCTCGGCGGACGTGAAGAACTTGCCCGCGCTCAGCTTCAGCGACATCGCATCGGAATACGCGCTTTCAGCGCCCGTCACCGTGGGCGTGAAGGCCTTGGACTTGTACGACAGCTCGCCGCCCGCGACGGTTTGCGACAAGACGATGCGCTCGTATTCGGGCATCTGCTGCTGGAGCGCCTCGAAATCGCTTCGCTTGCTCTCGACGAAGGGGTACATGGTGACGACGCGCATCTGGTTGCCCCCGATGCTGGCAGTCAGCGACTTGCCCACGCCGCCGATGAGCGCGTTCATGGTGATAACCGAGGCGATGCCGATCACGATGCCCAAAATGGTGAGGACCGACCGCATGCGGTTCACCGACAGCGCATGGTACGCCTCGTACAGCAAATCCTTCAGCTTCATGTGGTGATCACCTTCCCGGCGCGGCGCATGCCCTCGTAGCTTTCGTACAGCAGGCCGTCGCGGATGTAGAGCGTCCGGTCGGCATGCTCGGCGACGTCGGGCTCATGCGTGATGAGCACGATGGTCTTGCCCGCATCGCGCAGGCGCGAGAACGTATCGAGGACCTGGTCTCCCGTCGCGGTGTCCAGGTTGCCCGTCGGCTCGTCGGCCAGGATGAGGGCCGGGCTGTTCACCAGCGCGCGGGCGATAGCCACGCGCTGCATCTGGCCTCCCGATATCTCGTTGCTCTTATGGGCGAAGTATTCCTCGGGCAGCGCAACCGCCGCCAGAGCCGCCCTCGCGCGCGCCTCGCGCTCGGATGCGGGGCACGAGGTGTACATCAGGGGCAGCATCACGTTGCGCAGCACCGTCGTGCGCGGCAGCAGGTTGAACGCCTGGAACACGAAGCCGATGCGCGTCGCCCTGATATCGGCCAGCTCGTCTTGGGTGCATCGGGCTATGTCGCTTCCCTCGAGCAGGTACCTTCCGCTGGTGGGCGAATCAAGGCATCCCAGCGTATGCATGAGGGTCGATTTACCCGAGCCCGACGGCCCCATGATGGCGACGAACTCGCCGGGCATGATGGAGAAGCTGACCCCGCGCAGGGCATGGGTCTGCCCTGCGGCGGTTTCATACACACGGTGGATGTTCTCCACCTGGATAACCGGCTGCGCGTTCATCAGGCACCCACCGTCACGCTAGCGGGCGCAGAGCCTTCCGTCGTCGATTTCCCGGAGACGATGGCCAGCTTGTCTCCCGCAGAGAGGGTCCCGTCAACCACTTCGATGGCGGCCTGGCTGGCGCTCTGGGCGATCACCTTGACCTTGACGTATTCGACGTCTTCGATCGTGGCGAGCTGGGAATCGGCGGGGACCTTGGCCACAGCGGGATCGCCGTCGGAGTCGGTGAGCGCGATGGCGGGAACGATGAGCGTCTTTTCAAGGCTGAGCGTGGAGATGTCCACATGAGCCGTCATGCCGCTTTTCAGGCGCTCGTCGGGAGAATCGATCTGCAGCGTGACCTCGTAGCGGACCGTCGAAGAAGACGCCGCCGCACCCGCAGCCGCACCCGCCGCGGAAGCAGCCGCATCGTTCGAGCTCGTCTGGGAGATGTGGGTGACGGTTGCCTCGGAGACGAGGTCGGGGTACGCGTCGAAGGTCACCTTGCCCTTCTGGCCCTCCTTCACCTTCGCGATATCGATCTCGGAAACGGGCACTTTCACCTCGAGCGACGTCATGTCGGCCACGCGCAGCGGAGCCTTGCCCTGGGTGGAAAGCGACGCGAGCGAAGTTCCCTCGGTGATGTTGCACTCGATGACCGTTCCGGACACCGTGGCGCGCACCGTGCGCTTGTCCGCCTTCTCGACAGCGGCGTCGTAGGCCTGCTGGGCCGAGGTGAGGGTGGCGTTCGCCGTATTCAGTTGGGCTTGGGCGTCGGAGATCTGAACCGCGGTGCTGTCGACGAGGATGGGGTTGCCCTGGGCGTCCATCGACTGGGTCACCGAAGGCGCCGCCTTTGCCGTGTTCAGGCGGTTCTGAGCTTGGGTGACGCCGTCTTTGGCGGTCTGGAGGGCCGATCTGGCCTGGGCGACCGCGGTGTCGAGGTCGTCGTTCTTAACGGTGTAGAGAACGTCTCCCTCCTGGACCTGCTGGCCTTCGGAAACCTTGAGCTCGGAGACGATGCCCTCGACCTCGGACGAAGCGACCATGGTGCGAACCGGCTGCAGCGACGCCTTGCCCTGCACCACGTCCTCGAAGGCCCCCTCGGTGACATCCACCGTCTCCAACGGCTTCGACGCAGTGGCGTTCAGGATGCTGTTGACGGCGATCGCGATCACTGCGACGAGGGCGATGACGACCCCTACGATGATGACGGCCTTCCTCGGACCCTTCTTCTTCGCCTGCGAAGCGCTGGTCAGAGGGGTGAAGCTGTTCAGTTCGACCGTGGTGTTCGCAGTCTTGGCAGACGGAGGCATGACCGGCAGCTTGCCGTGTTGGGGGGTCGGTGAGTTCATTCCGGTTCCTTTCCTCTGGTTCGTGCAACCCAGCTAAGCAAACGCAAACTAACAAGATTATCTTATCAAAGAGCACCTTCGCCATCCTTACGGGAACCTTAAACCTAGCTTGCATTTCGCATCGGCCCAGGCGATTTCCCGCTCCTTGCCGTCGACGGCCCGACCGTGCCCTCAAGCCCTCGGCGCCCGAACCCAGCGGCATCCGCGGCAAGGGCCGCCCCGGGTCGGCCCTTGCGGACCGATGCCGGGGCGGCCACGAGCCTACGACGCCGCCGATTCGACCGAATCGACGCTCGCCTCGGCGCACCAATCGCGCGTTCCGCAGCAGGGACACGAAAGCTTGCGCGCAACCGGGGTATGCCCCGAGAACATGAACTCCCGAAGGCTCGGGCTAAACACCTCGCGGCAATGCGGGCAGACGTAGCGCGCATCGCGATGATACGCCTCCGCCAACTGCCAAGCGACGATCAGAGCCAGGGGAAGCACCAGGGCGAATACAAGCCATTCGCCCCTCGTCACACCCAGCACCACCGCCGAGATCAGCACCGCATCGACCGCGAGGCCCTCGACGATCATCCTGCGCTTCATCCGGTAGAGCCTCGTCTTCTCAGATGCCTGCTTCGCCATGATGTTGTCCATGCACGTCTCGGATACCTCCGGCATGCGGCCTTGTTCGCTCAGGCTGGCCCGAACGGCCGCGATCGAGCGGATCATCGCCCGCCTCGCATCCAGATCCGCAGCGATCGCTTTCTCCTGCTCGTCCAGGATGCATTCAAGGGCGGCCGTGTCATCGGGCCGAGCGAGGACCTCGCGTATCGTCCTCAGGCTCAGCCCCATCGATTTCAGAAGGCACACGGTCCTCAGGACGCCGATAGCCTCCTCGTTGTAGAGCCGTCGGCCCCCTTCGGAGCGCCCGCTCGGAGAGACGAGGCCGCGATCGTCGTAGTATTGGACCGTCCTTACCGAAACCCCGCACATCTCGGCGACCTCGCCGGTAGTGAAGAGCTTTCCTTTCTCTTCTTGCGACATGGACGTCACCTCCTTCACCTCGCATGGAACACCCTCACGTTGCGTTACGAGCAAGTGCTTTTTTCAAAAAATAAAGGCGACGCGGCGTAACGAAGCGCCCCTCTCGGTACGGAGAGGGGCGCGAGCAGGACTATGACGCGCGATAGCGGACCCGAAACCCCCGGACCGCTCGCTGCAAAAACCGGGTTTAGAACAGCCCTTCGTCTTCGCGATGGCCAGAATCCTCCCCCTTGTGGTTGATGACCAGCTTCACGAACAGCGTCAGCGTGAGGATGATGACCCCCGAGGACAGCCCGAGCCACAGCAAGTCGAGCCCCTTGACCGCATCCTCGAGAATCTTCCCGAGAAACGACACGCCGATCATCACGCAGATGACGGCGACCAGGCGCTCTTTGAGGTCGTCGAAGTCCCTGAACGTCAACCATTTCGGAAGCGGGATGTTGTCGCTGATGAACAGGGTGAACAATCCAAGCGACAGCAGGTACAGGGCCACCGACAGCAAAAACAGGTCGGCGTACTCGACATAGAGGGCCGCCAGGCGCAGGATCGACTCGTCGCCCAAAACGACGGCGCCCACCGTGGTCGCCACCGCCTCGATAAGCGTGTTCAGCGACAGCGCGACGGCGATTATCAGCAGCCCGAACGACGGGATGGCGGCGACGATGCGCGTCCAGCTGGCGATTTGGCGCGCCGAGCGGGATCGGGCGGCGTTGCGGCGCGAGGCTTCCGTCTCGGCCGCGTCCCTCCCGTCCGCTGATGCGGATCCGGCGCTTTGCACGATCTCTTCGTTCTGTTTGTTCTCGGTCACGTAGGTCCTTTCGGGTTTCTTCTCTTACGCGGCTTCTATGCAAGCGCGCCCATGGGGTCCCAGGGGCTCAGC
The DNA here is from genome assembly GCF_000814825.1 of Berryella intestinalis. Taxonomy (NCBI): domain Bacteria; kingdom Bacillati; phylum Actinomycetota; class Coriobacteriia; order Eggerthellales; family Eggerthellaceae; genus Berryella; species Berryella intestinalis. Next base: position 1,234,729 of record NZ_CP009302.1, read on the forward strand.
TCGATGGGCTCCATGGTCTCGAATACCTCGCGCTGCTGATCGGTCAGGTACTTCTTATCGACCACCACCTGGTACACGTACTCGTCGAACCAGGCGTCGGTCAAGGTGTCGAACCCGTCTTTCGCATGGTCTTTGCCCCAGCTGTTCTCCACCTTCCACAGCGTGGACCGCCCCCCTTCGTCAAGGTTGACGCCTTCGAGCACCATCGCATGGGTCATGAGCGACTCACCGTAATCGAGGCGCGCGGCCTTGTCGAAATCACCCACGATCGGAAACCCGAACAGCTCGTCGATCGCCAGGGCGTCGAGGTCCATGATGCCCTCTTCCTGGATGAAGGACTGGTCGACGTCGCAGCCGAACCACACCGGCAGGCCGTCTTCGAGCTGCTTGATCGCCGCCCGCTTCAGCTCGGCGGGCTCGAGGTTGAGGTAGCGCACTCCCCCGGCTTCCACGACGTTTCCCAGACGGGACACGGTGTAGGTGCGGCCGAAGGGCTTATCGGCCGTGGGAGCCGAGATCAGCGACACGTAGTCGTCCAGATCCAGCCCCACCGCCCGCTCGTAGAACTCGTGCGGGGTGAAGGTTCCCGACAGCGCCATGTTGTCGTCTTTGTCGCGCAGGCGCACCGAAAACGACGCTGGCGGCTCGCCCAGGCAGGTGACCAGAAGCGCGTAGACGTTGGCCATCATCTCCTTTTTCCGCGCGCGCAGCTCTTCGACCGAAGCGCCCCCCTCGAACGCGGCCCTCAGCTTGTGGGCGCTCGACCGCAGGTAACGGGTGAGGTAGCCGTCCAGATCGCGCGTGTTGGAAGACGAGGCCGACTCGGGCATGGCCTCTTTGGGAACCACGCCGTACTTCTTCACCAGCGCCTTGAACATATCCCACTGCCCGCCGTCGCTGACCGGATCGGTCAGCAGGAACGACACGAGGCGCCCGTTGACCGGCTGGTCGGCGGTGTCGATGATGTTCTCGAAGAAGTAGTTGCTCTTCTCCAGCTTGTCCCAGAACAGCGGGTAGGCCTGAGAGAGCTCGAAGTCCTTCAGCTTGTACGACTCGATGACGCGCATGCGCATGGTGTTCAGCGATGCGAACATCCAGCAGCGCCCCGAGCGCTTCTGGTCGGTGCGCGCGCCCTGCTTCACCTCGATGTCGAAGGTCGTGGTGTTGAGGGCGGCCGCCTCCGGAACGCGCGCGACGGCGCGCACGCCCTTGGCGGTGACGGCGTTTTTCGCCACGACGTTGGCACGCTGGCCGAAGAAGGCCTCGGAAGCGGCGGAGACGTCGGACGCGGTGACGGTTGAAAGATCGCTCATGCTTATCGGTCCTCTCTGGGAAAACGGGCGCGTGCGCCCCTGTCTAACCTGACAAGAATACCATGTGGCAACATGTCGTTCACAATGCGTTTCCCAAGCGCAAGAAGAGTTTCAGAGCCCGGGGGCGCCGCGGGCCTTGTGCTATCATGCTGGCAGTTCGACGAGAGACGGCCCGCTTAAAAACGCAGACGGGTCGGACGATTCGCGTTTCGCGCGCATGAAAAGAGGTAACCATGTCTGAAGAATGCAGCGCTTCGAGCTGCTCGAGCTGCGGCGTATCCGGCTGCGGGTCCCGCAAGGCGCCCGAGGAGAAGCCCAAGACGGCCCGCGCCAACGTCAAGCACGTCATCGGCGTCGTTTCCGGCAAGGGAGGCGTCGGCAAGTCGCTGGTCACCAGCCTGCTCGCCAGCCAGATGCACAAGCGCGGCTTCAAGGTGGGCATCTTGGACGCCGACATCACCGGGCCCTCCATCCCCAAGGCCTTCGGTATGAGCGGACGCCTGACCGCCGATAACGACGGCATCAACCCCGGCATGACGGAAAGCGGCATCAAGGTGATGTCCGTCAACCTCATGCTTCCCCAGGAAGATATGGCGGTTGCCTGGCGCGGTCCGGTCATCACCGGCCTCCTGAAGCAGTTCTGGGAGGAAACCAACTGGGAAGACGTCGATTACCTGTTCGTCGACATGCCTCCGGGAACCTCCGACATCTTCCTCACCGTCATGCAGTCCTTCCCCCTCGAAGGCATCGTCACCGTGTCCGCCCCCCAGGAGCTGGTCGCCATGATTGTGGGCAAGGCCGTGAACCTGGCGCACGACATGAACGTCCCGGTCATAGGCCTGGTCGAGAACATGGCGTACTTCAAGTGCGACGAATGCGACAAGGAGCACTTCATATTCGGAGAGCCCCAGGGACGCTTCGTGGCGAAGCGCTACCAGATCCCGGCGTACTCCACCCTGCCCATCGACCCCGAGTTCGCGCGCCTGTGCGACATGGGAAAGGTCGAGGATTACGACGTCGCCGACAAGCTCGATCCCATCATCGAGCAGATCGAGATCGCATCGCGTCTGGCCGACGCGAAGAAAGAGGGCGAACAGGCCCAGGGTTAGACGCCCGCCGCACCCCGTGCCGCGCAACCGGCCGCAAGCCGATGCGCAGCGCACCTTGTGCCCAACGAACGACGGCCCCCGTTATCGGCAAGATAACGGGGGCCGTTTCGTAGGCGGAAGCGTCGGCTTGGGCAGCCGCGGCGCAAAGCTAGCTCAGCGCAGCATGCGCGTTGGCCTTCGCGTCAGCCAGGATGCGATCTCCCTCGGCCTTGGTCACCCAACCGGACGGCATCGAGACGTTCTCGTGCTGGTGGCAACCCGTGCAGACCATCACGCTGGCGCGATGGCCCTTGTGGCACTCCCCGCACTCAACCTGCAGGTTCTCGTGGTGCTGGGCATGCGGGTTGAAGTCCATCCACGACGTGGACTCCTCGAGCTTCTTGCGGTCGACCAACCCGTCGGAACCGCGCAGGTACGAATGGCATCCCGAGTTCACGCAGAACTGCGTCCCCTCGGTTCCCTCCCAGGCGGTCAGCTGACTGAGCGTGGGCTCGGTCTGCGGGAACTCGTACCCGCCCGTGGTCTGTTGAACCGCTTCGCTGATCTGCTGCTTCACCACGGGATGATGGCAACCCATGCAGCGGATCTCGGGCTTGCCCGTCGCGTTGGTCTCGCGATGGCGCGTCGAAAGCAGGGCCGTGGTGTCGGATACGGCGTTGCCGTACTTGTCGACGCCGGCAACGCCTTCGTCCTGGAGGTAGGTTTCCAAGTACGGATCCATGTTGTGGCAGATGGAAGCGCAGAATCCCGGAGTCTCGTGCCATTCCCAGAACCCGATGCCCACCGCGGCGACCAGCACGGCGGCAACGCCGATGATCGCGAACCGGCGGCCTTTGGGCGCCTTCTTTCGGGGAGAGGCGACCTCGGCAGCCTCTCCCGTTTCGATCTTGTTCTCAGCCATGTCGATTACCTCCGATTACCGCTGATCGTGTTTCGCGTAGTACTCTTCGGAAGTCTCCTCGAGCTGGTAGTCCTTGCTCGGATCGTATTCGCTCACGAACTTGTCGGGCGACGACTCCTCGCCCAGGATCTGGTCGCCCTCGTCCAGCAGCGCCTCGGACTTGGCCAGAACCTCGTCGAACAGGGCGGGGTTATGGCAGCCGTTGGAGTTCTCTGCGTAAGCGGAGTTCCAGTAGAACGTGGACTCGCGCTGGATGGTGCGCAGGCGCTCGAGCTGCTCGTCGGTGAGCGTGCCGGCCTGAACGGCCTTCACGAAGTTCTGGACGAAGCTGGCGTTGCGCATGCCGTTCTGGTGGATGGCGTCGTCGTACTTCTCCATGATGGCCTTCATCTCGGACTTGAGGTCCGCATGGCACTTGGAGCAATCGTTCTTGATCAGCTCTTCGTTCTGAAGCGGGCTGGTCCAGTAGTGGCTGTGATAGGCCTCGCCGTCGGCGTTGGTCTTAACAGCCATGTGGCAGTCGGCGCAGTCGTAACCGAGCTGAACCATGTGGTTGCCCATGCCTCCGTTGGTGTACTCGAACTCGGAGTGGCGCACTGCGATCATCTTGGCGCCCGTCTCGGGATAGGTCCAGTCCACATACCCATGCTCGTCGTACCACTTCAGGGCGTTTTCGGGCGTCATGGTGGTCACGTCGTCGTAGGGGCTGGTGGGCTCACCGGTGGTCGCGTTCATCGAATAGTCGCAGTGGCACTGGCCGCACACCTCGCTGGACAGGTGGCGCTTGTCGGCGTTATCGCCCAGCGCGCGCTTCCAATCGGCGCGCTCGATGCGCAGCGCGGAGGGGTTCTCGTTCTCGTGGCACATCGCGCACGTGATGCCGTCCTCGCACTGCTCGGCGACCTCGAAGAAGTTCGACTTCCACGCCGATTCGCCCTGCTGGGCCACCATTTCGCTGATGTCGGGCGTCTTGCAGGCCAGGCACTGCGCCTTGGTCTTCTCGCCCACGCGGCCGTTGTGGGTCACGGTGTACATCGAGCTGGTGTGCCCACCGGCATCATAGAAGAACTTGGCATAGCCGTATCCCTTGCCGAGCGTGACCATTTCGGGGCACCTGGCGTTACGGTTGCCGTCCTCCTCGGGCCATTCGTTCTTCTCGTTCTCGAAATACGAGGTGTACTGATCGGGGTACTGATCTTTCCACGCCTCGGTTCCGATGAGCCCGAACTTGTTCTTCTGGTCGACCGGCACCACCGTGGGCGCCTTGCCCACAGGAGTCGGATTCCCTTCGTTGGCCTTCGGGGCGCATCCCATGACGCCGACGACGACCATCACCGCAACGAACGCCGCAACGGTGATTTGGAGCTTCATGCTCCTTTTCCTACTTCCCATTATTCCTCCCCCATTCAGCAGATGTAAGGACCCTTTTATTCTACTGAACTGGAGAACCTATTAATATTGACGGGTATATCCGATTAAACGATAGGTGAGCGATAGGTTTTTAACACGCTATCTGTAAAACTATTATTTAAGCAATCTATTCTACCGAATATATCTTCATAATGTATGTTTTAGATATAGCTTTTATTGATAGTATCGATAAATAAGATATCTATATGATTGATCTATCAGAACCATCGCTTGAAGGTATCCCGAAACGAAGAACGCCGGTGCACTAGAGGCACCGGCGTTCGATTCGGTCGGGTTCTTATCGGTCGCCCTTGCGCAGGCGTCCGCGGAAACGGCTTGCCGCAGCCGCGGCGAAGGCCGAGGCTCCCAAAGCGGCCGCAAGCGCGAAGCCCCCGGCTTCATCGCCGGTCTGCGGGAGGGACGCCGAGGCGCGCATGGTTCCCCCTGAGACAGATCCTGCGCTTCGGCCCATGTTTCGGCCCATGTCGTTCCGGATGGCCGCCATCGTGCTTTGGCGCTCAGGGCCAGCAGCAGCATCGGAGGCTTTCGCATTGCCCGAAGCTCCCTCGGTCTGCGACGCATGCCTCTCCGCTATCCCCTCGGCCGAGTGCTTCCCCACTTTCTTCTGAGTGTCTGGCGTTCGCTGCTCATCCATCTTCTTCTGGGTACCCGGCGTCTTCTGATCGTCAGCCTTCTTCTGGACATCCGGCGTCTTCTGCTCGTCGGACTGCTTCATCGAGAACTCGGCAAGCACCTTGGCATAGGCGTCAAGCGCATCGGTCGCCGCAGCGCTCGCGCGCTGAGCTGCGACGCGAGCATCCTCAAGGGCGCGTTTCGCCGCTTCGGTATCAGCTCGGGCACGATCGTAGGCGGCTCCTGCGCTCCTCGCGCGCTCCTGGGCATCCACGTATGCCCGATGCTGGGAAACGAGGGAGTCGTGGGCTCTTTCCTTGTCCTTGTAGTCCGCCTCGGCGTCGCTCCACGATCGACGCGCGACGTCCAGCTTGCGCAGAGCCTCGTCGAGCTTCTCCTTGCTCGCCGCCGCCTTGGCCGATGCGGCCTCGAAGGCCCGGTACGTGCGCTCGATCATCGCATCGCCGCCGTTCAGGATCTCCGTCAGCTCGGCTATGGCCTTCTCGGTTGCGGCGAGGTCTGCCTTGAGCTTGTCGATCGATCGCTCATCGTCGAAAGGCCGCTTCATGCCGCCTTGCCTGTCCTTCAGCAGCCTTTCCGCTTCCTCGGCCCTCTGGATATCTTCCAGTATCCGAACCTTGTCTCTTTCCCTGTCGATCCTGTCCGTCTGCGCGTCGGCGACCTTCTTCTCCGTGGCGTTGAAATCGGACTGCGCCGCATCCCTGCTCGCCGCATCTTCGTCAGCGGTGGTTTTAGCGGCGTCCGCCTCCTTCTGAGCGACGTTCTTCCTTTTCGTCTCCTCGTCGAGGGTGGATTTCGCATGATCGAGCTCGACCTTGGCTCGATCGATATCGGTCTGGCTCGCGTCCTTGGCACTGGCGGCGCTGCTTGCGGCGTCATCGCTTGCCTTCTTGGCCGCCTCCTCGGCGCGCGCGGTTTCGCCGACCTTTTTCTGGGCAGCACCGAGTGCGGCGTTGGCCTCGTCGGACTTCGTGCGAGCGGCATCCGCGTCGGCCTTGGCGGCGTCGACTCCCGCTTGGGTGGCGGGATACGGCGAAGCTCCCATTCCCTCGGTTGCGGCTTCGGCCCCCGTCTCGGCCTTCCCGGCAGGCTGCGTCCCGGCGGGCTGTACCATGTCGACGGCGAAAGCGGGCACGGCGCCCATTCCCAAAGCAGCGCCCCCGGCGACAGCCGCTGCGCTGAACAATCTGCCCGCATTCTTCATGATGTGTCCTCCTTCGTTCGCAAAACCCCGAGCGAAACAGCGCTTCAGCGCCTTTCCGTAGCGGAAAGGGCCAAGCCATAAGGGGTTTTGAGTATGACTTTCTCAGTACGGGCAGCAGTATAACTACAATTGTTTTCATTACAGTTTTTGCCAGAAAATCTTTGCATTACTTAATTGAAGCTTAATCGGACATGCCGATGGGCGATCCACCTCCCGAATGAGTCGGATCGCCCATCCCCGGCGAAACGAGAAGGGAGCCCTTGGACGAGAAGTGCGCGGGGCGGCGGCGCAAAAGAGCTTTGCGGGAAGGCCTCGGATGTTTTTCAAAAATCTTCTTGACCATAGCCGCCGTTCTGCTAAAGTATCCCTTGCACGTTTTCGGGGCCTTAGCTCAGCTGGGAGAGCGCATGGCTGGCAGCCATGAGGTCAGGGGTTCGATCCCCCTAGGCTCCACCATAAACTTCAAAAGGATGCCTTCAGGCATCCTTTTTTTTCGCTCCAACGGCAAAGCTCCCTTAGGTTCTAGAAAAAACGCACGTCCCCTCAAAGCTGCAACCCATAAGATGAAGCTCCCCCTGGGCTCTAGAAGGAAGCATCCGTCTCCCAGCCCTCCCTCGCTTCCAAAAGCATCGCTTCCGCTGCGGCCAACGGGCAAAGCCGGAAGGCGCGCCCTTGGGACATGTGTGATAGCATGCTAGTTACCTTAATCTAACTAGCAGCGCGCGAAAGTGGCCCTATGGGAGAACTGAAAGGGGTAGCGGACACCCTCTACATTCCGCTGACAGCACGGATCCAGGCATCGAAAAGGTTCCCGGAGTTCTTCTACGACGAGACGGCCCTGTCCCTCGAATGCGATCTGCCCGAAAGCAGCATCGAGAAAAACTCCAACGAGTATTCCTACATAGCCTCTGCGTGCCGATACCGCGTAACCGACTCGATAACGCTGGATTTCATGTCGCACCACGAGAATTGCAACGTGGTCAACCTGGGCGCGGGGCTCGAAACGTCCTTTTTCCGGCTGAAACCGAAGACCGCCAAGTTCTATGAGATGGATTTGCCGGATGTCGTGAAAATGCGCAAGGATATCCTCGGCGAACGGGACAACGACGTTCTGATCGGTGGGGACCTGTTCGACCTGTCATGGGCGAACGAAGTCGACGCTTCGCTGCCCACCCTGCTGACCTCGCTGGGAGTGTTCCAATACTTCGATGAGAAGCGGATCCGCGCGTTCATATCCGATGCGAGAAAGATCTTCGACCGCGCCGAGCTGGTCTTCGACGCCATGAACGAAAAAGCGATCTCGTATGCGAACAAGTACGTGAGAAAGACCGGGAACAAAAACGCCGAGATGCGTTTCTGGGTGAACGATCCGTCGGCATTCGCCAAGGAAAGCGGGATCCGCCTGATCGCGCAGGAACCGTTCTTCACAGATGCCCGCAAGCAGCTGAAGGGTCGGCTCGCGCTTTTCACGCGTGCCGCCATGAGGGAGTTCGACGAGGGGAGCCGCAGAGGGTACGTTCTTCACTACGACCTTGGGAAAAGATAGACCGCGACCCGAAGCAAAGCAGCTGGTTCCCTGACCTGAACCGGCCCCTCCCCCGATCTTGCGGGCTTTCCCAGCGTGACGGTTGGCACCTCCGCACCTGAACCGATTCCCCGAGCGGAACAAGCGAAGCTGATTCGCACCGTCGATGTAGGTTGCGTTGTTTTCGAAAAACCAGCGGAACTTCGACTTCGCTCCAACGGATAGACTGGCGGGTATCCTCGCTACCGCAATACGGAGGTACCTTATGGACATGGAACGCCGATCCTTCATCAAGCTTTCGGTTCTTTCCGCAGGATGCATCGCCGCCGGGCTCGGCTCGTGCGCTCCCGCCCCGACGATGAGCACCTCGCCGGTCGAGGCGCCCCCTCGGTCCGCAAGCCAAGGCGCTCCGGGAGATGCGGAATCGCAGGACCCCATCGCGCGCATCATAGTTATGAGCGACACCCACTTCGATCCCGAAGTCGAGCAGAACAACGCTCATTACCGGGCGGCATTCGCCGACATCGGGGCAATGGACCCGAAGCCCGACGCCGTCGTCATAGCAGGCGACATCACCTACACCAGCGAAGAGCGCCAATACCAGGGCGCGGTCGATATCGCCGCCTCCTACGGCTTCACCCCAGAGGACAACCTCGTCTTAGTCATGGGCAACCACGACCAGGACAACACGGAGTCGACCTCCGACGCCGACTTCGAGCCGTACCGCCGGCTGTTCGCCCGTTTCGCAACCGAGCAGAACGTGTACTACGATCGAACGGTATCGGGACAGCACATCGTCGTGCTGGGACCGGACGATCAGGAAGGTTTGGGGTGGATCTCGTTCAAGATCTCGCAGACCCAACTGGATTGGCTGGAATCCAAGCTTGCCGAAGACGCCCAACGCAACGTTCCCACGCTGGTGGTAATGCACGAACCGCTCTCGAACACCGTAAGGGGCTCTCTCGAGGGACAGTTCGCGCACGGCATCGTAGCAAACGACGCCGAACTGCGCGCGGTCATCGACCGGTACCCGCGCACCGTGTACGTATCGGGACATTCGCACGCCTACCCCGATATCCAGCAGATCGACGGCACAGGACCCCTCTTCGTGAACGACGGAGCGGTCGCAACCGGACAGCGCGTGCCCGATACGCGAAGCTACAACGGGGCCTTCGGATGGCTGATCACGGTCTACAGCGACCGCATCGACTTCGCGCTCAGGGATTTCCTCGAGCGGACCTGGGTGGACGGCTCGCTTTACACGCACACTCTGCCGTAAAGCGAGCCTTTGCGAATGTCCGAACGCCGCCTTTCCCATGCGGCTCTTCTGTCGATGCGATTCTTCAAGCATCCCTGCACGCCCTGCGGGCATCCGCTTTCAGGCGAAGCGTTCGGAACGGGAAACAAAAAAACCTTCGGTTCTGCAGCCTACGCAGGTTTAACCGAAGGATAGAACACGGCGCGGTCGAACACCGACGCGATGGTATCGGCTCCCCCGCCGAACGGGGCGTTGAGAAAGTCGAACACGGAGGGAACCAACTCGCTGCAATCGGTGTAGTGTCCCTTCTCGTTCAGCTTCGACGTGTCCTGAACGCGCCAGTAGTTGTCGTTCACGTCGGTGAGGTAATAGCTGGAGCCGTCGACGTCCATGTACACAGAATGCTTTGCGAGCAGGTACGTCGACAGCTCCTCGAATGATACGTCAAGAGCATCTCCGGCTTTCATTCCCATTGCGACTCCTTTCCGAACACAGCTATCAAACCTGAGCTTATGATAGCAAGAACGAAGGGTCTTCACACTACCCTATTGGGAAAGCCGAAGCGTTTGCCCCTCGATGCGGCGGCGCACGAAGTCGCCGGGGGAAAGCTCGGCGTCGCTGTGGAACACGTAGTGCTCGCCAGCGCGGTTCGCGACGCTGCAAGGCTCGGGTCGAGCAAGGGAAAGCACCTCGTCAAGCGGAAGTTTTCGCTCCACGAACGGCAAGCCCCCGTCTGCGGGGGACAAAAGGGCCAAAGAGCTCGCGGTGAGCGAGAGCGAGGGCCTGTGCGGCGAGATCGCCTCCAGCCGATCGCCTTCGAAGAAGCGGTTCTGGCACAGCGCCGTTACGCGCCACTTCCCCGCCCGAGGCCCCGCGCTCACGCGCTCCGAACGCTCGACCGTTGCAACGTGCAGGCATTCCTTCACGTACCCGTCGCGCTCGCGGCTCTGGTTCGGGCGCCCGAAGTAGAACCCGGTTCCGTAGGGACGGTGGGATATGGTGAACAGCTCCCGCTCGGCCGCATCGACGTCTCCCCCGTCGAGCGTGCTGCGGTACGCCCCCACAACGGTGGCCACGTAGAACGCGCGCTTGTTGCGGCCTTCGATCTTCAGGGAATCAACCCCTATGGAGCGCAGCTCGTCAAGATGACGGATCATGCACAGATCTTCGGCGTTCATGATGTAGGTTCCGCGCCCGTCTTCCTCGATGGGAAAGTATTCGCCCGGGCGCTTCTCTTCCACCAGCGCGTAGTTCCACCGGCACGACTGGGCGCAGGCCCCCTTGTTGCCCGAACGGCCCGTCATGGCCGAACTCAGGAGGCAGCGTCCCGAATAGGCCATGCACATGGCCCCGTGGACGAACGCCTCGATTTCGAGGTCGCGCGGCACCTTCGCGCGCATCTCGGAGATCTGGTCCATGCTCATCTCGCGCGCGCACACGATGCGCTTGGCGCCGAGGGAGTGCCACAGAGAGGCGGCTTGTGCGTTGGAGACGCTTGCCTGGGTGCTTATATGCAGGTCGACCCGGGGCGCATGCCGCTGAGCGACCGCGAAGGCCCCCATGTCGCCCACGATGAACGCGTCGACTCCTGCGGCGTCCAGAGCCTCGCAGTACGCGGGCAGGCCGTCGAGATCCCGATCGTTCATGAGGACGTTGAGGGTGACATGGACCTTGACGCCGGCTTCATGGGCCCTGCTCACCGCCGAGGGAATCTCGTCGAGGGAGAAGTTGTCGGCGCGGGCGCGCATGCCGTATCGGTCGGCAGCCAGAAACACGGCATCGGCGCCGAAACGGATAGCGGCGTCGAGCTGGGACGGCCCGCCCGCAGGCGCCAGCAGCTCAGGCCCGGGGCGCTGGGCGCGGCTTCGGGCCGCTTCCTGGGAGCCGAGGTCGCTACGCACGGGAAACGCGCGCTCCCTGGGGGGTGTCCTCGATCACGAAACCGAGTGCGGACATGCGGTCGCGCACGGCGTCGGCAACGGCCCAGTTCTTCTCGGCACGAGCGGCAGCGCGGGCCGCGATCAGCGCGTCGGCGGCCTCGGCTCCGTTCCCGCCCTCGAATCCCGCGATCTCGCGGGCAAGCTCAACCAGTTCGGCGGGGTATTCCTCGGACGAACCCGCCGCATCCGACTCGAGCGCCCGTTTCAGATCGATGCCCAAAACACCCATGACCTCTTCCAGGATGTCGATGAGCTGGGTAGCCAGAGCCGCATCGGCTGAGCCGAGGGAGCGGCCGTCAAGGAGCGAGTTCACATCGGAGCAGTAATCGAAGATGGCGCCGAGGCCCTTGCTGGTGTTGAAGTCGTCATCCATCGCCACCAAGAAGTTGAACCTGAAGCCGCGGATAAGACCTTTGACCTGCTCTTCATCGAGGATCGAACCGTCTCCCGACGCGTTTTCGAGCGCCCAACGGGCGTTCTTCACCGTGGTCTTGATGCGCGCGAACGCAACCGCCGCCTCCTCCAGGCGCTCTTCGGAGAAGTCGAGCGACGAGCGGTAGTGGGTTTGCAGCATGAGGAAGCGCAGGTTCCAAGGATCGACCGTTTTCAGCACGTCGCGCAGCAGTTTGAAGTTGCCCAGCGACTTGCTCATCTTCTCGGAATTCACCTGCAGCATGCCCGCATGCATCCAGTAATTGGCGAACTCGGTGCCCGTGGCTGCCATCGCCTGGGCGCGTTCGTTCTCGTGATGGGGGAAGATGAGGTCGCAGCCGCCGCCGTGGATGTCGAAGGGGTATCCCAGGTACTTCTTCGACATGGCCGTGCATTCGAGATGCCAGCCGGGGCGCCCCTGCCCCCAAGGCGAGTCCCACGAAGGCTCGCCCGGTTTGGCGGCCTTCCACACCGCGAAATCCTGAGGGTCGCGCTTGCGATCGGCGATACCCTCGGTGCGCAGCTCGCGATGGCCGGTTTCCATCTCGTCGAGGTTGCGCCCGGAAAGCCCCCCGTACGCGGGAAGCGCGCGGACGCTGAAGTACACGTCGCCATCGACCTCGTACGCGTAACCCTTCTCGATGAGGGTTTCGACCAGCTCGATCATCTCGGGGATCTCTTGCGTTGCCTTCGGTCGGATCGTGGGGTCGAGCACGTTGATGGCATGCATGTCCTCGATGAACGCCGCGGTGTACTCGGCGGCCACCTCGGCTGCCGAGCGCCCCTCCTCGTTCGCGCGCGCGATGATCTTGTCGTCGACGTCGGTGATGTTGGACACGTAGATCACCTCGAACCCGCGCCACTGCAGGTACCGGCGCACAACGTCGAAGCTCATGAACGTACGGGCGTTTCCGATGTGGACGTAGTTGTACACGGTCGGTCCGCACACGTACATCTTGACACGGCCGAATCCGCTCGTTTCGAAATCGCGTTTCGCGCGACCTTCGCTATCGTAGATCTTGATCATGATGTCCCCGAATCTCCGCATGCCAATGCACGCGCAATCAGTAGGCGAATAGGGGAAATTCTAGCATAGCGCCACTGCTTGCAGAATTGCGACGCACGCGCAGAATGCAAAAAGCGGGACGCCCGATCGAGCGTCCCGCAAAGAAAAGCCATCCGGTTCGCACGGCGAAGCTGCATTCGATAGCAACCGCGCATCCTGTCGGATTTCGCAAACCGAAAAGAGGGTTTAGTCCACCGTGATGACCGTGCCGGTCCTCCCGCCGATGGCGTCCTTGGCCCTCTCCAGCGAGGTGATGACCGCCCTGCCCGAGGGGCAGTCGGCCAGGTACTCCAGGCAGGCCTGGACCTTGGGCAGCATCGAGCCGGGGGCGAACTGGCCGTCGGCGATGTGGCGCTCGGCCTCGGCGACCGACATATGGTCGAGGGCCTCCTGCTCGGGCGTGTTGAAGTTCACGCAGACCTTCTCGACGGCCGTGAGGATGATGAGGGCGTCGGCCCCGAAGTCGGCGGCCATGCGGGCGCTGGAGCGGTCCTTGTCGATGACGGCGGGAACGCCCTCGTAGCCGGACCCCCGGTCGAACACGGGGACCCCGCCGCCGCCGGCGGCCACCACGATGTAGCCGGCCTCGACCAGGTCGCGCACCGCGTCGAACTCGACGATGCGCACGGGGCGGGGCGAGGCGACGACCTGGCGCCAGCCGCGCCCGGCGTCCTCCCTGTAGGCGTACCCCGTCTCGGCGGCCTTGGCGCGGGCCTCCCCCTCGGTGAGGAAGGCGCCCACCGGCTTGGTGGGGTTCTCGAAGGCCGGGTCGTCGGCCGAGACCACCGTCTGGGTGACGACGTTGGCCGTCGAGCGGTCGATGCCGCGGCGGCGCAGCTCGTTGAGGATCGCCTGGGACAGGTGGTAGCCGATGTAGCCCTGGCTCATGGCGCCGGCCTCGGGGAACGGGATGTCGGGGGTCTTGCCGTCGCGGGCGGCGGCGAAGTCGCAGGCGTTCTTGATCATGCCGACCTGCGGGCCGTTGCCGTGGCTGACGACGACGTTGACGCCCTCGGCGACCAGGTCGACGATGCAGGCGGCGGTGTGGCGCACGAGCTCGAGCTGCTCGGCGGGGGTGTCGCCCAGGGCGTTGCCGCCCAGCGCGATGACGACCGTCTGGCCGTCTCCCTTCTCGTAGGGCATGGTAATCCTCCTAAATGCCCGGGCGGCCCATCGCCGCCTGGCGCAGTAGCGTTGTCGAAAGGGCGGTCTACTTGAGGGTCGCGTACATGACGGCCTTGATGGTGTGCATGCGGTTCTCGGCCTCGTCGAAGACCTTGGAGCGCTTGGACTCGAACACCTCGTCGGAGACCTCCATCTCGGTGATGCCGAACTGCTCGGCCTTCTCGGCACCGACGGTGGTGTTGGTGTCGTGGAAGGCGGGCAGGCAGTGCAGGAAGATGGCGTCGTCGCTGGCGTAGCCCATGACCTCCTCGGTCACGCGGTAGGGCTCGAGGTTCCTGATGCGCTCGGCCCAGACCTCGTCGGGCTCGCCCATCGACACCCACACGTCGGCGTAGATCACGTCGGCGCCGGTGCAGGCCTCCCTGGGGTCCTCGGTCAGCTTGACGGTGCAGCCGTTCTCGGCGGCGATGGCCGAGCACTCCTCGACGAGGGCGGGGTCGGGCCAGTTGGTCTTCGGCGCGCAGCCCACGAAGTTCATGCCGAGCTTGGCGCACACGACCATCATCGAGCGGGCGACGTTGTTGGCGGCGTCGGCCATGAACACGACCGTGCGGCCCTTGAGGTCGTAGTTGAAGTTCTCCTGCATGGTCAGCACGTCGGCGAGCATCTGGGTGGGGTGCCACAGGTCGGTCAGGCCGTTCCACACCGGCACGCCGGCCTTGGCGGCGAGCTCCTCGACGTCCTCCTGGGCGAAGCCGCGGAACTCGATGCCGTCGTACATGCGCCCGAGCACGCGGGCGGTGTCCTCGATGGACTCCTTCTTGCCCATCTGCGAGCTGCCCGGGTCGAGGTAGGTCACGCCCATGCCCAGGTCCATGCCGCCGACCTCGAAGGCGCAGCGGGTGCGGGTGGAGGTCTTCTGGAACAGCAGCACGATGTTCTTGCCCTCCAGGTAGCGGTGGGGCACGCCGGCGCGCTTCATGTCCTTGAAGTTCTTCGAGAGCTTCAGCAGGTACTCGATCTCCTCGGTGGAGAAGTCGAGCAGGCGGATGAAGCTGCGGCCGCTGAGGTTGACGCCCATGGTGGTTCCTTTCTCTAAATACAAGGTACTGCTTTACCTTTGCTTACGCACGTTACGTGCGATTCGCACCTGATGAACGGCCCGTCTGAGGACCGTGCCGAAACAGCGGAGCCTACAGGGCCTCGCGCCACAGCGGCATGCTCATGCAGCGGGGGCCTCCGCGTCCGCGTGACAGCTCCGCACTGGGAACCTCGATGAGGTCGAGGCCCTTCTTGTACAGGAAGTCGTTGGTGACGTTGTTGCGCTGGTACACCACGATCGAGCCCGGAGCGATGCACAGCGTGTTGCTGCCGTCGTTCCACTGCTCGCGCTCGGCGGCGATGCGGTCGCCCGCGCCGCACTGCAGCAGCTCGACGGACTGGCCCACATAGTGGGAAAGGATCTCTTCGAGGCTGGAATCGTTGCGGTTGACACGCACGCCGCCCTTCCCGTCGGGAGTGAGCTCGTAGACCGTGAGAGGTCCGAGGATGCCCGGATGGATGGTGAACTTGTCATGGTCGATCTGCGTGAACACCGTGTCGAGGTGCATGAACGCGCGGCTGTTCGGGATATCGAACGCCAGGATGGTGTCGATGGTGCTGGTCTCGTCGCCGAACACGTTGTGCGCGAGCTCGTCGATGGCCGCGGGGCGCGTGCGCTGCGAAATGCCGATCGCCAGCACGTGGTCGTTGATGTTGAGGATGTCGCCGCCCTCGATGGCGAAGTGGCTGGCGCGGTCGTAGTACACGGGCGTGCCGGTCAGATCGGGGTGCTTCTCGAAGATGTACTTGCCGTACAGCGTCTCGCGGTTGCGCGTGACCGAGTACATATGGTTGATGCTCACGCCGTTGCCGATCATGGCGAACGGGTCGCGCGTGAAGTAGAGGTTCGGCATGGGATCGACCAGCATGCTGGTGGGATCCGCCACGTAATCGGCCAGGCTGGCATGGCGGTCGTACTCGATCTCGGACATGGTGATGCCGGTCATGGTCTTTTCGACCAGCGCCTTGGGATCTTTGTACTCGCTGTTGAGGAAGTCCGCGACGATCTTGCGCCATGCGGGGGCGTAGACGCCCGCCTCGGTGGCCCACTCGTCGATGAACTGCGCGCGCACCTCGGGGTCCGCGACGACATCGGCCATGAGGTCCTCCAGGTACACGACCTCGATGCCGCGATCGCGCATGGCCTGGGCGAAGGCGTCGTGTTCTTTCTGAGCGACCTCCAGGAAGGGGATATCGTCGAACAGCAGGCGCTCGAGCGTATCCGGGGTGAGGTTCAGAAGCTCGTTGCCGGGACGATGAAGAAGAACCTTCTTCAAGTTCCCGATCTCGCTCTTTACGTTCACTTTGAACATACGTGCCCTTTCTCTTAGATTGAATCAAACCGAAAAAGGAATCCCTGTTTTCGCACCGTTTTCAGCAAACGGCGACGACCAACGTAAACGTCTCAGGTGAACTATCGCATCTTTAAGGTTAAATTACAAGCCGAAAAATGCAACAAATAACTGATTTGATGAAATTTTTTTTAAAAATAATTATTGCCTCCAGAACCCCCGATCGAACCGCTCCCTTGCGGGAACTTTTTCACCTCGTAGTTTTGACTATCTTTAGTTAAGTCCCTCAACTGGTGTTTTACTAAATTATCCCAGGTTAATTATTTTAGTATTATTCGATCTAATTTTCTTTGAGCCACCTGTCAGCGTTTGCAACAAAATGCATCGTGTTGCATTTTTATGCATAATTTGAAATAAAGACCGCCTCGATGCGCCTCGAAGCTCAAGCAAAAAGCGCCCGTTTGCCTTATAGTGTGTACAGTCTTGTTGCATAGCCGGAGCGCTAAGAGCGTTTGTCTTGCTAGTTGATCCAAGACAAGGGTTCTTCTGCCTTCGGCAAGAAGGGAGGTCTCCATGAGCTCTACCCCATCGCCCGATCTAGTTGAAATCAGCGATCATGAGAAACACAAGACACTCAAGCGAGTCGCTGTTTCATCCTTCTTGGGCAACTTCATCGAGTGGTTCGACTACGCCAGCTATTCGTACCTGGCAACCGTCATCGCGGTTGTGTTCTTCCCCAGCGAGGACAAAACCGTCGCCACTATGAGCGCGTTCGCCGTGTTCGCACTCGCGTTCCTCGTCCGACCCATCGGCGCGGTCTTCTGGGGGAACATGGGCGACAAGAAGGGCAGGAAATGGGCCCTGTCCACGTCGATTCTGCTCATGAGCGGCGCGACGTTCCTCATCGGGTGCCTTCCGGGATACTCCACGCTCGGCGTCGGCGCCGTTATCCTGCTCCTCCTGCTCCGCATGGTCCAGAGCTTCTCCGCATCGGGAGAATACGCGGGAGCGGCCACCTTCCTGGCCGAATACGCACCCAAAGACCACCGCGGCTTCTACTGCTCGTTCGTCCCGGCATCGACCGCGTGCGGGCTTCTCATCGGCTCTCTGTTCGTGACCTTCATGTTCAACGTCTGGGGGTCCGACTCGTCTTTCGTGACCGACTGGGGCTGGCGCATCCCCTTCCTGTTCGCCCTGCCGCTGGGTTACATCACCCACTACATCCGTAACCACCTCGAGGACTCCCCCGTGTACGTGAAGATGCGCGAGGCCATCGAGAAAGGCAACCGCGAGACGGAAGCCACTCCCGTCCGCTCCCTGCTGAAGAACTACCGCCGCCAGACCATCCTCGCGTTCGGCGCCTGCATGCTCAACGCGGTCGGCTTCTACACGGTGCTCACCTACCTGCCCAACTACCTCGAAGTGACCATCGGGTACGACGCGGCGTCCGCCTCCGTCATCACCACCATCGCCCTCGTGGCCTACATCGGGTTCATCTTCCTGTCCGGCCTCATATCCGACCGCGTCGGGCGCAAGAAGATGCTCATCGGCGCCTGCCTGGGATTCGTCATCTTCACCGTCCCCGCCTTCCATCTGCTGGCCACCAAGGACTTCACCACCATCTTGTTCGTCGAGCTGGTGATGTGCCTCATCCTCACGGTCAACGACGGAACGCTTTCCAGCTACCTGACCGAAACCTTCCCCACCAAGATCAGGTATTCGGGATTCGCCTTCAGCTTCAACCTGGCCAACGCCCTGTTCGGCGGATCGGCTTCGTACATCTCCTTCCAGCTCATCAATATGACCGGAGACAACTTCGCTCCCGGTTACTACATGGTCGCCCTCGCCCTCATCGCCCTGGTCGCCATGTTCTTGTCCCACGAGCAGACCGGCAAGGACCTAAGCGAAGTATAGAAGCGCTTCTAACACGCAACTATATACAGAAAGGCCCTCCGCCCGCGCGGGGGGCCTTTCCTGTTGGAAAAACCCGAGGGAAGGCGCGTGCACGCGGGCGGGGAAAGGTCGGGGCGCGAGCCGGGGCGCCCCCGCGCCCGACGGCGCCCGCCGAAGTGCCGCGGGAACAGGATGGATATTCAGACTATCTTGAAACAGGGCATCTACTTGGTATCTTAACTTGAGTTAACTTCAGATGAATAAAGCCTCCGATTAGGTATGCACCATCAAAATAACAGGGTGCGGAGCCTTTCTACAGCACCTTTGCCCCGCATGATCCCCGCCCCCGGCGCACCGCTTCTGTTTTTTAGGATTTAATCAATATAAAAATAAACAATAAGTTTAAATTTTTCCTTGAATATGCAGAATAAAAAGCCTAGTATGCATATCGTAAGCGAAACGGCAAGTTTGATCGAAGATGCAGATAGCGAGCCGGACCTGTTCGTTTTCTACCGTCTTTACGATCTCCAGACTTTCCCAGAGCTTATGTCGTTTTGTGTGGTCAAGAGGGGAACAAAAGGTTCCCCCCAACGAAAGGAGATCTACATGGCAAAGATCGTCAGCTCCTGGAACGACTGGGACCCCCTGAAGCGCGTCATCGTTGGTCGCTGCGACAACTCGATGATTCCGCCCGAGGAGCCCGCTACCTCTGAGAAGGTGCCCGTTGACTCCGAGATGCGCGGCATGTGGGGCCTGCGTCCCCTCGCCACCGTCGAGCGCGGCAACGAGTGCCTCGAGAACCTCGTCAAGATCCTCGAGGATCACGGCGTCGTTGTCGACCGTCCCACCCCGCTGCAGTGGAACCAGGCCATCGGCACGCCTGATTTCCGCAACGACTCCATGATGACCTGCATGCCTCCCCGTGACATCCTGCTCACCATCGGCAACGAGATCATGGCTTCCGCTAACTCCTTCCGCTGCCGTTACTTCGAGTACCTCGCGTACTGGCCGCTGATGAAGCAGTACTTCGATGAGGATCCCGAGTTCAAGTGGACCCAGGCTCCCCGTCCTCGCCTGACCGACGCTTCCTACAAGCACAACTACTATGACGAGAAGATCTCCCTCGAGGAGCGCCTCGTCCGCACGGCCAACAAGGACTTCGTGACCACTGAAGTCGAGCCGATGTGGGATGCCGCCGACGTTATGCGCATGGGCAAGGACCTCTTCATCCAGCACGGTCTGACCACCAACCGTACCGCCATGGAGTGGTTCCAGCGCTACTATCCCGAGCTGCGCGTCCACGCCGTCAACTTCCCCGGCGACCCCTATCCCATCCACATCGACGCCACCTTCGTGCCGCTGCGTCCGGGCCTGATCATCAACAACCCGCAGCGTCACCTGCCCGAAGAGCAGCGCGCTATCTTCGAGGCCAACGACTGGCAGATCGTCGACGCGGCGCAGCCCGCTCACACCGAGCCTCCCGCGCTCTGCTACAGCTCTGTCTGGCTGTCCATGAACTGCCTGGTTCTCGACCCGAAGACGGTTATCGTCGAGGCTTCCGAGGTCTATCAGCAGGAGCAGATGGACAAGCTCGGCATGAACGTCCTGCCCTGCGACCTGCGTGACGCGTATCCGTTCGGCGGCGGCCTGCACTGCTCCACCGCTGACGTCTATCGTGAGGGGACCTGCGAGGATTACTTCCCCAACAGGGTTGCCGATCCCACGCTGATCCACCCGGAGATGTGGGACTAGTCCCTCGTCGAGCGTTCTGCGAATCATCCGCTGATTCCAGATAACTTTGAAAAGGAGGCCTGGTTTTCTTTAACGGAAGCTGGGTCTCCTTTTTTCTTCGCACTTTTCACGTATATATCAACATAACTGGGGGGTAAACGATCCCTTAAGGGGATCTCTGTCTTAAAAAGGAGGGTTACAATGGCTGATAACGTTACGGAGACTGCCGTATCGCCCGAGGCTTCGTCGGGAAGCGGCGATTACCAGATGGATCGCCGATGGGGCACTATCGCGATGTTCATTTCCGCTACCGGCATGGGTCTCGTTCCCCTGTTTAGCCGCATGGCTACGCGCACCGAGTTCCTTGACGGCAAAATGGGTCTGAATGCCGGCGACAGCGTAGGCGCCCTGATGGCGACCGGTCGCATGAGCATGGGCATCCTGTTCTTCGTGATCTTGATGTTCGCCACGCACAAGACCGGCGTGTTCAAGAAACTCAAGCTCACCCCCGCTATCGCACTGGGCGGCGTGATGATCGGCCTGTCCCTTGCCTGCTACGTCACCTCCACGCTTCTGACGTCTGTCGCAAACGCCGTTCTCTTCATCTACACCGGACCGGTCTTCTGCGTGCTTATGGCACGTATCTTCAGAAAGGAACCGATGTCGGGCCTGCAGTGGATCTGCCTGTTCGTCGTGTTCTTCGGCATGCTGTTCGCAGAAGGCCTTGTCGGTTTCTCCGACGGCGGCTTCATGGTCGACTTCAGCCTTGAAACCTCTACGCCCGAGTTCCCGCAGAAGGGTCTGGGCGACATCTTCGGCCTGCTGTCCGGTGTGTTCTATGGTTCCAGCATGTTCTTCAACGGCTATCGCAAAGACGCCGACACCACCGCTCGCGGCGTTTGGAACTTCATCTTCGCTGCCCTGGCGGCGGGTTCTCTGACCCTCGTCCTCAACACGCTGGGCACCTCCGGCGTCGTTCCCCCCAACTGGGCGCTCGACCTGCACCTGACCAACGCCAACTGGATCGGCGCGGTGCTGCTGTGGATCATCTGCGGCCCCATCGCCCTGGGCTTCTTGCTGGTCGCCGGCCGCAACCTGCCCGCAGCCGACTACTCCACCATCGCCTACTGGGAGGTTCCCGTCGCGCTGTTCATCGGCCTGGTGATCTTCTCCGAGCCGTTCACCATCAACTCCGCGATCGGCACGGTCCTCATCATCGGCGCCGGCGCCATCCCTGCTATCAAGGGCATGCGCGCTGCTCATAAGGAAGCGAAGCTCAACGTCGCAACAACCGAGTAAGAGGCGCGTAGCTGCTGCTTTTATGCAGAACTGCTCCGAAGTTTGTAATAAGAAGAGCGTCGGCAACGGCGCTCTTCTTTATGCATTGGAATGACTATTAACCTGCTTTTATGTTAGAATTCCCTCCAGTGGAAAGAAGCTGTCCACTGGTTTTGTTTTTTCATATCAATGCAGAATATTGGATACGAGGTTCGGGAGCATCCTATGAAAAAAAGCGTCCACCGCCACGACGTGATTCGAGACATCGTCCGACGAGAAGCGATCCATACCCAGCGCGATCTCGTCGCGAAACTCCAAGAGCTCGGGTACGAATGCACGCAGGCTACCGTGTCGCGCGACATCGCAAACATCGGCCTTCTGAAGTCGCAAGATGGCCTGTACGTCCTCCCCGAGGACATGCGCCTCTACCACATGCTGTCGGAAATCGTCGGAGAGATCCATGTTGCGGGCCACAGCGTGGTGGTGCGCACCAATCCCGGCATCGCCCCGGGCGTCGCCGACGCCATCGACAACGTCCATATCGAGGGCCTTCTGGGAACCGTCGCGGGCGACAACACCATCCTCATCATCGCGTACAGCCCCGAGGACGCCAAGTTCGTCAAACAGCGCCTTCTGGAGCTCAAGCGGCATTTCAAGCGTGTCTAGCAGCCCCGCGTGAAACAAAAGGAGGCGAGCCCACTCGGCTCGCCTCCTTTTTTATCGTCGAGGTGCGGATGCCTGCCTACAGATCCATGTCGATGCTGATCTGCGACCCCTCGGCCTGCCTGAGCACGCGGTTCTCGGAGAGCTTCTCCGCGAACCCCCCTATGGGATGCATATCGTTGATATAGCTTTCCTGCGTGCGGTGGATCACCGTGCCGACGCCGGAGGAGGTGAGCAGCTCGATGAGCAACGCATGGGGCGTTGTGCCGTTGATGATATGGGCGCGCAGGACACCGCGGTCGATGGCGGCGACGCAGCTTTTGAGCTTGGGGATCATACCGGACGAAATGCGCTTCTCATCGACGATACGGTAGGCCTCGTCGCGCGTGATGTTCGAGATGAGCGACGTCTTGTCCTCGAAATTCGTGTAGAGCCCGTCCACATCGGTGAGATAGATGAGCTTGTGAGCCCCCACCGCACCCGCGATCGCGCCCGCCGCAACGTCGGCGTTGATGTTGAAGTAACCGCCGTCTTCGCCCAGCGCCACGCCGGCTATGACGGGAATGAAGTCGTTCTCGATGATCGCGTTGAGGTACTCGGTGTTGACCGCCGTGATATGCCCGACGCGCCCCAGCTCCTCGCAAACCTGATCGGCGATGAGCGTCCCGCCGTCGCATCCGGACACCCCGACCGCGAGGTTCCCGTGGCGGTTGATCTCCCGCACGAGGTTCTGGTTGACCGTGCCCACCATGACCGAACGCACGATATCCATCGCTTCGGGCGTGGTGACGCGCTGCCCGTCTTTGAATTCGACCGGGATGGCGGCCCGCTCCATAGCGGCGCTGATGTCCTTGCCGCCGCCATGGACGATGATGAGGTTGATACCGATGATCTTCAGCAGAACGATATCACTCATGACCTGGGAACATAATTCGGGATCACTCATAGCCGACCCACCGTACTTGATGACGATGGTCTTGCCGGTAGCCTCTTTGATCCACGGAAGGGCATCGGCGAGGACCTCGCCGAACACCGGAAGGCTGCCGCGGCTCTGCGTATCTCGAGCGAGCTTCATAGACACTTCACCTCGTTGATCGTCGGATCGCATACGACGCCCCGAGACCTCCGCGCAACGAGCTCACGCCCGTACCGAACGACCCGCCCGAGCGCAGGCCGAATGAAACCTCGTCCGGCCGTTTCACAGGGCGGATCGGGAAGAAAACCCCGAAGCGTAAAACACCCCTGTGATTATACCCGTTAAATTATCCATTACCGCTGGGAAGACGTTTTGCACAGCAAGGCGACCGCCGTGGCGGATATCCCCTCTCCCCGGCCCTCGAACCCCAGATGTTCGGTGGTAGTGGCCTTGACCCCGACGTTTTCGACCGGGATGCCCATCGCCTGGGCGAGGTTGCGCCGCATGGCCTCGCGATGCGGCGCCATCTTAGGGGCTTGGGCCGCGATGACGGAATCGACGTCGAGGATGTCGTAGCCCTGTTCGCTCACGTAGCGCGCAACGCGGGCAAGCAGGACCATGGAATCCGCCCCTTCGTAGGCGGGATCGGTATCGGGAAAGAGCTTTCCCACGTCCCCGCCGCGCACGCCGCCCAAAAGCGCGTCGCTTACCGCATGGGCCAGCACGTCGGCATCCGAATGGCCGAGCAGCCCCTTGTCGAAGGGGATGTCGACGCCGCCGATGATGCACTTGCGGCCTTCGACGAGCGCATGGACGTCCATCCCCTGGCCGATGCGCAGGCAGCTGAAATCGGACATGGTCACCCCTTCATCCCAAACAGGCGCATCACCGCAGCGCTGAGCAGCTCGTAGTCTTCGGGAACGGTGAGCTTGATGTTGTCGCGCGTCCCCTCGACCACCAGTATGTGACCGCCCAAGCGCTCGATGAGCGACGAATCGTCGGTGCCGACGAACCCTTCTGACAGCGCCGCCGAATGGGCGCGGCGATAGATCCCCGTGCGGAAAACCTGGGGGGTCTGAGCGTTCCAGAACACCGTGCGATCGGGCGTCCCCACGATGACGCCGTTCTCCACGATCTTCAGCGTGTCGACCGACGGATGGGCCACCACGGCCCCATCGCAGTCGATGTTGCCCTTCACCGTGGCGATGGTGTGCTCGATGAGATCGGGTGTGACCAGGGGTCTGGCCCCGTCGTGCAGAACAACGTACTCGAAGTCGTCGGGAACCAGCTCCAGCCCCGAAAAAGCGCTTTCCTGGCGCGTCGCCCCCGCAGGGGCGATCACGACCGGCGTGACGAACGGGAAGGGATCGATGGCGCGGCGCAGGTACTCGTCGATGCGGTCCTGCGGGCACACCACGACGATGAGCCCGATGTCCCCTACCGCGTCGAACGATTCCGCCGACCAGGTAAGAACCGGCTTTCCGGCGATTTCGACCAGCTGCTTTCCGCCTATCTGGCCGAAGCGCTCCCCCGTTCCCCCCGCCAAGATGATCGCGGCGGTTCGGGGGTTTTTGTCCATTTTCCCCTCGAGACCGGACATGGCCTCGGTGAACAGGTCGCTTCTCAGACCTGAGGAAACGATGTGCGGCTCGCGGAGACCCTGCGGCGCATAAACCGGATCGACCGTGTTCGCCATACCAGCCCCTTTTTCTCACACGCCGGAACCGACCGCGCACGGCCGGCATCCAGCGAAAACGACGTTTGATAGAGATTATCTCACAACACCGGTCGGTGACGGCGCTTCCGGCGGACATGGCGAATCATGGCCACCCGCATCGCGCAGCGCAGGCTAAAGCCATGAATCGAAAGACGGAGGCCGAGAGCTTCCCGCCCCCGGTCTCCGTACTGAAAACCGCTGCTCAGCGCACCATCCGTTCGAGGTATCGGCCTGCAAGCGGAAGCTTTCCCGCCTCCATGCGCGCCGACCCCGCGTCGAAGCGCCTCATATTGCCTAGTCAGCCGCACCGCCGGAGAGCAGGCCGCCCGAAGGGACGCTCGCGTTGCCCAGGTTGTAGCCCTTGAGCAGCGTCTCTGCCTCCCGCGCGATGCTGTCGCGCTTCCGAGGGGCGGGAATCTCGCCGGTACCGCGCGCAAAGACCAGCTCTCCGCCCTCGGCATCGACCTCCACGATATCGCCCGGAGCCCAGACGCCTTCGAGGATCTCCTCGGAAAGACGGTCTTCCAGCATGCGCTGGATGGCGCGGCGCAAGGGACGCGCCCCGAACGTCTTGTCGGTACCCTCCTTGGCGATGAGCCTGCACGCCTCGTCGCTGAGGTTGACGGACATCCCCTGCGCGATCATGCGCTCGCGCAGATCGTCGATCATGAGGCGGACGATGCGGACGATCTGGTCTTCGGTAAGCGACTTGAAGACGATGATCTCGTCCAGACGGTTCAGGAATTCGGGTCTGAACAGCTTCTTGAGCTCGCTCATAACGCGGCCTTGGATCTCCTTGTCCGACAAGCCGGCCCCCGCGTCGGCGCTGAAGCCGAGCGTTTGCGTGGAGGCGATCTCGCGCGCGCCCACGTTCGACGTCATGATGATGACGGTGTTGCGGAAATCGACCGTGCGCCCCTGCCCGTCGGTCAGGCGACCCTCTTCGAGGATCTGGAGCAGGATGTTGAACACGTCGGGATGGGCCTTCTCGATCTCGTCGAACAGCAGCACCGAATAGGGCCTCTGGCGAACCGCCGTGGTGAGCTGGCCGCCCTCGTCGTAGCCGACGTAACCGGGGGGCGAGCCGACCAGGCGCGACACCGTATGCTTCTCCATGTACTCGGACATATCGAAGCTCAGCAGCGCCTCTTCGCTGTTGAACAGGAACTCGGCGAGCGTCTTGGCGAGCTCGGTCTTGCCCACGCCCGACGGGCCCAGGAAGATGAACGAGCCGCTGGGGCGCTTGGGGTCCTTCAGGCCCGCGCGGCTGCGGCGGATGGCCTTGGACAGCGCCGTAACGGCCTCGTCCTGGCCGATGACGCGTTCGTGCAGCACCGACTCCATGCGCAGGAGCTTCTCGGTCTCGGCTTCCGTGAGGTTCGACACGGGCACGCCGGTGGATTGGGAGACGATGTCGGCGATGTCTTCGACCGTAACCTCCTGCACGGTTTTGGAGGACTCGTCCTCCCACCTCTGCCGCGCTTCGTCGCGCTTCTGCTTGAGCTGGCCCTCTTCATCGCGCAGGCGCGCCGCCTCCTCGAAATCCTGGGCGGCGATCGCCTCTTCCTTGCGCGCCTTGACCGAGCGCAGCTCCTCGTCCAGCTCGTGCAGCTCGGGGGGAAGCGTCATGTTGCGGATGCGCATGCGCGCGCCGGCCTCGTCGAGCACGTCGATGGCCTTGTCGGGAAGGAAGCGGTCCTGGATGTAGCGGTTCGACAGCTTGACCGCCGCATGGAGCGACTCGTCGGTGAAGTGCACGCGGTGATGGGCCTCGTAGCGGTCGCGCAGCCCCTCCATGATGCGGATGGCCTGCTCTTCGTTGGGCTCGCCCACCGTAAGCGGCTGGAATCGGCGGTTGAGGGCCGAGTCCTTCTCGAAGTGCTTGCGGTACTCGTCGATGGTGGTGGCGCCGATCACCTGGATCTCGCCGCGGGACAGGGGCGGCTTGAGGATGGCTGCGGCGTCGATGGACCCTTCGGCCGAACCCGCTCCGATGAGCGTGTGGATCTCGTCGATGAACAGGATGATGTCGCCCGCATCGGCGACCTCGCGCACGACCTTCTTCAAACGGTCCTCGAACTCGCCACGGTACTTCGACCCCGCCACGAGCGCAGAGAGGTCGAGCGTCACCACGCGCTTGTCCCGCAGGATATCGGGCACCTGGTTCGATACGATGAGCTGCGCCAAGCCCTCGACTGCGGCGGTTTTGCCCACGCCGGGCTCGCCGATCAGCAGCGGGTTGTTCTTCTGGCGCCGCGAGAGCGTCTGCATGATGCGCTCGATCTCGCCGGCGCGCCCGATGACCGGGTCGAGCTTTCCCTCGCGCGCCTTCTTGGTGAGGTCGGTGCCGAACTCCTTCAACGGGGAATCGCCCTTCTGGGGATCTTGCACGAAGGGGTTGCGCCCGGCATACACCGGGCTTTGGCCCACCAGGTCGTTCAGGGCGCCGCGGATGTCGTCGCCCGAAACGTTCAGGCGGGACAGCACGCTGAGCGCCGTGCCCTCTCCCTCGCGCACGATGCCCAGCAGCAGGTGCTCGGTGGAGATGTAGCTCTGACCCATCTGCATGGCCTCGCGCAGCGCGTTTTCGAGGACCCGCTTGACGCGCGGCGTGAACGAGAGGTGCCCGGACACGTCGGCGTCGGCGTCGATGGTGACTACCTGGCGAATGCCCTGGACCACCGCCTCGTGCTGAACGTTGAGCCTCTGGAGCGCCTGGGCGGCCAGGCCGTCTTTTTCCTGTATGAGCCCCAAAAGAAGGTGCTCGGTGCCCACGTAGGGCTGGTGAAGGACGCGCGCCTCGTCCTGAGCGAGGACGAGGACCTTGCGCGCCTTGTCCGTGAATTTCTCGAATGACACAGGCAACCTGCCTTTCTGTCGTTTCAGGTTTCTGCAATCCTAGCACTCTTCATTTTTGAGTGCCAATTCGACACCTTCCCGACACCAGAGAACAAGGCAAAACCACAGCGCCGCGGTGGGGCGGCAAGCCGCCGTTGCGTGCTATGCTTGTCCGCTCAGAGCCGCATTCCGTCATCGCCTTCAAAAGGAGAGCCGTCCGCTATGAAGATCAACCACGCGATCATCCACGTATTCGACTTCGATTCCGCCGTCAACGTGATCGCGCGCGAGGAAATCGACCTCGAGGGGAAAACCGCGCGCAGCTTCATCGAAAAGCATATGAGAAAGGCGCTGGGAAGCATCGACAACCAGCACGGGACCTTCTACGAGGACAGCGCGTTTTCAGACGAGCTGCAAGGCTATGCGAACGGCCAGCGCGGCTTCGTGGAGCTATCCGCCCAGATAGCGGACTTCCTGGGAACGGAGCTTGGGAACGCGGCCAGCCCCGCCTCGACCGACCTGCTGGTGGCCGACTTCGAAGAGGAGCCCGACCAGCCCGCCGCCGATGCGAGCGAGGCCGAGGCGGCGGCCGCGTTCAGCGGGCGTGCGCGGCGCTTCTTCGGCATCTTCCTCTTCGAGATCAAGCAGGCCTACATGCACGAGGTGGGAGGCGGCGGGCGCACCGACATCGCGCGGCGCTACGCGATCCTTCCCAACCCTTCGCAGAAAGTGCAGTCATACGCCCTGATCGACCTGCGAAGCGGCAAGATCGAGATCTCGGACAGGAAGCGCCGGATCGCCGGAGAGGACCGCTGGCTTCTGGCCGACGGCCTTTTGCAGTGCTCGACCGCGGCATCGGGAAGGGAAACCTTCTCCCAGGTGACCGAAACGGTCGAGGCGGTGGCGAAAGAGTACGGCTCGAACGCCGCGCTCGCCGTGTCGAAGGCGAAGGCCTGCGTGCAGGAAGGGTCCGGCGATGGCGACGGGTTCGACCTCGACAAGCTGGGTGAGGAGGCGTTCGGCGACAACGCCGAGATGAAGCGCCGTTTCAGGGAAGCGGCCGAGGAGGGCAACCTGCCCGCGCGCATCGACCTGGGAAGGGATACGGCGCGCCGCGTCGCCAAGACCCACAAGATCCGCACCGACACCGGCATCGAGATCTCGTTTCCCGCCGAATACAGCCGCAACTCGGACTTCATCGAGTTCAGCAGCGAACCGAACGGCCTGATCTCGATCGAAGTGAAGAACATCTCGAACATCGAGAACCGGTAGCGCGGAAAAACCGCCTTCCCGCAGCTTTTCAAACCCGGGTCGGCCGCCCGATCGGCGAGGCGGCCGACCCGTCGTCGGGCAATTTAGAGCGCTTCGTTCCTCATATGGGGGAACAGCAGCACGTCGCGGATGGATTCCGAGTCGGTGAGCAGCATGACCAAACGGTCGATGCCGATGCCGACGCCGCCTGCGGGCGGCATCCCGTACTCGAGGGCGCGGATGTAGTCCGCGTCGTAGCCCATGGCCTCGTCGTCTCCCAGATCCTTCGCCTCCACCTGGGCGCGGAACCGCTCGGCCTGGTCGATCGGGTCGTTCAGCTCGTTGAAGGCGTTGGCGTACTCGTGACCGCAGATGAACAGCTCGAAGCGCTGGGTGAGGGCGGGGTCGTCCTCTTTCTTCTTCGCAAGCGGGGACACCTCGAGCGGGTGATCGCACACGAAGGTGGGCTGCACGAGCGTATCCTCGACCACGGCTTCGAACAGCTCGCCGATGATCTTGCCGTTGCCCCACGCGTCTTCGATCTGGCCCACGCCGTTGGCCCGCGCGATGCGCACCAGTTCGGCGCGGTCCATGGAAACGTCGACGGGCTCGGCGATGCGCTCGTTGATGAGCTCGGTCATGCTCGCGTCGCGCCACTCCCCTCCCAGGTCGATCTCCTGACCCTGGTAGCTCACCTTCAGCGTCCCGCACGCAGCGAGCGCGGCCGCCTGCACGAAGCCGCGGGTGAGCCGCTTCATGCCCTCGAGGTCCGTGAACGCCTGATAGGCCTCCATCGTGGTGAACTCGGGGTTGTGGTACGGATCCATGCCCTCGTTGCGGAACTGCCGCCCGATCTCGAACACGCGCTCGAACCCGCCCACCAGAAGGCGCTTCAGGTGCAGTTCGGTGGCGATGCGCAGGTAGAACTCGCGATCGAGCGCGTTATGGTGCGTCTCGAAGGGGCGCGCGTTGGCACCGCCGGGAATGGCGTGGAGGATGGGGGTCTCGACCTCGTAGAAACCGTTGTCCTCCATGTAGCGGCGGATGGCCGATATGATCTTGAAGCGCTTCTCGAACGTCGAGCGCACCTCGGGGTTCACCACGAGGTCGACGTAGCGCTGACGGTAGCGCACCTCTTTGTTGGAAAGCCCGTGGAACTTCTCGGGAAGCGGGCGGATCGACTTGCTGAGCAGCTCGAAGCGCTCGACGGCAACCGAGAGCTGGCCGCGGCGGGTGCGCATGACCGTGCCGAACGCGCCCATCCAGTCGCCCAGGTCGAGGTCCTTGAGTTCGGCGTACGCCTCGTCGCCCAGCGCGTTGATCCGGCAGAACAGCTGGATGTCACCGGTCGTATCGCGCAGGGTGAGAAACGTGATCTTGCCCTGCACGCGCTTGGCCATCACGCGGCCCGCGACCGCCACCGCATCCTCGGTGGAATCCCCGTCGCCCAGGTGGCCGTAACGTCCCTCGAGATCGGCGACGTGATCGGTGTAGTCGAAGGCGTGGCCGTAGGGGTTTTCGCCCGCCGCGATGAGGGCGGAGCGCTTGTTCTTGCGAACCTCGACGGGATCGTCCTCGATAACCTGGCAGGCACTCTGGGCATCCTGCGCGGAGCCGGCGGCCCCATCCGGGCCGGCGGCCTGATCCGTTCCCTCGGGCGAAGCGTTCTCAAATTCAGCCATGGTGTTCCCTCTCGGTTCAAAACGACGCGACGGCGCGAGCTGGAAAAGCCGCGCCGCCGTGTGGAAGTGCTTCGGAGCGGCCCGCGCCCCGACGGTTTAATGCTCGATCTTGACGATCTCCATCACGATCTCGCGGCCGGTGGGGCCGACGGTGGTGACCGAATCGCCCTTTTTGCGGCCGATGAGCGCAGAGCCGACCGGGGACTCGTTGGAGATGCGCCCGTCGGCGACGGAGGCTTCGGCTGCGCCCACGATGGTGAACACGCGCTCGGAGCCGTTCAAGCTGACGTGGACGGTCGATCCGATGTTCACCTTGTTGGAGCGCTTCGGCGCGTCGACGACCGTGGCCTCCGACAGGATGTGGTTGATCTCGGAAATGCGCGCCTCGACCATGCCCTGCTCGTTTTTGGCGTCGTCGTACTCGGAGTTCTCGGAGATGTCGCCGAACTCGCGGGCGACCTTGATGCGCTCGCCGATCTCGGCGCGCTTCTCGGTTTCGAGGTAATGCAGCTCGTCTTCGAGCTTCGCGCGTCCTTCGGGCGTGAGGATCAGATTCTCGCTAGCCATGATGTCCTGCTTTCGATGAACGGCCGCGCGGCCGTGTTCCGCCGCAGCGGAGCCTACATGAAAAAACGGTGCGTACCCTTCGGCGCGCACCGCAGATGGTTCGTACCGGGAACTACGCTTCGGTAGATTCCTTGGACTTGACGACCTTCTTCACCGTCTTCTTGGGGGCCTCTTCGACCGCCTCGTCAACCTCGGGCTTCTCGTCGTCCAGATCCTCGGAGATCTCCTCTTGGACCTCCTTCATACCTGATCGGAGTCCCTTGACGGATTTGCCGATCGCGCTGCCCAGCTTGGGGAGCTGCTTGGGGCCGAAGATGAGGAGCACGACCAGAAGGATGATGACCAGCTCGGGCACACCCAGACCAAAAAGTTTCACGATAGCCTCCAATAGCCTTTCACGATGCGCGCCGCTCGATGGGATGCGACGCACCTGCTATAGAAAAAGGGATGCTGCACGTGTAACAACATCCCCTTCCATAACCATGGTCGGGTTGACAGGATTTGAACCTGCGGCCTCTGCGTCCCGAACGCAGCGCTCTACCAAGCTGAGCCACAACCCGTTGTGCCGATTAACAGCGGCTGAAATGATAGCACATGAGCACGGGGGTTGAAAGTAGAGTTTTGAGGGAGGCCGCGTGCGACGCAGGTTATCGCTTCGGAGAGGAAGGAGGGGCGGCGTCCTCGGACGGCGCGGATCCCGATCCTTCGAAAACGTCGTCTATGAGCTCGGGGATAAGATCGACGTCCTTCGATGCCGTGAGCACCTTCTCGCCCTTGAACGTCGAGGTCATCTGTATCAGGACCGCGCCGATGAGGAAGGGCATCCAGAACACGATGGAACGGTAGACCAAACCGATCGACAGGCCCGCCGCCGAGGACTCGCCGAACGTCGTGAACGCCACCGTCACCGCGGTCTCGACGAAACCCACGCCCTGGGGCGTGAGCGAGAACATGGCGAACAGGGTCGCCACCACGTATCCGCACACCAGAGCCTGGATGCTGTCCACGCCGAACCCGATCCCCACCAGCACGAAGCACGCCAGCTCGCACACGCTGGCCCCGATCGAGCAGACCAGCGACATGAGCGTGGGCTTCGGGTTGGCCACGATGAGGCCGGCCGCCTCGGCAAACGACTCGGCGGTCCGATCGACCCAGGGCTTGAGGGGGTCGCGCTTCATAAGGGCGCGCAGCTTGGTCACCAGCCTGTCGGCCCTTCCCAGAATACCCTTCAGCAGATCGATGTTGATACGCCCTAAAAACAAGACGCCCACCATGGCCGACACCACGGCCAAGTCGATCAGCACCAGCGCGAACCACCCCAGGGGGATGCCCACCGTCAGCGCCACGGCGCTGAAGCCCACGAGGATGATGACGGCGAAACCCGTGTCGATGGTGATCTGCATGAGCAGCGCCGCCGAACCCGCCTTGCCCGAATCGATGCCGCGCCGGCGGGCGTCGTCGACCACGAGCGTGATGCCCGCGAGGTTGGCCGAGGGCGCCACCGTGTTCATGAAAAACGTGCCGAACACCAAGGGAAGCGTGTTTCTGGCCGAGTACTTCTCGCCCACCGCGTCGAACGCGTAGGTGTAGGCGATGGACTGGAGGAAGTACTTGCCCAGCTGGATGGCGAGCGCGACCACCAGGGGGATCATGGAGCCCTGTTTCATGGTCTCGGCAAGCTCGACCAGCTGGTCGCCGCGCAGCAGGACCACAGCGAGCACGATTATGATGACGACGCCCATCAAGAGCGTGCGGATGCTGACGTTTGGCTTCAAAGCCGACCTCTCGTTCCTAATGCTTGAAGTGGCGCCGCCCCGTGAACACCATGGCGATGCCGAGCCGATCGCACGCCTCGACGCATTCGTCGTCGCGAATAGATCCGCCCGGTTGGATGATAGCGGTGATGCCGCGCGCATGGAACGTCTCTACGTTATCGGCAAAGGGAAGAAACGCGTCCGAAGCCGCCACGAGACCCTCCGGGGATATCCCCAGCCGCCCGCATGCCTCGTGCGCCCGATCGCACGCCAGCTGCGCCGAATCGACGCGATTGGGCTGACCGGGACCCATGCCCAGGCCCGCGCGGTCCTTCGCCACCAAGATGGCGTTGGACTTCACGCCCTTCACCACGCGCCAGGCGAACAGAAGGTCGTCGAGCTCCCGGTCGGTGGGCTTGCGCTTGGTCGCAACGGTGAACGAAGCGGGGTCCTCGGTCACGCGGTCGACGTCTTGCACCAGCAGGCCGCCGTCCACGGTGCGCATCTCGATATCGTCGGTCGCGTCGATGCCGCCGGTTTCGAGCACGCGCAGGTTCGCCTTCGCGCGCAGGAGCTCCAGCGCGCCCTCCGAGAACGAGGGGGCGATGATGACCTCGACGAACTGCTTGTTCAGGTTGATGTGCTCGACCAAAGACGCGGGCACTTCGACGTTGACCGCTATGATGCCGCCGTACGCGCTTTTCGGGTCGCATGCGAACGCGCGGTCGTAGGCCTCGGTGGCGTCTGTCGCCGTCGCCGATCCACAGGGGTTCTGATGCTTGAGGATGACGACCGCGGGCTCGTCGAACTCGCGCGCGAGCGCCCAGCACGCATCGGTGTCGAGGATGTTGTTGTAGGAAAGCGGCTTCCCGTTGAGCTGGCGGGCGTTTGCCAGCGAGTGGGGCGATGCGGTGGGCATGCGGTAGAACGCCGCGGCCTGATGGGGGTTCTCGCCGTAGCGCAGATCCTGCTGCTTGGGGGCGGACAGGCTGATGGCGTCGGGTGCGGAGAACCCGGATGCGCCCTCCTCCCGCGCGATGCGGCCCTCCATCCACGCGCAGATCGCGCCGTCGTAGACGCTCGTGGTCTGGAACACCTTCAGCGCGAGCGCGCGGCGCGTGGCAAGCGTCGTCGCACCGCCGTTCGCGCGCATCTCCTCCAGGATATCGCCGTAGCTTGCCGGGTCGGTGACCACCGCGACGCTCGCGAAGTTCTTGGCGGCGGAGCGCAGCATGGACGGCCCCCCGATGTCGATGTTCTCGATGCAGGTGGCGAAATCGGCGCCCGAAGCCACGGTCTTCTCGAACGCATAGAGGTTCACGACCACCATGTCGATCATCTCGATGCCGTGCTCGGCCGCCTGGGCCATATGCTGGGCATCGTCGCGCCGTGCGAGCAAGCCGCCGTGGACCGCCGGATGCAGCGTCTTCACGCGCCCGCCCATCATCTCGGGAAACTTGGTGACCTCGTCGATCTCGGTAACCGGCACCCCGGCCTCGGCCAGAACGCGGGCCGTTCCGCCCGTCGAGACGATCTGCGCCCCGAACTCATCGGACAGCGCGCGGGCGAACTCCGCCGCGCCCGTCTTGTCGGTCACCGACATCAGCACCCGCTTCACTTGAGGATCGCTCACTGTTCCCTCTTTCCCCTGCGTCATCCTGCTCAACCGATACGATTCACCCGCGCAACCGCGGGCGGAAAACCAATGCTTGCGGCTGCCTAGAGCCGCCCGAGGCTGCGCTCGTGCCTCTCGCGCGCCTCCTCGCTGTAGCGCTGCCGATACCGAACGTCGATCAGCTCGGCGACGATGGCGATGGCCAGCTCGGCGGGGGTCTTCGCCCCGAAGCTCAACCCGATGGGCCGCTTGACCGACTCCCACTGCGCCTCGGTCGCGCCGCCCGCGATCACCAGGTCGTGGACGGTCTCGTTCTTCCCCTTGCAGCCCATCATGCCCACGTAGTGCACGCCGTGCCGCAGCGCCCACACGCAGCTCTCGGGATCGTGCATATGCCCGCGCGTCAGCACGCAGACGTAGTCGGCGGGATCGGCTTCAAGGCTCTCGATCTGGGAGAAGCCCTCCCCCTCCAGCACGATGCGGTGGGCGTCGGGGAAGCGCTCGGCCGAGATGAACGCGGGATCGTAGTCGACCACCGTCACGTCGAAGCCCACCTGGCCCGCGTAACGCGCCAGATAGCTGGCGACGTCGGAAGCACCCAGAAGCCACACGCGCACAGCGTCGAACAGAGGGACGCTTGCCCAGGTGAGGCCGTCGAACTGCTCGGTATGCATCGACGGGCCCCGGGTGACGTCCTTCATCTGGAACAGATCGCGCGGCGAGTACGCGCGCGAGCAGACGACCTCTTTCGCGTCGTTGCAGAAGAACACGAGGGGCCGCCCGTCGGCCGAACCCTGCTCGCCGTACTTCTTGGTGACCTCGTTATCGACGTTGGACACCGCGGCATCCCCGTCGAACACCAGCTTGAAGCCCAGCCAGGCCAGGTCGCCCTCGTCGATGGCCCGAAGCGCCCGGCGAAACGTGGGGAGGTCGTCTTCGGTCAGCGAACCGACCAGCCCTTCGAGCGCCGCAGCGTCGATATGGGGGCGTCCTTTCGAGAACGCCGGGACGTCCTCGAGCGCAAGCGCGGGCGCCTCGCCCCGCTCAAGGGAGGCGATAACGGATTCGAGGGCTTCCCTACGCATCGACGCTCACCTTCCCTTCGGGGGTGACGTGCACGCGGCCCTGCGCGATCATCCCCAGGACCTCGGGGTACAGCAGGTGCTCCATGTCGTGGATGCGCGCGGCGAGGTCGTCTACCGTGTCGCCCTCGCGCACCGCGACGGGCCGCTGCGCGATGATGGGCCCGCGATCGTAATCCTCGTTTGCGAAATGAACGGTGACGCCCGTCACCTTGACGCCGGCGTCGAACGCGTCCTGGATGGCGTGCGCCCCCTTGAACGCAGGCAGCAGCGCGGGATGGAGGTTCACCACGCGGTTGGGAAACGCCTCCAGCAGCACGGGCGTCACCTTGCGCATGTAGCCGGCCATGACCACGTACTGCGCACCCGCGTCGGCCAGCTCCTTGGCGATGAAGCGGTCGGCGGCGATGGGATCGGCATAGGCCTCGCGGTTAAGCCATACCACGGGTATGCCCGCCGCCCGTGCGCGCTCGATGCCGTAGGCGTCGGGGCGGGACGACACCACCTTCACCACCTCGACGGGAAGGCCGTCACTCGACTCGTCCAGGATGGCCTGCAAATTGGTGCCGCTTCCCGAAACCAGGACGCCGATCTTGAGTTTCTCAGACACTGCAATCCCCTTTCCGCCGTTTTCCATTGCACATGGCAGGCTCGCGCGTTCGCGGGCGCGCCTCTACGGGAGCAGCGCGCCGCGGTTCTCGTAGCGAACCACGCCGGCGCCCTCGACGACCGATCCGACCTCGAAGCCCTCTTCCCCGGCCCGCTTCAGCGCGGCCTTCACGTCGGCCACGCGCTCCGGATCGACGATGAGGATCATCCCCAGGCCCATGTTGAAGGTCTTGAGCGCCTCGTCCTCGCCGAGGCCGGCCCGTTTGCAGACGTAGCGCACGATAGGCGGAACCTCCCAGGAACCCAGGGCGACCGACGCATCGGTGCGCCCGTTCAGCGCGCGGTTCAGGTTCTCGGTGATGCCGCCGCCGGTGATGTGGGCGAGCGCGCGGACCGCGCCCGGGCACGCCTCCAGGACGGACCTCACGGCCTTCACGTACATGCGCGTGGGAACGAGGAGCGCCTCGAGCAGGCTCATGCCGCCCAGCTCGTCGAGCGGCGCGCGCAGCTCCTCGTCGCTTGCGCCCTCGATGCACACCTTGCGCGCGAGCGAGTAGCCGTTGGAGTGGATCCCCGTCGAGGGGATGCCCACCAAAGCGTCGCCCGGCGCAACCGATTCGGGATCGAGCATCGAGGGTCGGTCGACGATGCCCACGCAGAATCCCGACAGGTCGTAGTCGTCCGGGTCCATCACGCCGGGATGCTCGGCCATCTCGCCGCCGACAAGCGCGCAGCCCGCCTGCTTGCATCCTTCGGCGATACCGGAAACGATCTGCGCCATCGCAGCCGAATCGAGCTTCCCGACCGCGACGTAGTCCAAGAAGAACAGCGGCTCGGCGCCGGTGGCGAGGATGTCGTTGGCGCACATGGCCACCAGGTCGATGCCCACCGTGTCGTGCCTTCCCAGGCGTTGGGCGACCTTCAGCTTGGTTCCTACGCCGTCGGTGCCCGAGACCAGCACCGGATCGGCCATGCTCTTGGCGGCGGCTATGGAAAACAGCCCGCCGAATCCGCCGATGTCGCCGATGACCTCAGGGCGGTAGGTTTCGTGCACGTATCCTTTGATGGCGTCGACCGCGCGGGCGCCCTCTTCGATGTCGACGCCGGCATCGGCGTACGTGGTCGAAGTCGCTGCGGGATTCGTTTCGGTCATCTGTTCTCCTCGTCGACGAAAATGGACTCTTATGCGATCGGATCTCGTGGGCGCTGCGAGCGGGGCCGAGAAGCGCGCCTCCTTCCCCGCGCTAGCCCAGCGCAAGCGGGCGGGCGGCATCCTCCCTCTCGAAATCCCGGGCGAAATCGGCTTTGGTCTTGAACGAGTCGCGCGCGGTCGAGGCGGGTATCTCGACGGGGTAGTCCCCCGTGAAGCACGCCTCGCAGAAGCCCGGCGTCCTGACGTCGGGAATGGAGGCGCGCAGGCCCTCGACGGATATGAACGCCAGAGAATCGCACCCGATGAACGAGCGCATCTCCTCGTGCGACATGTTCGCCGCGATGAGCTGCTCGCGCGTATCGGTGTCGATGCCGTAGAAGCAGGGCCACAGGACCTCGGGGGAGACGATGCGCAGGTGCACCTCGGCCG
Source organism: Berryella intestinalis (assembly GCF_000814825.1). Classification (NCBI taxonomy): domain Bacteria; kingdom Bacillati; phylum Actinomycetota; class Coriobacteriia; order Eggerthellales; family Eggerthellaceae; genus Berryella; species Berryella intestinalis. Next base: position 1,272,237 of record NZ_CP009302.1, read on the forward strand.
CGCCCGCGTCGCGCAGCATCGCCACCAGCTTCTTCGACGTGTTCCCCCTCACGATGCTGTCGTCGATCACCACCAGGCGCTTGCCGGCTATCACCGAGGGCAGCGGGTTGAGTTTCAGCCGGATGCCCAGCTGGCGAAGCTCTTGGGTGGGGGCGATGAAGGTGCGGCCCACGTAGCGGTTCTTGATGATGCCGTCGGCGTACTCGATGCCGCTTTCGGCCGCGTACCCCATGGCCGAGGGGATGCCCGAGTCGGGCACGCCCAGCACGAGGTCGGCCTCGACGGGGGCCTCGCGGGCCAGAACGCGGCCCATGTTGCGGCGCGCCTGGTAGACGCTCTGTCCGTCGAGGACCGAGTCGGGACGGGCGAAGTACACGTACTCGAAGATGCAGGCCGCATACGCGCGCGGCTCGACGCCGCGCTCGCTGAAGACGCCCTCGTCGTTGATGCGGATGATCTCGCCGGGCTCCACGTCGCGCACGTAGCGGGCCCCCACGATGTCCAAACCGCAGGTTTCGCTCGCGACCACCCAGCCGCGCCCGTCGGGAAGCTCGCCCAGGCACAGAGGGCGGATGCCGCTGGGATCGCGCCAGGCGTAGAGGGTGTCAGGGCTCGCGAGCACCATGGCGTAGGCGCCCTCGATCATCTCCATCGTCTTGCGGATGCCTTCGCGCAGATGATGGGTTTCCTGGGTGAACTTGCCGATGAGCTTGGCGGCGGCCTCGCTGTCGGTGCCCGCCCTCAGCTGGATGCCCGCGTCCACGATCTGGGCGCGCAGGCGCTTCGTGTTCACCAGCGTGCCATTGTGCGCCATCGCGATGAGCACATCGTCGATGGCGGAGATATGGGGCTGGGCGGCCTCCCAGTTCGTTCCGCCGCTGGTGGAGTAGCGGACGTGCCCGACTGCGACCTTCCCCTGGAGGGCCGCGAGGCTCGACTCGCTGAATACCTGGGTCACCAGGCCGAGGTCCTTCTCGACCGTGATGGTCTCGCCGTCTCCCACCGCGATGCCGGCGCTCTCCTGCCCGCGATGCTGCAGGGCCTGGAGGCCGAAGCACGTCATGCGCGCCACGTCGTCGCAGGGAGCGTACACGCCGAAGACGGCGCACTCCTCCTCGAGACGATCGGGGCGCTCCCCGGGAAACACCGCTGTGCTCATGCTGCCGTTCCTCTCCCCTCGATCCGGAAACGCCGCCTTACGCGGCCTCGGCCCTTTGACCGGCCGCCGCCGAAGCCGCCGCGGAGGCCTCGTCGAACGCCGCCGCGTCCCCATCGCCGCTTCCGGCACTCGCGCCGGCCACCGTCGACTCCTCAACATAGGCGTACAGGACGTAGCGCCCGTTTTGGGGAAGGTTGTCGCACGTGGAGAACGCGAACACCTTGCGCATCTCGCTGGGAGCCGCGACGTCGCGCGGCGAGAACAGCGAGCGGTTCATCTTGTCCTGGATGTAATCGGCGAAAAGCTGCGGCGACTCGAACGTCGGCTGCACCAGCAGGTCGTCGGCATCCACATGCAGGAGCGCGAACGTGCGCAGCCGGTAGTTGCCCTGCGGGGTGAGGATGTAGACGGTGCGCGAGGACTCGAACTTCTCCCTGTCCTTCATCGCGTCGATCGCCGAGAACATCGAGCCGTCGTTGAGATGGTGCCCGAACATGAAGTTGGCCTCGTCAGCGAAGTTCTTCGAGTTGCGGTACTCCTGGAAGATGGTGCCGAACTGGGCCAGCCAGCCGTTTTTGCCCTCGAAGTCGTGGTTCAGCCAGAAATCGTTGTCCTTGCCCTGGACCACCGGGTAGTTCACGTTGGTTCCGGGGATGTAGATCCAGGCGACGGTGTCGGGATTGATGGCCAGCAGCCGATCCCAGTCCACTTCGATCCGCTCGATCTCGGTCTGCTCGGTGATGTCGCTCGCCTCGAGCCCCGACGCCTCGGCCACGCCGCGGTAGACCTGCTGGCCCTGCCAATAGCTGAACACCAGCGCGCCCAGCGCGACGGCGGAGATAACGAACACCACCAAGGCGATGTAGAACACGTAGTTCCACGCGTTGCGCTTCTTGCGAACCTCGATCGCGGCATGGGAGGGCGCATCGAAGGGCGCACGGGCCGCCGCGCGCGAACGGTTTGCGCGCGAGGCCGGGGCGCGGCGGAACCGGTCTTCGGAATTCGGACCATCGAAGGGCATGCTACCTCGCTCAATATCGTTCAGCGGAAACGCGCGTCCGCTGCGAAACACTACCTGGATTTTACCTGCCGCATGGGCTCTGAACGGGGTGAAACGCCTTCTCCATCAGAAGCGAACGCCCTCAGGACCGAGGGCGTTCGACGACATGCAACAGCCAAGGGGCCCGCTTCCTAGCGCCTCATCTCCTCGATGAACCCCTTGATGATGAAAAGGACGATCAGCAGCACGACCGCGAACGAGATCACCCAGAGCACCGTCATCGGAACCTCGAACCAAAAGATCGTGACCACTTCTCCCCCTTCCCGTTTGAAACGCCTTGTCCCAGATTACCGCGTCTACAGCTCGCGTTCAACCACCGCGGCGATGCGGTTGGCCGCATCGTCGGCGGCCCCGGCGTCGGCGGCCTCGACCATCACGCGCACCAGCGGCTCGGTGCCGCTCGTGCGCACCAGCACCCGGCCGGTATCTCCCAGCTCGGACTCGACCGCCTCGATCTCGCGGCGCACCGCTTCGTTGCCCGCGAGCGCATGCTTGTCGCGCACGCGCACGTTCACCAGCGCCTGGGGATAGCGCTCCATGACCTTGACCGCCTCGGAAACCGGCTTGCCCGACCTGATCACCGCCGCGATGAACTGGCAGGCCGTCATGAGGCCGTCGCCGGTGGTGTTGTGGTCGAGCAGGATCATATGGCCCGACTGCTCGCCGCCGATGCTGTAGCCCTGCGCGCGCATCTCCTCGAGCACGTACCGGTCGCCCACCGCGGTCTGGACCACCTCGATGCCGTTTGCCTCCATGGCCCGGACGAACCCGAGGTTGCACATCACGGTGGAAACCACGGTGTTGCGCGCCAGGATCCCGCGTTCGCGCATGTCGAGCGCGCACACCGCCTCGACGAAATCGCCGTCGATCTCGAAACCGTCGGGAGCCATGAGCATCACGCGGTCGGCGTCCCCGTCGTGGGCGACCCCGATGTCGGCGCCCGACTCCGCCAGAAGTGCGCGGAGGGGTTCGAGGTGCGTCGACCCGCATCCCACGTTGATGTCGACGCCGTTGAAGTCGTCGTTGATCACCGTCACGCGCGCACCCAGGCGCTCGAAGGCCAGCGCGCTCGTCAGCGCAGACGCGCCGTGGCCCGCATCGAGCGCGATGTGCATCCCGGAAAAGTCGATCCCCTGGCTGCGCACGCTGTCGACCGCATGGTTCACGTAGATCTCGAGGGCCTCGTCGACGCGGACCGCGACCCCCACGCGGTCCCCCGCGGGAAGCGGCAGGTCGTCTGATGCGGTCTCGGGCGAGATCCCGCCGGCGGCGATGAAGGCCTCGATGCGGTCCTCCACCTCGTCGGGAAGCTTGTAGCCCTGAGCATCGAACAGCTTGATGCCGTTGTACTCGGGCGGGTTGTGGGAAGCCGAGATCACGATACCGCCGTCGGCCCTCAGCTCGCGCACGAGCAGCGCGACGCCCGGCGTGGGGATGACTCCCGCCAGAAGCGCCGTACCCCCCCCGCTCATGATGCCGGCCGCCGCCGCGGCCTCGAGCATATCGCCCGACAGGCGGGTATCCTTGCCGATCACGATGCTGCCGCCCAGAAACACCGCGGCCGCCTGACCCAGCTTGAACGCCAGATCGCAGGTGAGCTCGGTGTTCGCGACACCTCGCACGCCGTCGGTTCCAAACAAACGCGCCATTACTTCCCCCTTTTGACATGGTCGGGCATGATCAGGGCGCCGCCGCGCGGACGCTCCGATTCGGTCATGCGGCTGTTCAGCTCGGCTGCGAACTCGTCCAGGCCGATGCCGAAGCGCTCGAGCACGACCAAAAGATGATACACGACGTCGGCGGCCTCGTAGCGCAGATGATCGCATGCGGCGTCCGCCGAGTCGGCCAGAGCGCCCTTCATCCGATCGGGAACCGACGCCGCGCCCTCGTGCGCGCGCACCGCCGATGCGGCCGCCTGGGCGTCTTTGGCCGCAAGCGCGACCTCCCCCGCCTCCTCCATAACCTTCTTCAGCACCTCGTCGACCCCGCCCGACAGCAGCCGGTAGGTGTAGCTGCCCGCATCGGCGGCGCGATGGCGCTCGGCTATGGAGGACGCGAGCGCTTCGAGTGTCGCGCCTATCTGCGACGGAGCCGATTGCTCTCCTTGGGGAATGTAGGTTTTCGCAGACATCGTCGCTCCTCGCTTTCCTCGGTGCCCGCATCCCGTAAAACAGCGGGGGCGCCCTTGCGGACACCCCCGTATGCTATGCCGTCAAGCGCCTTATTCCTCTTCGGAGCCGGCGGCCTGGGACTGTTCGGCGTTAGACGCCTCTTCGTCCTCGCGGCTGGTGATTCCGAACCCGTAGGAATCCATCGACCCCAGAAGCGCGTCGAGCTCTTCGAGGTTGCGCGTGTACGAGCGCGGCGGCAGGGCCTCGCCCAGCATGTCCTCCCCTTCGGTGGAGAACGTCGCGGGCGAATCGCCGCCGATGAGGATGTTGTCGTCGGGCGAGAACACCATGTCGAGCAGCTGGCTCATGTCGTCGCTCGTAGCGGCCAGCTCCTCCTCGATCACGCTGGAAAGGTCGTGCTGGGCAAGGCCTTCCTTCAGCTCCTCGATCGCCTTGGCGCCGATGCCCTCGATGCGCAGCAGGTCGTCTTCGGTGCGGCCCACCAGATCGGCCACGGTCTCGATGCCCGCCTCGGAGAACTTGTTTGCCCAACGCTGGGACACGCCCAGATCGTCGTAGATGTACAGGCGGGCCTCCTCGTCGGTGAGCTGAACGCCGCGATGGCCGCCCAAACCGCCGTAGTAGCCGCCGTAACCGCCGCCCATGAGGTAGCCCTCGCTGTCAAGCGACCAGTCCTGAGGCTGGGGAAGCATCTCCTCGATGTCGCGCAAGGCGTCGGGAGCGTACTCGGGCAGGGCGTCGCCCGAAGGCGCGCCGACGGGACGGCCCTTGTAGGTGAGCGCGGAGTTGCGGTAGCGCTTCAGGCCGGTGCCCGCGGGGATGGGCTTGCCGATGATGACGTTTTCCTTCAGGCCGCGCAGGTTGTCCACCTTACCCTCGATGGCGGCGTCGGTGAGCACCTTGGTGGTCTCCTGGAACGATGCGGCCGACATCCACGAGTCGGTGGCCAGCGACGCCTTGGTGATGCCCAGCAGCAGAGGCTGGCCCACCGGGGGCTCTTTCCCCTCGGCGATGAGCTGGTTGGCCTCGTCCTGGAACTCGTAGCGGTTGACCTGGCGACCGGGCAGGTAGTTGGAATCGCCCGAATCGAGCACCGTGAGCTTGCGCAGCATCTGACGCGCGATGACCTCGATGTGCTTGTCGTTGATGTCGACGCCCTGGGACACGTAGACGCCCTGGACCTGGCTGACGATGTAGCGCAGCGTGGTGTTCGGGTCGGTGAGGCGCAGAAGGTCGTGCGGGTTCACCGAACCGCGCGTGAGCTGCTGGCCCACCTTGACCTCGCACCCATCGACCACGCCGGGCTGCATCTGGGCGCGCGCGGAAACCTCGTACTCGCGGAAATTGCCCTCCTGGTCGTGGATGGTGAGGATCTTCTGGTTCTTGTCACCCGAGATCTGCAGCGTGCCGGCGATCTCGGCGAGAACCGCGAGGCCCTTGGGCTTGCGCGCCTCGAACAGCTCCTGGACGCGGGGCAGACCGTGGGTGATGTCGTCGCCCGCGACGCCGCCGGTGTGGAACGTACGCATGGTGAGCTGCGTGCCGGGCTCGCCGATGGACTGGGCGGCGATGATGCCGACCGCCGTGCCGATGTTGACCGGGCGCGCCGTGGCCAAATCCCAGCCGTAGCACTTCTGGCAGACGCCGTCATGCGCGTGGCAGGTCATGACCGTGCGGATGATGACCTCGTCGAGGCCCGCGTCGGCCAGGCGCTTGAGCTCCTTCATGGACGAGATGTAGGAACCCGCCTCGAGGAGCACCTCGCCTTCGGGAGACACGGCGGCCTCGAGCAGGCAGCGGCCGATGAGGTTCTCGTCGAGCGCTCCCTTGTCGGTGGCGATCTTGTAGGGCACGCCGTCGACGGTACCGCAGTCGATCTCGCGGATGATGACGTCTTGCGCGACGTCGACCAGACGGCGGGTCAGGTAACCCGAGTCGGCCGTGCGCAGCGCGGTGTCGGCCAGGCCCTTGCGGGCGCCGTGGGTGGAGATGAAGTACTCGAGAACCGTCAGGCCTTCGCGGAAGTTCGCCTTGATGGGGCGGTCGATGATCTCGCCCTTCGGGTCGGACATAAGGCCGCGCATACCGGCCAGCTGGCGGATCTGCTTGATGTTTCCTCGAGCGCCGGAGAACGCCATCATGTAGATGGGGTTGAACTTGTCGAAGTTCTCGGCCATCGCATCGCCGACCTCTTCGTTGGCCTCGTTCCAGATGTCGACGATCTGGCGGTGGCGCTCGTCATAGGACATGAGTCCCATCTCGTACTCTTCGTCGATGACGGCGACCTTCTCGTCGGCGGCGGCCAGGATGTCGGCCTTCGACGGCGGGATGGTGGCGTCGTACACCGACACGGTGACGCCCGCGCGGGTCGCGTAGTGGAAGCCGGCGCTCTTCAGGCCGTCGAGGATCGGCGGGACCTGCGAGTCGGGATAGGTGTTGCACACGTCCTCGACCAGGCGGCTGATCTCGCCCTTGTTCATCTCGTAGTTGAGGAACGGGTAGTCGGCGGGAAGCACGTCGTTGAACGTCACGCGGCCGATGGTGGTCTCGATGCGCTCGCCGGCGCGGCACAGCTTCACGTCGTTGAACGAGCTGGCCACACGGGTGTCCTCGGCCAGGCGGATGAACACCTTGGCCTGCAGGTCGACATCGGCGCGGGCGTCGTAGGCGGCGCGGGCGTCGGCGAAGTCGATGAAGGCGCGGCCCTCTCCCGGGAACCCGTCGCGGGCGGCCGTGAGGTAGTACAGGCCGATGATCATGTCCTGCGTGGGGACGGTGAGCGGGCGGCCGTGGGCGGGCGACTTGATGTTGTTGGTGGACAGCATGAGGATGCGGGCCTCGGCCTGGGCGGCAGCGGACAGCGGCACGTGAACGGCCATCTGGTCGCCGTCGAAGTCGGCGTTGAAGGCGGTGCAGACCAGCGGATGCAGCTTGATGGCCTTGCCCTCGACCAGGATGGGCTCGAAGGCCTGGATGCCGAGGCGGTGCAGGGTGGGTGCGCGGTTGAGCAGCACGGGGTGCTCGCGGATGACCTCTTCGAGGACGTCCCACACGTAGCTGGCGCCGCGGTCGACCGCGCGCTTGGCTGCCTTGATGTTGTTGGAGTACTCGAGCTCGACCAGGCGCTTCATAACGAAGGGCTTGAACAGCTCGAGCGCCATCTTGGAGGGAAGGCCGCACTGGTGCATCTGCAGCTCGGGGCCGACGACGATGACCGAACGGCCGGAGTAGTCGACGCGCTTGCCCAGGAGGTTCTGGCGGAAACGGCCCTGCTTGCCCTTGAGCATGTCGGACAGCGACTTCAGGGGGCGGTTACCCGGCCCGGTGACGGGGCGTCCGCGGCGGCCGTTGTCGAACAGCGAGTCGACGGCCTCTTGCAGCATGCGCTTCTCGTTGTTGATGATGATCTCGGGAGCGCCCAGGTCGAGCAGGCGCTTCAGGCGGTTGTTGCGGTTGATGACGCGACGGTACAGGTCGTTCAGGTCAGACGTCGCGAAGCGGCCGCCGTCGAGCTGCACCATGGGGCGCAGGTCGGGCGGGATGACCGGGATCACGTCGAGGATCATGTCGGAGGGCTTGTTGGCCGACTTCATGAAGGCGTCGACGACCTTGAGGCGCTTGATGGCCTTGGCGCGCTTCTGGCCCTTGCCGTTGGCGATGGTGTCGGCCAGCTCGACCGAGGTCTCGTCGAGGTCGATGGCGTCCAGCAGGTCGCGCACGGCCTCGGCGCCCATGCCGCCGTTGAAGTAGTCGCGGTAGTTGGCGCGCATCTCGCGGTAGAGCGCCTCGTCGGAGAGCAGCTGCTTGGGCTCGATCTTCTGGAAGACCTCGAAGGCCTCCTGGCGCAGCGCCTTGCGGTCGTTGAACTCCTCGTAGATGTCGGCGATCTCTTCCTCGACCTCTTCGGGGGTCATGCGCTCGTCATCGTCGATGTCGTCGACGAACTCGTCTTCCTCGGGCACGTAGGCCGTGGACAGACGACGGGTCGACGCGATCAGGCGATCGCGCTCGGCGTCGAGTTCCTCGAGGTCGGCGGCCAGCTCGTCGCGCAGCTCGTCGAGGTCTTCCTCGCGGGCCTCCTTATCGACCGACGTGATGATGGAGCTCGCGAAGTACAGCACCTTCTCGAGGTCCTTGGGAGAGATGTCCAGCAGGTAGCCCAAGCGGCTGGGAGAGCCCTTGAAGTACCAGATGTGGCTCACGGGAGCCGCGAGCTCGATGTGGCCCATGCGCTCGCGGCGAACCTTCGAGCGCGTGACCTCGACGCCGCAGCGCTCGCAGACGATGCCCTTGAAGCGCACGCGCTTGTACTTGCCGCAGGCGCACTCCCAGTCCTTGGTGGGACCGAAGATCTTCTCGCAGTACAGGCCGTCTTTCTCGGGCTTGAGGGTACGGTAGTTGATGGTCTCGGGCTTCTTCACTTCGCCGCGCGACCACGCACGGATATCCTCGGCGCTGGCGAGCGAAATGCGGATTGCGTCGAAATTGGTGACGTCGAATTCGGTGGCCATTTATCGCTCCTCCCCTTCACCGAGAAGTTCGTTGGTTTCAGTGGAACCAAGGTCGTTCATCAAATCATCCATTCCTGCGGCGATGCTGTCGAGCGCGCTGGCCTCGTCCGCCTCGGTTTGGGCGGCTGCGCTGGTCAGCTCGTCGAACATCGCCTGGTCTTCGTCTTCTTGCGCAGACTCGGCCGCGACCTCGCTGCCCTCCAGCTCGACGTTGAGGCACAAAGAGCGCATCTCTTTGACCAGAACCTTGAAGGACTCGGGAACCTCGGCCGCCGGGATGTTCTCGCCCTTGACGATGGCCTCGTAGGACTGAACGCGTCCCGCCGTGTCGTCGGACTTGACGGTGAGGATCTCCTGAAGCACGTTCGAGGCGCCGTAGGCGTAGAGCGCCCACACTTCCATCTCGCCGAAGCGCTGGCCGCCGAACTGGGCCTTGCCGCCCAGGGGCTGCTGCGTGATCAGGCTGTAGGGGCCGGTCGAGCGGGCGTGGATCTTGTCGTCGACCATGTGGCCCAGCTTGAGGATATAGGTCTGGCCGCAGGTGATGGGCTCGCGGAACTTCTCGCCCGTGCGCCCGTCGTAGAGCCAGGTCTTGCCCGTGCGGGACAGCTGGGGCACGAACTCGTCGCGCGCCAGGTCGCCGTAGAGGGCGTGGTTGCGGTTGATGAGGTTGCGGTTGGCATGCTCGATGGCGTCGGAGATCTCGTCTTCGTGGGCGCCGTCGAACACCGGGGTGGAGACGAACATGGGGCCCTCGACGACCTCGTCGGTCTGCGCGGCGTCGGACCAGCCCCACTTCGCCGCCCAGCCGAGGTGGTTCTCGAGCAGCTGGCCGACGTTCATACGGGAGGGAACGCCCAGCGGGTTGAGGATGACGTCGATCGGGGTGCCGTCGGTCATGTAGGGCATGTCCTCGACCGGCAGCACGCGGGAGATGACGCCCTTGTTGCCGTGGCGGCCGGAGAGCTTGTCGCCCTGCTGGACCTTGCGCTTCTGCGCGATGTAGATGCGCACCAGCTCGTTAACGCCCGGAGCGAGCTCGTCGCCGTTGTCGCGGGTGAAGCGGCTGACGCCGATCACGCGGCCGCCGGAGCCGTGGGGCACCTTGAGCGACGTGTCGCGCACCTCGCGGGCCTTCTCGCCGAAGATGGCGCGCAGCAGGCGCTCCTCGGCCGTGAGCTCGGTCTCGCCCTTGGGCGTGACCTTGCCGACCAGGACGTCTCCCGGAGTGACCTCGGCGCCGATGCGGATGATGCCGTCGGCATCGAGGTCGGCGGTCAGGTCGTCGGAGATGTTGGGGATCTCGCGGGTGATCTCCTCGGGGCCCAGCTTGGTGTCGCGGGCGTCCACCTCGTACTCGGAGATGTGGATGGAGGTGAGGAGATCTTCGGACACGACGCGCTCGGACACGATGATGGTGGCGTCCTCGTAGTTGTAGCCTTCCCAGGGCATGTAGGCGACCATGAGGTTCTGGCCCAGCGCCAGCTCGCCGCAGTCGCACGAAGGGCCGTCGGCCAGGACGTCGCCCGCATGCACCTCGTCGCCCTTGCGGACGAGGGGGCGGTGGTTGATGCAGCCGCTCTGGTTGGAGCGCTGGAACTTGGGAACGAGGTACTCGTCGTACTCGCCGTCGTTGTTCAGGATGATGATGGTCTGGCCGTCAACGTAATCGACCACGCCGGAGTTCTGCGCGACGAGGATCTCGCCGGAGTCGACCGCGATGCGGTGCTCGATGCCGGTTCCGACCAAGGGCGCGGTGGGGCGCAGCAGGGGCACGGCCTGGCGCTGCATGTTCGATCCCATGAGCGCGCGGTTCGCGTCGTCGTGCTCGAGGAACGGGATGAGCGAGGTCGCGACCGAGGTCATCTGACGGGGAGAGACGTCCATGTAGTTCACGTTCTCGGGGATGACCTCGCCCGGCTCGCCGAAGGTGCCGGCGGCGTCCTTCATGCGGCAGAGCACGCGCTTGGCCGCGACGAAGTTGCCCTGGGCGTCGGTGTGCCCGAACACGCGGGTCTCGGCGTTGAACGACTCGTTGGCCTGGGCGATGACGTAGTTCTCCTCCTCGTCGGCCGTGAGGTAGTCGATCTCATCGGTGACCTTGCCGTCCACCACGCGGCGGTACGGGGTCTCGATGAAGCCGTAGGGGTTGACGCGGGCATAGGTGGCCAGCGAGCCGATGAGGCCGATGTTGGGGCCTTCGGGCGTCTCGATGGGGCACATGCGCCCGTAGTGGGAGTTGTGGACGTCGCGCACCTCGAAGCCCGCGCGCTCGCGCGACAGGCCCCCGGGGCCCAGGGCCGACAGGCGGCGCTTGTGCGTGATGCCGGCGGCGGGGTTGGTCTGGTCCATGAACTGGGACAGCTGCGAGGAGCCGAAGAACTCCTTGATGGAGGCGACGATGGGGCGGATGTTCACCAGCGACTGCGGCGTGATGTCGTCGGGCTCCTGCATGCCCATGCGCTCGCGCACGACGCGCTCCATGCGCGACAGGCCGATGCGGAACTGGTTCTGGATGAGCTCGCCCACCGTGCGGATGCGACGGTTGCCGAAGTGGTCGATGTCGTCGACGCCGAAGCCCTCCTGCTCGTTGTGGAGCGCGAGGATGTAGCGCATCGTGCGCGTGATGTCCTCGTCGGTGAGCGTGGAGGAGTCTTCGGAGGCGTCGATGCCGAGCTTCTTGTTGATCTTGTAGCGGCCCACGGCTGCCAGGTCGTAGCGCTGCGGGTTGAAGAACAGGCCGTCGAGCAGCGTGCGGGCGGAATCGAGCGTGGGCGGCTCGCCGGGACGGAAGCGCTTGTACAGCTCGATGAGCGATTCCTCGCGGGTGGTGGCGGGGTCGCGGTCGAGGGTGCGCAGGACCATCTCGGAGGAACCGAGCAGCTCGATGATCTCCTCGCGGGTCTCGGCCAGGCCGAGGGCGCGCACGAGCAGCGTGGCGGGCTGCTTGCGCTTGCGGTCGATGCGGACGTGCAGAACGTCGCGCTTGTCGGTTTCGAACTCGAGCCAGGCGCCGCGGCTGGGGATGACCTTCGCGTTGTAGATAGTGCGCGCGGAGGTCTTGTCGGCCTCGGCGGAGAAGTACACGCCGGGGGAACGCACGAGCTGGGAAACGACCACGCGCTCGGTGCCGTTGATGATGAAGGTGCCGCGCGGCGTCATGAGCGGGAAATCGCCCATGAACACTTCCTGCTCTTTGATCTCGCCCGTCTCCTTGTTGATGAAGCGGATGTTGACGAAGAGCGGTGCCTGGTACGAGACGTCCTTCTCCTTGCACTCGTCGACCGAGTACTTCGGATCTCCGAAGCTGTGCCCGCCGAACTCCACGCACATATCCTTAGTGGAGTTCTCGATGGGGCTGATGCTCGCGAACGCCTTGTCGAGACCTTCAGTCATGAACCAGTCGAAACTGTCGGTCTGGATGGCGATAAGATTGGGGACGTCCATGACGCCCGGAATCTTAGCGAAGCTTCGGCGGTCCCTGTAACGGCTGGTGGAAGTAGGATTTTGTCCTTGAGCCACGAGGTTGTTCCTCCTTAGGTCACACCTGTAAAACTGCAAAAAAGTACAGTTTTACAGAATATTCTGTACCTATAGGAAGGTCAAGGATTATTTTTAGCAACTATGTAAGTTTGCTGTGTTTTTATGCCATTTATCAGGCTTTTTGATGAATAAAAACCGCCTCTCCCCAACTTTTCCCAACCGCCGAGAGATGCGAGCGGTCCGAAAACGGGTCGGATCGGCGAAACCCGTCCGCCCCGCCGGGCGGGGCGCGGAAAACGAGCGATCGGTCGATCGGGGCGCGCGGCGGCGGGCGCGGGTTCCCCTCGGCGGGGGCGAACCGGCGAGCAAGCGCCCCCGCACAGGCGCTTCACCTGGGCCTGCAACCGCCGGTTGCGCCCGATCGGCCGGTTTTGCCGCGTCTGGTTGGTGGCTTCGGCACCGGTGCAACCGCATACTCGCCCTGTCCGCATACGCTACAATGCCCATCATGAAAGGCGAACTCATGAAATTCAGAGACAATCTGCTCCACCTCCGCCAGCAGCGCAACATGACCCAAGAGCAGCTGGCCATGCTGCTCGGCGTCTCGCGCCAATCGGTGGCGAAATGGGAGGCGGGTCAGTCCACCCCCGAAGTCGACAAGCTCATGCGCATGGCCGATCTGTTCGAATGCTCGCTCGACGAGCTGGTGAACGGGGATCTCTCGGGGCGCGCCGTCCGGGCCGCCGAGATCCTGCCGTCTGATGCGAAACCCCAGGACACATGCGGATACGACCGGCACTTCCGCTCGTTTTCCCTCTCGGTCGCAACCGGGACCGCGATCATCATCGCCTCTGCGGCTTTGGCCGTCCTGTGCGAGGCCCTTCTCCCCTGGAACCACAACCTGCCCGGCGTCGTCGTTCTCATGTGCGTCGCCGTCGGCATCGTCGTGATCGTCCCCGCCGGCATCGAGCACGGGGCCTTCAACCGCAACCATCCCTTCGTCGAGGACTTCTACACCGAAGGGGAAAAGGACGCCGTGCGCCGCTCCTTCACGCGCGGGCTCGCGGGCGGAATCGGGCTCATCCTGCTGGGCTGCGCGTTCGCGGGCGCGTTCGACGGCACGCCGCTGGAAAACATCGCGGGTTCCGGCCTGCTGCTCGCCATCGCTGCGGGGGTGTGGCTCATCGTGCGCTTCGGGATCCTGTACTGGGCCTCGAGGGTGGACAATTACAACAAGGAGCGCTCCGACGAGATCGAAGAGCAGTCAGACCCCCTTCTGGGGCCGGTCTGCGGGATCATCATGCTTGCGGCCACCATCGTCGGCCTGACCATGCTGTGGGTCGGCGGCTATCCCGACTCGGACAACATCTTCTGGATGGCCTGGCCCATCGGGGGGATCCTCTGCGCCATCGCCGCCCTCGTGCTGAAAATCAGGAGGAACGTGCGGCGCTAAGCGGGCCGGGGACCGGCCGCTTCGACGCGCGAGAGCCGGGAGGCAAACTGCTAGGCGCGCCCGACGTCCGAGCCGGAGCGCACCCTTAACGTCCGTCGCGCAGAGCCTTCAGCTTGGCTAGCGTCGCAGCGTCGATACGCCCGGCCACCGTGTTCTTCTTCGCGACGCGGGGAGCTTCGTCCAGGCGCGCTTCCTCGAAGTAGCGTCCCACGTCGCGACAGAACCCCTCGGCGCTCATCCGGTCGACGCCCAAGCCGAACACCGTGTCTTGGATGGTGGCGTCGCTTGTGACCACCATCACCTCGAACCCGTTCTCGCGCCCCTCGCGGGCGATCTTCTCGATGATCCGGTCGGCCGAGCTCCCCGCGGGAGAGAACACCACGCGCACGCCGCCTACGAAATCGGGGTTCCCCTTCGAGAAGCGGTTTCCCCCGCCGTCGAACACGACGGTCGCGCGCCACTCGCGCCCCGCGAAGTGAACCACGTCGTTGATCAGGGTCTCGCGCGCTCGGTTGAAGGCGTCGTCGGTGTAGTCGGGGTCGGGCACGAGTCGGTAGCGGCTGCCCGAGCGCAGCACGTTGTACCCGTCCACCACGAGGATGCGCTTACGATCGCGCGGCATGGGCCGAACCCCCTTCTCCGATAATGGGAGACACGGCGCACGCAGCCGAGAGAGAGCCGTGCATGGGAAAACCTACTTCCCGGCGTCGCCTGCGGAAAGCTCCCGGCCAAGGGGGCGGTTCTGACGCAGCCACTCGTACATGAAGGCGGTCGAGGCCTGGGCGACGTTGAGCGAGGACACCTTGCCCATCATGGGGAGCTTTCCCAGAAGGTCGCACTTCTCGAGCACGAGGCGCGACACGCCGTCGGCCTCGTTTCCCATGACGAGGCCTATCTTGCCCTTCAGGTTCACATCCCAAACCTGATCGCGCGCGTGCTCGCTGGCCGCGGCGATCCAGAAGCCGTTCTCCTGAAGGCGCTTGATGGCCTGGACGATGTTCGAGGTCTGCGCGATGCCCAGGTGAGCCACCGCCCCCGCCGAGCTCTTGTAGGTCGAGGCGTCGACATGGGCGCTGCGCTTGTTGGGGATGATGATCCCGACGGCGCCCACGCTCTCGGCGCTGCGGATGACGGCGCCGAGGTTGCCGGCGTCGGTGATGTGGTCGAGCAGCACGATGAGCGCGCGGCCCCCGTGCTCGGCCGCATACGTCTCGGCCGCGTCGATGAGGTCGCCCACGCCCAGGTATTCGAACCGGCGCGCCTCGGCGATGACGCCCTGGTGGCTGCCGCGCACCGAGATCTCGTCGAGCTTGGACTGGGGAACCATCTTCACGTTCACCTCGCGCCGACGGGCCTTGCGCAGGATATCTTCGATCAGAGGGTCGCGCTTCGCGTTGTCTGCCATGAAGATGCGGCGCAGGGGCACGTCGGTGCGCAGCGCCTCGATGATCGGACGTTTTCCCTCGATATAGTCGGCCATAAGGTGCGGTGCCTTTCGTTCGTTCGGGCGCCTGCAAGGCGCACTGCCTATCCGGGCAAGTCTAGCACGACGGCTCCCGTCGCGCGTTCGCGGGAGCCCATCAGCGCGAGATGCGCATCCCCCCGAAAAGCCGCGTCGGCGATGCGGGCGCTAAGCCGTGGCCGACACGAGGTCTTCCATCGCCCGCGGCGTCATGGCGGCCTCTCCCCCGAACACGTATCCGAAATCGATGTCGGCCGCATGGCGAGCCACGAACGCATCGATGCAGCGCGCATCGTAGGCCCAACCGTCCCGCTCTGTAGCGACGAGGATGAGCGGGGCGCGGCGAAGTCCCAACAGAGGGCCGGCCGAAAGCGCATCGTGCCATCCCTGGGCCACCGCAGCCCCCATGCCGTTGGCGCCCATGCCGCACTCGACAACCGCCCATTCGGCGATCCGCAAAGACGTCTCGACCGCGACCTCGCCGGCTATCCTGCGCACGGACCCCACGCCGCATTCGGCCAAGACCCGCTCGACCGAGGGGCCCACCGCCGCCGTACCGCCCATGATGAACGCCCTATCCGGCTTCGCCTGCGCGATGAACTCGATTATCTCGGCCCGCAGGTCGAGCCCGCCGTTGCGGTTGGCAAGCAGAATGGGCGTCTTGGTCGCGCTGGCCACCGGTGATGACGCCAAAGCGTCGTAAAACGACCCGCCCGTTGCGATGATCAGGTCCTTCGACCACGAACCCGACGACACGACCCGTTTAGCCGATTCGAGCGACGTCATGGCGGCGTCTTCTCCCGCCACGCGCTCGACCGAGGCGCCCAGGCGCGCCACTGCCCGCTCGACCGCCGGGTGAATAGCCGCCTCCCCTCCCATGATCAGCACCTTGGAGGGCTTGAGGCGCGAAAGCGACGCGCGCGCGGCGTCGGAGAGCCCGTCGTGGGACGTGGTCACGATGGGAGCCCGGTACGCACCCGCCAGCGCCGCCGCCGACAGCGCATCGTAGAAGCCGTCGTTCGAACTGAGCAGCACCACATCGGAGGTCTGCCAACCCTCGGATACCACCAGGTAGTTCGTCTCCAGCGCATCGATCCCGCCCAGACGCACCCATGTGCGCGGTTCGATGGAGAAGCGCTGGCCATCAGCGCTCGTCAGATCAGACGCCCCGGCTCCCGAAGGGCTCCACGCATCGCACGTCACCGAACCGTCGTCCTGCACGGTAAGAAACAGGCTTGTCTTCTTGTTGGAAATCGAGCCGTCGTCGTACAGGAACCACTGCGCGCTCCCGTCAGCGACGGAATCGGCGGGGCAAAGCGCCACGCCCCCCTTCGACTGGGGAGACGGCGCGTACACGTCCATTCCCTGTCGATTGCGAATGCGATACGACCCATCAGAGCAGTCGATAAGGGAAAACGTATCGAACGAAGAATCTTCGAGGCGCGCTCCCTTCGAGGATACAGAGAGGATCGCCCGCCCGTTTTTCAAGCTTACCAGGGACTTCGGAGCCGAAGCCGCACGAAGCGAGCACCACTTGGACATGAAGCGTGCACGAGCGGAGACCCAGGACGCAAGCGACGCGACCGCGGCATCGAATTCGTCGCGCCGGGCACCGCCCGCCCTGCGCCACGGCTCCGACCATATGCGCGCATCCTTCAGCGCATCGGCCCGCACCCGCATCGCTTCGTCGGTAATGAAGCCGTTCGCTCGGGAAAGGACGGGCGCGAGAACGTCGTGGTACGTCGTGCACAGCAGCTCCCAGAACTGCGGGATATCGCACAATCGCGCGAAAAGCCGGCAGATCACGACGTCTCTCTCGCCAGGAGCCTCATCGTAGACGAGTTCGCGCTGGTTGGTGCGCGCCCACGAGCGGAACGGAGACGTCGTTTCGGAACCCGACGCCACGATGCCTGCGCCGTTGCCGAACGCCAGATCGAGATCCCATACGCAGGCGGCGTGCAGCCGATCGTTTTCTCCGTCCTGGTAAAGGTACACGTTCGACACGCATGCATCGACGTCGGCCGCGAACTCGCGCACCAGCCAGTACCGGGCGATGGAGTCGACGTCGGCAAGGCTGCAAACGCCCTCCCAGTCGCCACGACCGCAGGCATCGAGCAGCTGATCGTATGCATCGACGAGGCGGCGGCGCGCCGACTGCGTCCGGACGGGGTCATCGTCGCTGGGAGCGTCCTTCACCAGGAAGCGGCAGCCGTCGCTTGCCACCAGCACGTCGTCTTGCTCCGAATGGATATTGGAGATCTCGCACATGATGCCGTCTTCGCTCCTCAGAGCGAGGGAGCCCTTGGAGTTCTCCACTTTGTGGGCGATGAGGTACAGTCCCAGATCGCTTCCGTTGCCGACCAGCCACGCGAACGCGGTATCGCACTGGTTTCCCGGCACTCCCATCTCGCGGGCGATCCACAAACCCAAGCGATTGCGAAGGTGCGACGGATCGAATAGGTTCGCCAGCGCCACCCACTTCTTGGTGGGCGATCCGATGCCGAGGAGGTCCGTCTTCTTGGAAAAGCCGATCTGGTAGGGCTTTTTCAAGGAAGCGTCGACGTTCCAGGTCGAATTGCCCCTGCCCTTGATGGAGGCGCCCTCGAACGTTTCCCCGTCGACCGTCACCTCCGCCGCGAATTTCACGTCTTTGGGCCCGCTTACCAGATCGAACCAGGACCGCTGATCGCCCAGCCGAACGTCGATGAGGTGCCCCGCCTCGTCGGCCCAAGCGGGGAGAGGGGCCTGCGTTCCGACCGAAAGCAGCGCAAGCGCCGAGGCGGCCAGGGCACCGCGGCGGGAAAGCGAGAGATCAAGACCGAGTTTTCCCCTATAGCCACCGTACCCCACCTGTATCTTCCACCCCTCTCGTTGCGCCGCACGAAAAGCGACGGCCCGCACGTCATCCCCCTACGGATGCATAAGGATTCTACCATCTATCCCGAATCCCGCCGATTTCTCCCTTGCGCGAGGCGCCCGGGAGGTTTATGATCCCCAACCATAACCTGTGACGTGGAAGTAACGTCGAAGATCGGGCGTACAGAGATTCCGGGATGCTGAGAACCGGATCGCAGCGGATCGGCAAATGGGCCACTGAGGGCGCAGTCAAATGCTGCGACGCGAGAACGGCGTGACGGTTCTGGAGCGTGTTGGCGCTCCGAAAAGAGCACGGGTCGAACCGTGAATCAAGGTGGCACCGCGGGTATATCACTCGTCCTTGACGTATCCATCGTTAGGGGCGTTTTTTTATGCCCCGGAAAGGCAGGTCCACCCATGGAAAACGGGCGGTTCGGAATCCACGGGGGGCAATACGTCCCCGAGGCGATCGTAAGCGCGCTGAACGAGTTCGCCTGCGCCTACGATCGCTGCACGCGCGATCCAGAGTTCAACTCGGAGCTCGAATACCTGTTCAACCAATACACGGGGCGTCCCAGCCGCCTGTATTTCGCCGAGAACATGACGCGCGACCTGGGCGGCGCGAAGGTCTACCTCAAGCGCGAGGACCTCAACCACACAGGAGCGCACAAGATCAACAACGCCATCGGCCAGGCCCTCGTCGCCAAGCGCATGGGAAAGACGCGCCTCATCGCCGAGACGGGCGCCGGCCAGCACGGCGTGGCCACGGCCACCGTCGCCGCTCTTCTGGGTATGGAATGCGCTATCTACATGGGCAAGGAAGACACCGAGCGGCAAGCGCTCAACGTGTACCGCATGCGCCTTCTAGGCGCCGAGGTGGTGCCCGTGACCGAGGGGACGGCCACGCTGAAAGACGCCGTGAACGTGGCGTTCGGCGAGTGGGTCAAGCGCATCGACGATACCCACTACCTGGTCGGATCGGCGGTGGGCCCCCACCCCTTCCCGCTGGTCGTCCGCGACTTCCAATCGGTCATATCGCGCGAGGTGAAAGACGAGCTCTTGCGGCGAGAAGGGAGGCTTCCCGACGCAGTGATGGCCTGTTTGGGCGGCGGGAGCAACGCCATCGGTTCGTTCTACCACTTCATCGACGAACCGTCCGTGCGCCTCATCGGATGCGAGGGGGCCGGACGCGGGGTCGGCTCCCCCGACACCGCGGCGACGCTGACCACAGGGCGCACCGGCATCTTCCACGGGATGAAGAGCTACTTCTGCCAAGACGAGAACGGCCAGATCGCACCCGTATATTCGATCAGCGCCGGGTTGGACTACCCCGGCATCGGCCCCGAGCACTCGATGCTGAAGGACTCGGGGCGCGCCCAGTACCTCGCCATCACCGACGAGGAGGCCGTGAGCGCCTTCGAGTACCTCGGCCGCACCGAGGGCATCATACCCGCCATCGAAAGCTCGCATGCCATCGCCGGCGCCCTGAAGATCGCTCCGACCATGCGCCCCGACGAAATCCTCGTCGTAACCGTTTCAGGACGCGGAGACAAAGACGTCGCCGCCATCGCCCGCTACCGGGGGGAGGACATCCATGACTAGCATCGAAACCACCTGCGCCGCCGCGCCCGACCGCGCGCTGCGCGCAGCCGAAGACCGCATCGAGCGGGCCTTGCGCGCAAACGGCAGGGCCTTCGTCCCCTACGTGGTCGCAGGGGAGCCGACCTTGGAAGAGTCGGTGCGCCTCGTTGCGGACGCCGCCGAGAGCGGAGCCGACCTCATCGAGGTGGCCGTGCCGTTTTCCGATCCCACCGCGGAGGGGGAAGCCACCAAGCGGGCGGGCCTGCGCGCCTTGGAGCGGGGCACCTCTCCCGACGACGTGTTCCACCTCGTGCGTTCGGCCCGCTCGGCCGGCGTATCCTGCCCCATCGCCTTAGTGTCGTACGCCAACGTGGTGTTCTCCTACGGAACCGACCGCTTCATGCGAGCGTGCGCCGAAGCGGGCGCAGATGCGGTCATGTTCCTGGACGTCCCGCTGGAGGAGCGATCGGAGTTCGCCGGGCCCGCAGCCGAGCACGGCATCTGCATCCCCAGCGTGGCCTACCCCGTCTCGGAGGATCGCTTGAGGGCGATCGCCCGGGCATCCGAAGGGTTCGTCCAGCTCGTATGTCCGCCGGGACTGCCCGAGCAGCAGGCGCGCGCACTCGTCGAGACCATGCGGGAGCACGCATCGATCCCGGTTGCCGTGGCGCATGAGAACGCGAGCCCCTCCCAGGCGGGCAGCTTGGCCGCCATCGCCGATGGGTTGGTCGTCAACGCTGAGGTCACCGAGCGCATGTTGGAAGAAGGCCCCGAATCGGTGCGCTCCTACGTGCGTGACGCGGCCGGCTGCGTGCACGCGTCCCGCTAACCGGTCGGCCCGGGATGCCGATAGCGACACCGAAGTTCCGAAAGGCAAGGCTCGGCGGACTCGGCCTCGGAAGCCGCCGCACCCCTTCGCGCTACGGCCGGCCAACAGTCGGACAACCGTAGCCTGCACGGGGGACCGTCTGGGAAAACGCCGTGATACACTCGAATCCGCCTGATGGGCAGGCGCTTGGAGATACGGCTTTTTCGGAAAGGACGGCGACTATGGCCAAACTCGAGAACCACGTCCTGTATTGGCGGCCCACGTGCCCGTTTTGCGTGCGCGTCGTAAACTACCTGGACGAACACGGCATCGAATGCGACATGCGCAACGTGCTGGAAGACCCGACCGCCTACGACGACCTCGTCGTTATCGGCGGAAAACGGCAGATCCCCTGCCTCGTGATCGAGGGACGGGCGCTGTACGAGTCATCCGATATCATCGAGCACTGCGCACAGCACGCCTAAGAGCAGCGCGCGAACCGCCCCGCCAGCCCTGCGGTTCGCGTGTCGGTTCGGCACGGTGCGGACAGAGCGGGCGTCGAAGCCGCGCAGGGTCCGTCGGCGCGCAGGCGAACTCTGCTATACTGGTTCGGCTGAATTCGTCGGGATGTGGCGCAGTCTGGTAGCGCGCCTGCTTTGGGAGCAGGATGTCGCAGGTTCGAATCCTGTCATCCCGACCATTACGGCAGTTTTGCATTTCAGGTAATTGTCCTTGCTGTAAACGGCATTTAGGGTACAATGACCTACGCTTTGCAACGCGGGTGTAGTTCAATGGTAGAACTCCAGCCTTCCAAGCTGATAACGCGGGTTCGATTCCCGTCACCCGCTCCACGATCTCTCGAAGGCCAGCCGCTCGGTTGGCTTTCTGTCTTTTCGGGGAAAGGAACGTCATGAAAACCGTCGTCATCGCCACGAACAACGCGCACAAGGCTTCCGAGATCGCCGCCGCCCTCCCCTTCGAGTCCTGGGAGTTCAAAACCCTCGGCGAGATGGGCATCGCATCGGACCCCGACGAGACCGAAACCACCTTCGAGGGCAACGCGCGCATCAAGGCGCTTGCCGCGCGCGCGGCAAGCGGAGGGGTAGCCGTGCTCGCAGACGACTCGGGGCTCGAGGTGGACGCCCTCGGCGGCGCGCCGGGCGTGTTTTCCGCCCGCTACGCCGGCGAGCACGCATCCGACAAGGACAACAACGACAAGCTACTCGCCGAGCTCGCCGAAGTTTCAGATGAGAAACGCACTGCGCGTTTCGTGTGCACGCTGGTGTTCATCGACGAGGACGGCAGCGAGCACGTCGCCCGCGGAACCGTGGAGGGCCGTATCGGGCGGACGCCCCGAGGCGATGGGGGGTTCGGATACGACCCGTTGTTCTGGCCCGATGTGTTCGACGGGAAGAAGACCCTGGCGGAGGTGCCCCAGAACGAGAAGACTGCGGTGTCGCATCGCGGAAACGCCCTGAGGGACCTGAGGAGCCGACTCGAAACGGTCTACCGCTAAGGCGCCGATATGGGAAAGCACTCCGTTGAGAAAAAGACCAACGCACAGCGCGAAGTGGAGGCGAGCGGCTGCTCCTTCGCCTTCCACACGTACAACCCCGAACGCGCCCTGTCGGGAACGGAAGTAGCCGCCGAGCTGGGCCAAAACCCCGACCAGGTATTCAAGACGCTGGTCACCCGGGCTAAATCGGGCGCCCACTACGTGTTCATGGTGCCCGTGGGATGCGAGCTTGATCTGAAGAAGGCGGCGCGCGCCGTTGGCGAGAAGGCTGTCCAGATGATACGGGAGCGCGAGCTTTACCCGCTTACCGGCTACGTGCACGGAGGCTGCTCCCCGCTGGGCATGAAAAGGGAGTTCCCTGCGGTCGCCGACGAAACCGCGCTGCTGTTCGACCGCATCGTGTTCTCGGGCGGACGGCGCGGAGCGCAGATCGAGATGGCGGCCGACGACCTCGCGAAGCTGATCAGCCTCTCGTTCGCGGACATCATCGCGTAAGGCGCTTCCGGGCCACGCGCGGGCGGCCGACGCCCCGACGTCCGGCGCAAGCGGCCAGAACCGATTCCCTCGCCGGGAAAACCTCCGCCTTACGCGGGATTCGGGCCTCGGTGAGGGTGCGCGCCGAGGCTAGTAATGGACCACGACGCAGTCGCCCGACTGGATGATTCCGTAGAGCTCGGCCGCCTTCGAGGGGGCGAGGTTGATGCAACCGTGGCTGCCGAAGCCGTCTTTGTACCGCGTTCCGCCGAACTCCGCCTGCCACGGCGCGTCGTGGAACCCTATGGCGTTGCCCTCGAAGGGCATCCAGTACTGGACCTTCGTGGTGTAGATCTTCTTCTTGCCCTCGTATCCCTCGAGCGTCGAGGGGCTCTGCTTGGCGTTCACCCACCATACCCCCGGGGGCGTATCGTATTTCCCGTCGGGTTTGCCCGAAACGATATCGGCCTCCCAGATGATCGAACCTCCGTCGTAGAACCGCGCGTGCTGCTCCGACAAGTCCACATCGACGTAGCGCGAACCCCAGTCGGGGCCTCCGTTGACCGACGCCTGGCTTCCCTTGCTGGCAAACGAGATCTCGATGTCTTTCTGGGCGCCTTCCTTAACCCCTTCGACGATCTGCTCGTAGAGGTCCTCGGTATCGACCCGCCACCCGTACACGCCGCCTGAAACGGTCACTTCCTTGCCGTCGGGACGGGTGTAGCGCCGCTCGGACCCGACCGTGTTGTAAGCGGCCAGAACCTCGTCGATGCTCTGGTTGAGATCGTCTTCGTTGAAGGCGACCTCGTAGTCGTCGGATATCGAAACCGACTTCGATATCGATTGCGAGTCGATCCGCAGAAGCTCTTTGCCCTCGGTGGTCAAGCGCAAACTGGCAGACGACATCGTGGACGCCTCTTCGAGCGCCTCGGTGACGCGCGGATCGTCGGAGCGCACGGTGGGCTGCTCGAGCTGGGCTTCTCCGATCGATACCGCATCCTGCATCGAGACGACGGCTTTGCCCACCGCCTCCATAACCGCATCCGCATCGAGCCTGGTGCCCGTCTTCTCGGGCTCGATCACGAACGATTTCTTCCCGGTATCGTAAACCACTTGGGCGTTCGTCGGGGCGGTTGCGGTCTCGTTGAAGGCATCGACAGCGGATTTCACCGATTGCCCCAGATCAGTGGAGTTATACGACGCAACCAAAAGGTCACTGAGGTCGTGGTTGCGCTTGAACACGGAAACCGGCCACGCAAACGGGTTGAGACGCTCGTGCATGCTTTTGACCACGGCGTCCGCATCGATCTTCAAGCCCGCCTCGGAGGAGTCGGCCTCGTAGGAAAAGCCGTCGCCTTTCACCCGCACCTTGTACGAAGAGAGGCTGGAGTCGATCGCAGCGGAAACCTGATCGGGCGTTTTAAGCGACGCATCGATCGTGCCGATCGTGGTGCCCGGGTAAAACCAGTACGAAAACACCGCGGCGCCCGCCAGATACGCTACCAGAAGCAAACCGAGCAGAGAGCCGAGCACGATCGCCGCGATGCGGCCCGCAGAAGCCTTCTTCTTTTTACCGCCCGTCGCAGGATCGTACAGGGGGACGACCCCTTCCAAGAGCGGCTGCCCCTCATCGACAGTACCTTGCTTGGATGCGCCGACCTCGTTTTCCTCTCCGGTAGATTCGGGCGCATCGGCGTCGGCAGAGCCGGTTTCGGTGTAAGAGGCGGCAGCGGAGGCGCCTTCGGCAGAAGAGGCCGAAGCGTCCTGTTTCGCGGACGACTTCGACGGCGCACCGAAAGACGGCTTCGCGTGCTTGCCATGCTTGGGATGCTTGCTGCGGCCCCTCAAAGAAATCCAGGCTCCTTGATCGCATTCAGGTATTCGCACCATTGTAGCAACTGTTAGGCGCACCGCTGTCGCGCGTTGAGAACCTGACAGCAAAACCGCCCCCCGAACACAGCTTCGATAGAAGCGGTTCGGGGGGCGGTGAGCAATCAGGGGAGCTTTCACGCACCCTTCCGGTAAAAGGCGGGTTCACCCGGCATCCGGGCGAACCCGCGCATCAGGGCTAGCCGCGTCGGCGGCGCAGCGCCAGCATACCGCCGGCAGCCGCCGCCCCCGCACCGAGTGCCGCCAGGAAACCCCAGACGGTATCGCCGGTGCTGGGCATCACCGTCACGTAGCGCTTCGGGCCGTTCTCGCCGGGATCGACAGGCTCGCCCGGCTTGGACGGGTCGGGCGTCACGGGTTTATCGGGCTTGGGCGGATCGGGAACCTTCGGATCCTCCTTCGGGTCGGAAGCAACCGTCACCGTCTGGGAGCTGTCGCGCGGATCCTCGTGGCTTCCCGTCTGCAGCTCGTCAGGGTTGCCGTCCCCGTCGCGATCGACGAGGTTATCGATCGAGACGGCCTTCTCGAAGACGACGTAGGACGTGTCCTTCTCCAGGCCCTCGACCGTGCCCAGAGGCACCGTCCAGGAACCCGAGCCCGACAGGTCGGCCGTGCGGCGCACGGTGACCGTCACCAGCGGATCGCCGGTCACAACACCGTCTTTCACGGGCATGAGGCGCGCGGTGACCTCGTACTGCTTGCCGCCGTACAGGTTGGCGTAGTCGATCGTGTCGACCACGCTTGCGCCCTTGGCCGCCTCCGATGCCGTCAGCTTCGCAGCTGCCTCGGAAGACGCCGTCGAAGAGGCGGCCTTGACAGTGGTCTTCAGAGACGGGGTGTCGCCGTTGCCCGGGACGAAGGGCTCTTCCCCACCCGGGTTGTTCGGATCGGAGACGGTCACGGCCTGGGCCTTGTCCGAGGGATCCTCGTGACTTGCGGACTGGGGCGCGTCGGGCTGCTTGTCGCCGTTCGCATCCACCAGGTTCTCGACGGAAACCGCCTGCTCGTACACGACATAGGTGGCACCGGGCTTGAGCGCGGCCGTGCCCAGGTCGATGGTCCACGTTCCGCTGCCGGTTGCGGCGGCGACCTTCTGGACGGTCACGGTTGCCACGTCTTCGACGGGCCGGCCGCCTTCGATGCGCTTGAGCGTGGCCGTAACCTTGTATTCCTTGCCGCCGAACAGGTTCGAGTATGCGACGGTGTCGCTTACCGCCACGCCCGCCCCGGCGTCGGCTGCAGCGACCACGGCGACAGACCCGGCCGACGCCGCGACCCCGTTAGCCGACGCGGTGGTCTTCAGGGACGGCTTGTCGCCGCCGCCCGGGACGAAGGGATCCCCGCCGCCCGGCGTGCCCGGATCGGGGTTCACCACGAACGTCTGGGAGTTGTCGGTGGGATCGTCGTGCCTTGCGGTCTGGGGAGCGTCGGCGACCCCGTCGCCGTTGCCGTCGACCAGCTTCTCGAGGGAAACGGCGTACTCGAACACCACGTAGGAATCGCCCTCGTACAGATCGGTCGTCTCTCCCAGGTCGATGGTCCAGGTTCCGCTGCCGGAGCTATCGGCCACCTTCGTCACCGTCGTGGAGAGCACGGGGTTTTCGAACAGGGCGCCGCCCGTGATGCGCATGAGCTTCGCCGTGACCTTGTAGGCCTTGCCGCCGTGCAGGTTCGAATACTCGACGGTGTCGCTCACCGCCACGCCCGCGGCAACGCTGCTTGCGGGGACGGGGGCGGGCGCCGCAGAAGATGCGGCTGCCTTGCCGGCGGTCACCGTCGTCTTGAGGGAGGGCGTGTCGCCGCTTCCGGGAACGAAGGGATCCTCGCCGCCCGGCGTGTTCGGGTCGGGAGCGACCGTCACGGTCTGGGCGGTATCGGTGGGATCGTCATGGGTTGCAACCTGGGGCTTGTCGGCGATGCCGTTGCCGTCCTCGTCGACGAGGTTGTCAACCGAGACCGCTTCCTCGAACACGACATAGGTTTTGCCGGGCTCGAGCTTCTCGACTGCGCCGAAATCAAGCGTCCAGGTACCGGTTCCCGTATCGGAGGCGGTGCGCACCACCGTCATATCGACGATGTTGCCCACAACCTGGCCGCCCTTGACTTCGACCAGGCTGCCCGAGAGGCGGTACGCCTTGCCGGGAACCAGGTTCTTGTAGGAAACCGTGTCGACGACGACCACGCCCGCGGCAGCGTCTTGCGCGCTCACCGATGCGGGAGCCTGCGCAGACGCCGTGGAGCCGGCCGCACGCACCGTCGTCGCCAGAGCGGGGGCGGACGCATCGGGCGTCTCGACCGTCACCGTCTGGGAAGGATCGGTCGGATCCTCGTGGGTTGCCGACTGGGGAGCGTCCACAACCTTGTCGCCATCCGCATCGACGAGCTTCTCGATCGAAACCGCCTTCTCGAACACGACGTAGGAAGCGCCAGGCTTCAGCCCGGTCACCTTGCCGAAATCGATTTCCCACGTCCCCGCACCCGAGGCGTCGGCCACCATCTCGACGGTTTTGGCAACGATCGGCTTGGCATCGGCGGCCACGCTGCCGTCGACAACCTCGAACAGGCGCCCGGTCACCGCGTAGGTTTTGCCGCCGACGAGGTTCTTGTACGCAACCTTGTCCACGACGCCGACGCCGGGCATGGCCTGGGCGGCGCTCACCTTGGCGGGAGCGTCGGCCTGGGCGGTCGACCCACCGGCCTCGACGGTAGTGGAAAGATGGGGAGCGCTGGGATCCCCGGAATCGGAACCCGGATGCGTCCGGTCGAGAACGGTGATGCGGTCGCCCTCGACGATGACGTCGCCGCTGGTCTGCGTGCCGAAGAGGGCAACGCTTCCGTCGTCTCCGACCGCGAATTCGAAGTCGGTGACAACCTTGTAGCCGCTGGGAGCCGCCACCTCATGGAAGGTGTACGAACCGGGGCCCAGATCGACCTTCTTGCTCTCCCCCGCAACCGAGACCCACGTCGCAACGATGTCGGAGCCCTTCTTGATCTCGATGTTCGCTCCGGCGATCTCCTTGCCGCCCAGATCGACCTTCGAGAAGATCACGCTCTTCGAGGAGACCGACACGACGAAGGTCTGGGAGACGTCGTTGGGGTTCTGGTGCGAAACCGTGTGAGGCGAGGTGGGTTTTCCGCCAGTCGAGGGGACGATCAAGTTATCGATGGAAGTCGCGCTCTCGTACACAACGTAGGACTTGCCGGCCTCGAGCCCGGAGACGTCGCCGAAGCTGATCTCCCAGGTGCCCGACGCGAACCCGTCGGCCCCCGCCTTGCCGGCGGCGAGCATTTCGGTCTTGCTCGCCTTCGCCGCGCCGACGGTCTTGCCGTCTGCAACCTCGTACAGCTCCGCGCTCACCGCATACGTGCGCTCGGGAGCAAGGCCGCTGTACTCGATAGTATCGGACACCGACACCTTGCCCTGCTCGTCGAGGGTCGTCTTGGCCGAAGCCGCAGCGCTCGACGTAAGTCCGTTGGCCTTGACCGTGGTCTTCAGCTCGCCCTTGAAGTCGATCGGGGCGTTGCTCACGTTGACCGTGGTGACGCTGTTCGCCACCGAGGCGGTCCAACCGGCGCCTTCGGGGATCTTAACGCCCGAAGCATCGACGGTGAACTCGAAGAACGTGCCGTTCGCCGGGGCGGCGTACCCGAGGGGCGCGCGAACCTCGACCAGACGGTACGAACCCTCGGGAAGCTGCAGGCGCACCGTGCCGTCTTTGCCCGGAGCGGTCCACTCATGCAGGTTCACCCAATCGCTGCCGCGCTTGATCTGCACCGACAGCACCGCTCCTTCCAGGGAGGCGCCCTTGGCGTCGTGCTTGTTGAAAACCACTTCGCCCTGGGGCTTGGTCACATCGATCATAACGGTCTGATCGAAGCTCTGGGCATCCGTGTGCTCGGCATACGGGCTCACCGAGGCGTCGGGGCGGACGGGCTTTCCATCCCCATCGGTCTTCACTTGATCTTCCCGATAGATCTTCTCGATCACGGTGAAGGATGTCTGCGCATTGACGTCGATGCGGGACTTGTCGATGTTGACCACCACATCGGCGGTTCCGTCCGGCTTGCCGTCCGGAACCTCGAACTGGACATAGCCGTCGGAGTAGACCTGCTCGCCCTCGTGGTTCTTCACGAACGTGGCAAAGGCGACGTACCAGCCGGGTTCGAAGCCGCGGTACTCGATGCGGTCGGAAACCGCCATCGAGACGGGTGCCGCATCGAACTCGGATCCGTCGTAGAACAGGCGCTTGCCACCCGCGTCCTTCCAGGATGCGGTGGTTTTCACGCTCTTCTCGCTGGCGTTGTTCAGCGAGATCTTATTGCCGGTCACGGTGACCGCATCGCCGAAGACCCCGTTGATCGGCGTGATGGCGCCGTCGGATCCCACCTGGAAGGCGAACGAGCCGGTGTTCTTCACATACCCGGCGGGGGCCTCGAGCTCGGTCAGCTCGTACTCGCCCGGAGCGAGGTCCAGCTGCTTGGAGACGAACGCCTCGGAGGTCCACTCGATGGGCTCGTTGACCCCGGCGGGGGTCTTCTGAAGCCTGAACTTGGCTCCCGCGATCGCCTGCGTCGAGAAGGCGCCGTCCTTCATGACGCTTCCGGTCTTCTCGATGCTGATCGGATGCGTGTTGTTCTGGCTCTTGTAGTCGAACACCACGATCACGTCGGCGGGAATCTCCTGGAGCTTGTCATCCCACTTGTAGTTATTCCAATTGATCGCGTCTTTGGAAATGAGGCGCGCGTTGGCGCTGTCCACCGTTCCGGTCAGCTTGACGCGGCCGTTCGAATCGAACGTGTAGTCGACGGGATCGGCGGAAGAATACCCGTTCGGCGCGGACTCTTCAACGACCCGGTAGGCGTGGTCGCCCTCCCAGAACTGGAAGAGCCAGGCATATTTCTGGGTATCCCACTTCACCTCGAACGGAGGGGCCGAAGGGTTGTCCTTGTCGGTGAACGTGACGACGCCCTCCTCGTAGTACATGCCCATCTTGGCCCCGGCCAGGCCCTCGGTATTGCCCTCGAGAACCGAGACGAGCTCTGCGTCGGACTTGGTTCCGTACGTGTTGCCGTCGAGCTTTATCACGCGCAGATAATGCTGGACGTTGTTCGTCACGCGCGCGGTCACGACATTCTGCTTGCCGAAGCGCCACCAACCGCCGGCGGCATCGTAGGAGCGCACCTCCACCTTCTTCGAGGCGGGGATCATCGAGGGCTCTTCACCCTTCGCAATGCGCTCGATGCGCTGCACGTAGGAAGCGGGAAGCAGGTTCGGCATGGTGGCGTTATCACTGAAATGCCAGATGGCCTGTTGGATCTGCCAATACCACAGCTGGTCGCCCTGGGGCGTGCTGGGGAACAGCGCACCCAGCTGCTCGCGCCAGCCCTCGGGGTCCTCATGGAACACGAAGAGCAGCTCCTGGATGGCCTTGGCGGTCTGCTCTTTGTTCAGGGGCCTGGACGCAAGGAACGTCGAGAGCATGTCCTCGACGTTTTTCAGCTCGTTTCCGACATAGTAGTACTTACCGTCGAAATAGGGCTGGTTCCCATTGGGATTGTTCGGATCCCCGGGCAGATAGAACCCCGGATAGCTGCGGCCGTTGTTTATGCAGAAGGCCCAGTCCTCCGCCACCTGGAAATCGGAGGTGTACACCCTCAGCTTGTTGGCGGGGTCCTGCACGTGGTACACGCCGTTGGGCGACTCGGCCCGTCCGGTGTTGGCCCATCCCGCAGCGTTGGCCGCCTGCGACCCGATCGGCAGAAACGCCGACACGGCCACGGCGACGGCGAGCACTGCAAGCGCCAGCGCGCAATAGAACCCTGCGCCTATCTTCCTACTTCGCAACGCGTCTCCTTTGTTGAGTTTGCAAATTCACCATGAGTATTATAAGCGGCGATAAACCGTTGCGTCTCGGTGGTGGAGGAGAAAAGTAACCATCGGCGATATTATTTTGTAATCGCGAAGGAGCAGGACCGTTCCCGCTTTCCGCCGAATCGAGCCGATCCCGCGGCATGCGCGACGCAGGATCCGCGATCCCGCCGCGCGCGAAGCCGGCGCCGAGCCGTCGTGCTATCATGCCTTTTACGTTTTCGCACGACAAGGAACACCATGACGACGTATCTTGCACATTACCAATCGCCGGCGGCCGCCGATTCCCGCGCCACCGGCTTTTTCGAGTTCGAGAGCGACGCCCGCTGCGGCTCCCGCGAGAACGCCAACCACGCGCGCCTGCGCATGCTCGAGCTGTACGGCAAAGAGGCCGTATCGTGGAGCATCGACAGGATCGAAAAGAAGAAGGCCGCGACCGAAGCGCTGGACGGCCAGCTCGAGCTGGACTTCCGCCCCGAGAAGAAGAAACCGCGCAAGGCGAAGAAGGAGTACTGGTAGGAATGAAGCGAGAGCGCAAGCTGATCGCGCGCAACCGCCGCGCGTTCCACGAGTACGAGATCCTCGACCGGTTCGAAGCGGGCATCGAGCTCACCGGCACCGAGGTGCGGTCCCTGCGAGAGAACAACTGCCAGCTCACCGATTGCTTCGCCCTCATCCGCAAGGGCGAGGTATGGTTGAACAACGTGCATATCCCCCCGTATAAAAACGGAAACCTCGCCAACCCCGACCCCGATCGGCGCCGCAAGCTGCTGCTGCACCGCAACGAGATCCGCATGCTGGAGCAGAAGATCAGCGAAAAAGGTCTGGCGCTCGTTCCCACCCAGATGTATTTCAAAGAGAATTCCCTGGTGAAGGTCGAGTTGGCCCTTGCACGCGGGAAGAAGCTGTACGACAAGCGCAAAAGCATGGCCGAGCGCGACACCAAGCGCGAGATCGACCGCGCGCTCAAGGAGCGCAGCCGCTAGCGCCCGAAGCGCCCCGCCTGCACCGCCCGCGTGGCAGAGGAAACGCAGGCCGAGCGCTTCCCCCGAGAAACCGAGACGAGCAACCAGGAGGTTCTCCATGACCGAGCAGACCGAGAGCGCAAAAGCCGACCAGGCCGAACAGGAAGCGGCGACGGCCGAACACGAGCACACGTGCGAGGTGTTCGAGCTGGAATACGACGAGAAGGACATCCTCTACTACCTGGTCGACGAAGAAGGCAACGACGTCGGATTCGTCCTGCCGGGAGAAAATGGCGAGGAGCTGGAATACTATTACGCCACTGAGGAGGAGGCCGCCGAACTCGAAAGCGAGAAGGCCGCTGCAAAACCGAAGGCGAGCGGCGAGGCCCTGTTCTCGAAAGAAGAGGTCAAGGCTGCGACGGCCGGCATCAACGGCATCTACAAAGAAGGCCGCGAAACGGTCGGCGAGCTGAAGGAAGTCTACGACGACATCAAGGGCATGCTCGACTTCAAGAGCTTCCTCAAGTAGGTGCGAGCTCGAACGCCGCTGTTGACAGAGCGTTCGCAGCGCCTATAATGGGCAGTCCGCATCGGGTATCCGATGGCACTTTGACAAGGTGGGGCTTTTCACCCTCGACGGCGTTGCGCCGAAACGACGGGGGCGACTGGTTTCGACATGGTAGGTCTGACGTGAGGAGCAGGCCGTGGTCTCCTCGCCACGCTAAACAGGGGTACAGTCAAATTAATTGGCGAAAAGAACTACTCTGGGCGTTACGCCCTCGCTGCTTAATTAATTAGCGGCCGTCAACCTCGGATCTTCCCCGCTCCGAGTGCGACGTCATTTCAGGGGAATGCTCTTGCGCATGTAGCCGGTATGGCGCAAGCTAAGATCAAACCGACTCGAATCGGCAACGTCTGTCAACGAACCGAGCCGCTTTTAAATCCGATCGCTGAATAAGCTTGTAGAGCCTGACCGAGGATCTAGTATGGACCGGAGTTCGATTCTCCGCGCCTCCACCAAAAGAGGAAGCGTCGAACTCTTCTTTTACAAGAATGAGTTTGCGCTTGTGTATAGATTTGGGGACGCCTGATGGCGTCCCCTTTTCGTTTTCGTTGCCGTGAAACGCCGTATTTTGCGTTTTAAGGCGTTTTAAGCCCGAGGGGTACACGAGTCCCCAACGGGCTTTTTTCGTGCCTTAAAACGGCTCTGAAGCGGTCTGAGGGTATTCGAGCGCCTTTGCGCATCTCGCATCCGCTCGATGCAAGGGTGGCCGCCCTGCGGGCGGCAGTCGGATGTGGGCGGACGTACAGAAGGGGTGCGGCATGGGCTTGGGAGGTTATGCCCGTTTGTGCGCTCCGTCGTTCGTGCACATCCCCGTCTGGTCGGCAACTACGGCGCTTCGCGCCTCCGTTGCCTTCGAGAAAGTACGCATGAGGTATGCGAAACCGTATCGGATGGTTTCCATGCTTTTTTGCGTACCCAATATGCGATGAGGCGAGCCGAGGGCGCAGCCCGAGGCGTAACTAGCCTGCATTGAGGACGCGAAGCGTCCGAAATGCGCACCTGCTTAGGACAGAAGAATCACCCGTCCCCTCGTTTATGAGCGTTTTGCCTGACCACATGCTGACCAGATGACCAGAAGAAAAAATGATGTGGTCACCATCTGGTCAGCCAAATCACTAGGCGCCATCAGGCTTTTTGCAATTCCTGACCAGATGACCACATAATTTAGGACTTATTTTTAAAAATTGAAAAGGACTACGTAATACGCGTAAATAAATAAAGTTTGTCGGATTTTATCTGGTCATCTGGTCATGTGGTCAGAACGAAAAAAATCCCTTGATAAAAGAGGGGATTTTCATTTCAAGAGCTGACCAGATGCCATTTTGATGTGGTCACACATGTGGTCAGCCCTCACGTGTACCTCTTGTTGCAGTCGCTGCTTTCCGGGCGGTGCGGAGGGTTGCTTTTCGAGCCTTTTCCATTCGTTTATGAGCGGAAATAGGCTCTGAACTGCGGTGACGGGAAAATTGATATTGCTTCAATTGTCTCAATGGTGTACAATGGAATGCATATAGATGAATGGCTCAGCACCCGTCCCGTCCTCGATGCGGGGTTGCTATCGGGAATAGGAGCCGAGCGCTCGGTCGAATAGGCCGTGCGTCACGGGCGAAACAACGAACACGAAGCTCCCGTGGAAACCGAGATAGGCAAGGCTTTGCGCCTCTGTCCCTCTTCGGTTTCCACGGGAGCTTTTTTTGTTTCGCGAAAAGGACTTTGAACATGGAGGTGGCTGGTTATGGCTAAAGGAAAGAAGCAGGTAAAAGAGGTAAAGCCCTCTTACATGACGACGCGCGAGGTGGCGGCGTTCCTCGGTTTGAGCGCGGGAACGCTCTGCACTTGGCGCTATCAGGGCAAGGGTCCGAGCTACTACAAGGTCGGAAACGCGGTTCGCTACAAGATTGACGACGTCGAGGCGTGGAAGAACGCGAACGTGAAGCACGTCGAGCTGACGAATTAAGGAGGTGGGAATATGGAGGCAAAAGAAAAGAGCAGTTCCCCCGCCGCCACAGCAAAGGGAACCGCTCCGTCTAACTATAAATATTATAGCTCATTACCGCCCATTTTTCAAGTATCTGACCCGCAGACAAAGGATGAGATGAAGAGGGGGCGTGCGTATGACGAGGGGAATCAGGGCGAGGCGTACAACCCTGACTACCTGTACGGCGGGGAGAACTATCACAAGGCGCTCAGCGATGTGGTGAGCTATGTGCTGCGCGGCTGCGCGGGCGATGGCCTGTCCGCTCTCTCGGACGTCGTGGTCAAGGTGACGAACGCCCTTGTGGCGTGGGTCAACCTGTCCGAGCCGCCATCCAATCCGGAGGCGGGCAAGATTTACGGCAGGGGCTTTCGCTGGCCGAGGCTCAAGAGCATCGACCCCGTGCAGGCCGCCGAGCTGGTGTTCGCGCAGGAGGTCATCCGCATGGTCTGCGTCAAGGAGACCGTGGACAAGCCGACCTCGGAGGGCGTGTTCGCTATGTACGACCCCGACGAGGGGATTTACCGCGAGATTGGCGACGGGCAGATTGACCTGTGGTGTCAGGAGGTCGTGGGCGCCGTGAACGGCAACTGGAAGAAGAACTTCGTCCAGAAGCTGCACGACATGGCATCGCGTCGGGAGAACCGCGTGTGCGAGTGCGACAACCCGTCTCTGGTCTTCATGGCCAACGGAATCTGGGATTACGAGGAGCGCGTCCTGCGCGAGTTCTCCCCCGAGGTCGTTGCTCTCAGGAAGAGCGCCACGCGCCTCCCCGACAAGGAGCCGCCCGTCCCCGAGCACACGATGCCGGATGGCTCGAAGATTGACTTCTGGCAGCTGCTGGACTCCTACGCCCCCTACGACGGCGGGCGCGATTTGCTCGTCAAGGTGGCGGGGGCGTCCCTGCGCAGCTACCACAACTGGCGCGTCATGGTGACCTTCCACAACAGCACGGGTCACAACGGGAAGAGCACCTTCCTCGACTGCCTCAAGTCGCTCGTCGGCTACGACGGGTGCATGACCTCAAGCCTCGCGCTGCTTGCCGGCGGCGGGGATGGCGGGCGGTTCGGCGTGTCGAACATCGTGGGGGTCTCCCTCATCACGTGCGAGGACTCCGATTCGGGTGCATACCTGAAGGACAACTCGCGCCTGAAGTCAATCATCTCGCATGACGCGATAGGCGTGGAGCGCAAGAACAAGGGCATGTTCGACTACACGCCCCACGCGCTGATTGTCTGCGCCGCCAACGACATCCCGAAGACCCGCGACAAGGGGGACGCTTGGCTGGCCCGTAACATCTACGTCCCGTTCGCGGGGCAGTTCGTCGGCAAGGCCGACGACAAGACCATCCGCTCCGAGTGGGTCGTGTCTCCCGAGTTCTGCGAATACCTGGCCTATCAGGCGCTGGTGAAGTGGGACCGGTATTACGAGCTGCCCGAGCCTAAGGAGGCCGCGCAGCTGAAGCACGAGTGGGTTCTCGGCAATGACACGGTGGCTGAGTTCTGGGAGGACGTCAAGGATTCGATTACGGCCGACTTCGTGCCGAATGATTACCTGTCCATGCGCTACGACGAATGGCTGGACGCGGAGCACAAGGGCATGCGGATGCAGATGAGCCGCAAGGCGTTCACGGCCCGAATCGTCGAGCTTGCGTGCTCCGACGGCGAATGGACGCAGAGCAAGGACGCGAGCGGGTCCGTCCTCAAGACGAGCTGCGAGAAGTGGTGCCCCGGCTTGAAGGCATACAGCAAGCGAGCTGCCGGTTTTGGCGGCGCGGGCGGATGGGTCCCCTTCCTGGGCAGACGTCGCGGGATTTTCCGCACGGTCGTCCTCGATTACTGCACAGCCCATGGCACGACTCCCGCAGACCTCGGTGCCGGTTACGCGGCGGTGAGGGAGCAGCTTGGCCTTGCGACGGATACAGAAGACAACGATTAAGGAGGAATAGATTATGGCAACGAAGAGGTTTGATGACGTGGCCGAGAAGGCACGTGCGTTAGAGGCTCAGGCGAAGAAGCTGCGCCGCGAGGCGCAGGCCGCGAGGACGAAGGCTTACGCCGACGCGCTCGTGGCGGTTTTCCCGGAAGTGAAGGACATGGGTTCGGCGGAAGAGGTCCTTGATTTCGTCAAGGGGCTGAAGCCGGGCACCGGACACGGAACGCCGGTTGCGCGCGCCGCTGGCGCTGCGGATTCCGGTCATGTTCTGACCGCAGAAGCTGGAGAGTCGTCGGAAGCGCACGGCGGTTTTTCCGGCGCGGCCTACCAAGGGTAGCCGTGCCGGGTTCCACCGAGGGATTCGGGTTCCATGTCGGACAGGGGAAGTCGTTCCCGTGTCCGACATGGACGGGCGAGGCTCGGTGGACAAAAGGCGGGGGTTCGAAGGGGACGGCGCAGCCGCCCCCTCGCAAGCTGACGGAGTAGGACAAATTGCGAGAATCGCAATTTGTACGTACGGAGTCAATGCTTGCTCTTTTCCCCTTTGCGCAGAGACGTTGCGAGATTAGCCGAAAACGGCATTTCGGATTGTCCGCCGCAGGCGGGCGTTTCGGATAGCAGCAAAGGAGGTGTTCCGCATGGCGGAAACGTATGAAAAAAGAAGCGGGAAGGCGACGCGCCAGAAGTACGTGAAAGACCGCCGTGACAAGGTGGTTCAGGTGCGTATGAACGACGCGGAGCTTTCCCTGCTGGACGAGCGGCGCGGGACGTGCTCGCGTTCCAATTTTCTTCGCGGTGAGCTGTACGCGAGTCGGTACGCGCCGCCCAGCCGCGAGGTGGTTCTGGACGTCCCGGCCCTGGACCGTGTCCGTGTCGAGCTGAACCGCATCGGCGTCAACATGAATCAGATTGCCCGTGCGCGCAACCGGCGCTTGAGCGGCATGGGAGTGCTCGACGCGGTGCGTGAGGAAATGAGGACGAAGGACGAGGCGGAAGCGTTCCGCGAGTTCCGCGATTCGGTGGACAAGCTCCGGGCGCAAGTCGAGGGACTGCGTGCGGATTTGCAGGCGTACGTGGAGACGGGAGGTGATGTCTGATGTCAACGACGCATGTGCAGTCGCTTCCGAACGTGCGCGGGCGTATGTCGTACACCGAGTTCGGCGAGGGAAAGCGCAGACGCGCTCATCTGGAAAACGGCACGGACCGCATCGCCGCGCAGATGGGCGACGCCGCCTCAAGAGGGGATTTCATTGTCTACTGCGAGGGGCAGAGGCATCGCCACCCGAACGCGGTCAACGAGGGCTACGAGCTGCGCATCTCATGGGCGACCGACGAGCTTGACCCAAGCAAGGCCGACGACATCCAGCGTGGCATGGAGTACGCGTACACGCTGTGCCACGAGCTTGCTCCCGACTCCATGTGCTGGGTCACCATGCACGTGGACGGCGAGGGAGGCTGCGTGCACGCGCACGCGACCATTGCGAACCACGACGCCCGTACCGGTCAGGTCATCAACAAGGGGGACACGAGCCTCTACGCTCCGCGTGTGAAGGCGGTCAATGATGAGCTGAGCCGTGAGAATGGTTTCTCGGTGCTCGGGGCGGACAAGGAGATGTCCCTCTGGGAGCAGAAGCGCGAGACGTTTTCGCCCGGTTCTTTCGACCGGCGTCTCGGCGACAAGGTGGCGGATGCCCGCGACCGCTCCAGCACGCTGGACGAGTTCAGGCGCAATCTTGAGTTGAGCGGCGTGACGCTGAAGGAGACCGCGAAGACCGACGGGAAGACCGGCGAGGTCACGACGGGATGGTCCTACAAGGCTGTGGACGAGTGGGGACCGAAGCGCCGCACCCGCAAGCGCCGTGCCTCCAACCTCGCCGACGACCTGACCCGCGAGGGCATCGAGGCGTACTTCGAGGCGAAGCAGCGCGAGCTTGAGGCACCCGAGCAGGACGCCCCGGCACCGGAAGTCCTTCCCGACGTGCCCGAGACGGCCGAACCGGCAGAACAGCCCTCTGCGGATTTCGCTCTCGACGTGTACGACCTCGACCGGGCGTACGTGTCGGAGATGGCGTCCGACCTTCAGAGGGCGCACATCCACCGCTCACGCGAGGCGGGCGAGTCCTTCATGGACGAGCGCTACGAACGACTCGTGGAGGCGCGCAACCACCCGGACGAGCAGCTGGCGAAGCTGCGCGAGGACGTGGACGCCGCGAGGCGCGAGTTCTATGCCTCCAAGGAGGCACGCGACACCATGCAACACCCGTTTCCGGGGCTTCTGGCCGGCATGCACGTGTTCGCCAAGGCGGGGCGCGACGCCCGTGACCCCGTGTCCCGCATGATGGCCGACATGACCGCCATGATGCTGCGCATGATGATTCAGGAGGCGCTCGCGGAGGAGCGCCGCCAGCAGCGCGAGGAGGCGGAGAGGCGCGTCTACGAGTCCCGCAGGAGCATGTGGGATGCCGAGAAGCGCCTCAAGGCGGCGGAGAAGGCGCTGTCCAACGAGGACGAGCGCGAGACCAAGGCACACGCCAAGACCATGCGGGCGCGCTATGCCAGGGCGCGAAGTGCCAGCCCAAGCACGCCGAGGTCGGCGGGCAAGGACACGCAGTTCGGTGAGTAGCCGAAAAGATGAGGGAGCAGCGTCAAGCTGCTCCCTTTCTCAATGGATTTCAGGTGCTGGCACGTAGTCCCAGCTGGTCCCGAAGTGCGTGATTCCCCACACGTACAGGTCAAGCTCCTCGTCGTGGAACACCGGCTCGTCGGTGTGCTCCATGAGGAACGACGGGTCCTGCACGATGTACCACTGGAAAATCTCCTCCCACGGTGCCCAGTCCCCGCTCACGGGTTCGAGCGGGCGGCTGGCAATCTCGTTCGCGAGCACCATCCCGCCGCACGTCTCGGCGAGGTCGGCGTAGGTCTTGATGCCGTAGTCACTCATCGCCCTCCTCCTCCGCTTCCCGCTCCTCGATTCGCTTGAGGTATTCCGCCACGCAGTAGCGCATGGTGCGCAGGGCCTCGCAGTCGATGCTCTCCGCGAGGATGTCCCCGTCGAGGACGACCTCGCCCAGAGCGTTCACGAACCGCCACTCCATCACGTTGTCGATGCGCTTGAGGACGTCCTTCAGGGTGCCGCTGTCGCGCATGGGGGTGTTCCCGTCGACCTTGGCCATGCGCTCAAGCTCCTTGGCCTTCGCCGAGCAGATGCGGGCGGTGCGCCTGAGCACCTGCGCCCTCCACATGGCCTCCTCCTGGGGGCTGCTGGGTTCAAGACGCTCCTTGTCCATCGTGTACCTCCTTATCTTCGTTTCAGAGGCACCCGACGCCGCAGGCGTCCTGCATGGGTGCAGTCCGCTCGCGGGCTACAAAGAGACCTTCAGAAGGGCTGTTGATGGGCGTACGTGCAAGGGGCGGAAAATCGGGGTTTTCGCCGTCCGCTCGTTTATGAGACGGATTCGGAAAACGCGCGAGACGGACGGAGCGAAGCGAGGGCGTGAAGCCCGTTTGGAGACCGGCAAAAGCCCAGATGAAGACCCGATAAAGCCCCTGCTCTGGTCTGCAAAAGGGCGTGCTCCGATAGCTACTGCATATTGACTTTTATTTACTCAGTAGCTATAATATAGATATTGAGTATATATTCTTGATAGGATGGAGGTGCTGATATGAAGACAATCGCAGTCGTTTGCGAGAAAGGCGGCACCGGTAAGTCGGTGATAGCCAACGAGCTTTACGAGAGCTATGTGCGACAGGGCG
The DNA here is from genome assembly GCF_000814825.1 of Berryella intestinalis. Lineage (NCBI taxonomy): Bacteria > Bacillati > Actinomycetota > Coriobacteriia > Eggerthellales > Eggerthellaceae > Berryella > Berryella intestinalis. Next base: position 1,311,684 of record NZ_CP009302.1, read on the forward strand.
TGCCCGCGTCGCTCTACTCTCTGGACGGTCAGTATAAGGACGCGTCGTCTTCGAAGAAGGTCGAGGATGCCGAGGTTGCCATTGTCGATACGCCGGGCGTGCTGACGGACAATCTGAGCGACCTCGTTTCCGGTGCAGACGTCATCGTCATTCCCGTTCGACCGACGCCGAACGACATCGAGCCGTTCACGCGAACGGTCTCTATCGTGACGAAGAACACGAATGCCCCGCTGGTCATCGTGGTGAACGGGACGAACCGTTTTCGCATGTGCGCGTCGTTCATGGCGTGGCTTGAGAAGAAGTCATGGGCGAAAAACGTCGTCAAGGTTCCGCAGTCCGAGGCAATCGTGCAGGCGCAGGGCATGCAGAAATCCGTCGTGAGCGTGGACAGGCACGGTGCCGCCGCCGAGGCGGTCCGCACGATGTGCCGCAAGGTCAGCATTCTAGCGGGCCTGCCGTTCGAGAAGAAGCAGTTGAAAAGGATAGATACTCATTAGATACCTGTTAGATAATGAGTATCTATGCGAGGAGGTAGGATATGGCGAAGAAGCAAGATATGGCGGCATTGCTCGACAAGTTCGAAGCAGACGCCGCGAAGGAACACGATAAGAAGGAGGCCAAGGCGAGCGTTTCCGCCGATGCATCGGAGGAGCGCGCCACGTCGTTGGTCTCCATGACGAAAAGCGATAAGGAGCGCCTGACGGCGATTGCGAAGACTCACGGGTTGAGCCTGTCCGCGTTTTTCCGTCTGGCTGCCGACGAGTACATCGCGAACCATGAGTGGTAAAGGAGGCTTGAATAATTACATGAATAAGATAACGAATATCGAGCTTTTTGCAGGCGCTGGAGGACTCGCCCTTGGCCTTGAACAGGCAGGCATTGAGGGTGTTGAGTTTGTTGAGTTCAATCACGCCGCCTGTGATACATTGCGCAAAAACCGCCCGAATTGGAATGTTGTCGAGGGTGATGTACATGGAGTGGATTTCACGCAGTATCACGGTAAGGTTGACCTGGTAAGTGGAGGTGCTCCCTGTCAAGCGTTTTCGTATGCTGGTAAAAAACTAGGGTTCGGCGACACTCGCGGGACGTTGTTTGCCGAGTTTGCGCGTTGCGTTGAAGAGGTTTCGCCGAAGATGTTCCTGTTCGAGAACGTGCGGGGGCTTCTGAGCCACGACAAGGGCCGGACGTTCGATACCATCAAGCACACGTTCGAGGGGTTGGGATACGCCGTCCAGCACCGTGTCTTGAATGCCTGCTATTTTGGTGTCGGGCAGAAGCGCGAACGTCTCATCGTCATCGGCATCCGCAACGACCTGGCAGATAAAGCAGTGTTCGAATATCCCGAGCCCGACAAGGAGCAGACGACGCTTCGCGACGTGCTGCAGAACGTGCCGGACAGCCCTTATCAGCCGTATAGCGAGAAGAAGCGCAAGGTCATGGCGATGGTGCCTCCCGGCGGATGCTGGGTTGACCTGCCCGATGACGTGGCGCGGGAGTATATGGGCAAAAGTTATTTCTCCGGCGGAGGCCGCCGTGGGATGGCGCGTCGCATCGCTTGGGATGAGCCGTGTTTGACTTTGACCACCTCGCCGTCGCAGAAGCAGACGGAGCGCTGCCATCCCGACGAGACACGTCCGTTTACGGTGCGGGAGTATGCGCGCATCCAGAGCTTTCCCGACGACTGGCAGTTCGAGGGCGCTATCGGCGACCAGTATAAGCAGATAGGCAACGCCGTGCCCGTGGAGCTAGCGAGGCGTGTCGGGGTGGAGATTGTTCGGGCGTTGCGGAGTTGCAACGATAACTGAAAGGAGGAAGTGACGTGGATTGGGATATAGATTTCATCTCGTATGAGGATTTCAAGAAGCATGTGCGCAATACCATTGCTCATTACGGTGAGAAATTGGAACCGTATGATGTCGAAAAGTTTAATAGCAATATCATCGACCCAGTGAAGATGATTTTTGATAAGGCTGTTTATGGCGAAGATTGGCCAACCCTTATTTCGAATGAGATTTTCCGCCAGCGCGATAAGTCAAACACAAACGAAATCGGGTATTTTCATCAGCGCTTGTTTGAGTTTGTCAAGAATTGTCATGTACCGCTTAATGGACAGGAAGGCGGATGGGACGTTATTTACGATGTCCCTGACGGCTATGTGCTGGATGATGGAAACACCGTTCACAAAATCTATGTTGAGATGAAGAACAAGCACAATACGATGAACTCTGCCGCATCTGGCAAGACGTACATCAAGATGCAAAACCAGCTCTTGAATGATGATGATTGTGTTTGCTTCTTGGTGGAAGCAATAGCACGTCGTTCGCAAAACATCGTCTGGAAGACCACGGTTGACAAGCAGAAAGTGTCGCATAAACGCATAAGGCGCGTGAGTATTGATAAATTCTATGAGATTGTCACCGGGCAGGCCGATGCGTTTTTCAAGGTGTGTATGGCGTTGCCTCATGTTGTCGAAGAGGTGTTGTTAGAAAGCGACAACGAGGTTAAAACACCGCACGATACCGTATATCTCCAGATGCGAGAAACGGCCAAGGGCTTCAAGGGCGTTTCGGAAGATATGGCCATGATTCTGTCCATGTATATGCTCGGATTCAGCACATACAATGGTTTCGAAGCAATTATCAGAGAGTCCGACAATAAATGATTTAGAAGCCCGCCGTTCCATCTGGGCGGCGGGCTTATTTCCAAAGGAGTGAACCATGAAAACCTATAAGCAGAAATTACAGGGGGTGGTAAATCCATGGCACGCAAGAAGAAATTCGCGCCGAACGATAACAACCTCGCGATAGCGTACTATCGCTTCTCGTCCCACTCGCAGAACGATGCGAGCATCGACCAGCAGCGCGAGCTTGCCCACGAATGGGCGGATGCGCACGGCTTCAAAATCGTGCAGGAGTATGAGGACGCGGCAATATCCGGCACCACGGACGCACGACCGGGGTTCCAGCAGATGCTGTCGGAAGTCGCAAAAATCCGTCCCCATACCCTCATCATGTGGAAGACCGACCGCCTGGGACGCGACAAGTACGTTCTGGCGATGGCGAAGAAGAAAATCCGCGACGCGGGATGCGAGATTCACCTGTTGGCCGAGCACATCCCGACGGAGGGACCCGAAGGCGTCCTCATCGAGGGGCTGATGGAGGCCATGGCGGAGTATTACAGCCGCCAGCTGTCGCAGAACATCCAGCGCGGCATGGACTACAACGCGCAGCACGCCCTGTACAACGGCCACAAGCTGTTCGGCTACGACGTGGACAGGTCAACGAAGAAGTACATCCCGGACCCGAACACGGCGCCGTTCGTGCAGTGGGCGTTTACGGAATACGCGTCGGGCAAGCCGCTGAAGACCATTGCCGAGGAGATGAACGCGCAGGGCCTGCGCACGCCGAGGAACGCGAAGTTCAGCGTGAACATGCTGAACAAGATGCTCAAGAACCGCGCCTACATCGGCGAGTACCACCACGGCGACATCGTGGTCGCCGGCGGAATGCCCGTCCTTGTCGACGAGGCGACTTTCGATAGGGCGCAAAGGCGGTTCGCCGAGAACAAGCGCAAGGGTTCCCAGAGGGCGCACGGCATGGACGACGCCGACGCTCCGCGCTATTGGCTCACGGGCAAGCTCTATTGCGGTGAGTGCGGCAGCACCATGCAGGGCGTGTCCGGTACGAGCAAGACCGGGCGGAAGTATTACTACTACTATTGCTCCGCCCAGCGCAGGAAGGAGTGCCACCTGCACAAGGCCCGCAAGCGGGACTTGGAGGACATGGTGCTGTTCGCCCTGCACAACATCGTCGACGACGAGGAGAACGTGACGGCGCTCGCCCTGGATGCGGCGGAGTATTACGAGAAGAACCACAATGACACCGCGTACCTCGAAGCGCTGGAGGCGAAGCGCAGGGAAGTGGAAAAAAGCCTTGCGAACCTCGTGAAGGTCATCGAGAAGGGCGTGGTCAGCGATACGGTGACACAACGCCTCACGCAGCTCGAAGAGCAGAAGAGCGCCCTGAACGATGCCATAGGGACAGAAAACGTCCGCGTGTCGCTGTGCGAGGACAGGCACAGCATCCAGGCGTACTTCGACAAGTTCCTGCACGCCGACGTGAACGACCCGGAGATTCGAGACCAGGTCTTCGAGTATTTCGTGGACAAGGTCTACCTGTACGACGACAAGCTCGTCGTGAGCATGTGGTTCTCCGAGGACGACAAGCAGGAAATCACGTGGCGGGACTGGTTCTCGCTGGATGAGTATTGGACCGACGAATCCCCTTTTGTTAAAGGGGAAGCCGTCGAGTTCGACTGCTTCCCCCTCGGCTCCACCAACAATCGCAGCAGCCCCGAACGGGACCACCGTTCGGGGCTGCTTTCTTTTCATGCGCGAACATGATCTCGGGAGCAGGAAAGATACGGGGAGCGATGCGGGCCGATTGCGATCAACCGCGATCGAGCCCCTGCTGGTGCCGGAGCGCCCGGTCGATATCGCGTTGCCGGGGCTTCTTGCGCCCCTTGGGACGATCCTGCTCGACGGGGACCAGCTTGAACGTCAGCTTGCGGGTCTGCCGATCGGCCACCGTCAGCACCACGTCCACACGCTGTCCCAACCGGTACTTGACGGCGGTATCCTGCCCCGCGAGCACGTGCCGCACGGGATCGAGCGCGAAGTACTCCCGTCCCAGGGAATCGATCGGAACCAGCCCCTCGGCCGTATTGGGCAGGCGAACGAACAGCCCATAGGTGGCCACCCCGACTATGAGCGCCGAGAACCGCTTCCCCACCTGCGACTCCATAAGCTCGACCAGCTTCGCTTCCTGCGAATCGCGGGAGGCCCGCTCGGCAGTGCGCTCCATGCGCGACGAATGCTCGGCCAACCAGGGGATGTTCGACACCTCCTGGTCGAAGCGCTCGCCCCGACCGAACAGCAGCGCCTTCATCATGCGATGGACCACGAGGTCGGGATAGCGCCTAATCGGCGATGTGAAATGGGTATACGCCTCGCTTGCCAAACCGAAGTGCCCGTCGCAGGCCGGCGAGTACACCGCCCGCTTCATCGAGCGCAGAACAAGCGCGACGATCAGCTCGTGCTCGGGACGGCCGTCCGACAGCTCCAGCACGCGGGCGAGCGCGAACGGATCCCCTGCGAGCACCGGAGCCTCCAGCGAGGCGTCGAACCAGGGGAATTCCTGGAAGATGGGAAGCAATCCCTCCAGATCGTCGGCGGAGGGCTTCTCGTGAACCCGGTACATGCCGGGAAACGCATGCCCGCTGAGCAGGCGCGCCGCAGCCTCGTTCGCCATGATCATGGATTCCTCGACCATCTGGGTCGCCGCCGTTTTGCGGCGCAGGGACACATCGATCGGGCATCCCTCGTCGTCCAACACGACGCTCGCCTCGACCGTATCGAAATCGAGCCCTCCTCGCTCGGTCCTCAGCACGGCGCGCTGCTGCGCGATGCGGGAAAGCGCGGGGATGCAGACCCGCAGCCGGTCGAGGGTATCGCCGGATATGCCGGAGAAGCCGGCCACGTTCTCCCGGTCGCCGTCGATCAGGGTTTGCGCCTGGTCGTAGGTAAGACGCGCGCGCGATCGGATGAGCGCCGGGTACGCGTCGCTTGACACCACCCGGCCGCGCGCGTCGATGAACAGGTCGATGGTCATGCAGCGGCGGTCCTCGTCGGGGCGAAGGGAGCACAGATCGTTCGACAAGCGCTCGGGAAGCATGGGGATCACGCGATCGACCAGGTAAACGCTGGTGGCACGACGCCGTGCATCCAGATCGATCGAGCTCGCCCACGGCACATAGTGCGACACGTCCGCGATGTGGACCCCGACGCGCGCAACCGCCCCGCGCGGGACGGCCGAATGAGAACCGTCAACGACCTCGAAGGACAGCGCATCGTCGAAATCCCGGGCGTCGGCCGGATCGACCGTGAACACGAAGCGGGAACGCAGATCGCGGTACCCGTCGGCCAGGGCGCTATCCTCCCCCAGCTCGGCTTGGGAGGCTTGCGCAAGCGACGCTTCCGAGAACTCCGTCTCCAGCTTGTGCGAGGCGACGATGAGGTCGATCATCACGCGCTCGTCGTCGTCGAAACCCAGAACCTGCTCCACCACGCCGGTCGCCGCCGAATGGCGGGTCGGCCACGACGTGATGCGCACGCTGACCACCGCACCGTCGGGAACATGGGCGGATTCGCTCCTCAGCGTGAAGATGTCGTAGGGGATGCGGCGGTCTTCCGGCACGACCACGCCGAACGGCTCGGCCACCTCGTAGCGCCCGACCAAGATGTCGTGAACCCGCTCGACCACGCTCACGATGCGCGCCGCGCGCTTTCGGGAACCCGTCTCCCGATGGGCGAAGCGGCCGCGCGTCGCCTCTGCGGGCAGCGGCGAGATCTCGACGAGGTCCCCGTCGAACGCACCGCGCATCCGCGACTCGGGGATGAAGAACTCCCCCTCCGCCGTGGAAACGAACCCGTAGCCCTCAGGGCGCACGGACAGCCGTCCGCGCGGATTGCTGCGGGGCTTGCGGCGGGTGCTGGGTTTCTTGCGTGCCACGGCTAGTCGTTCACCGACGAGTTGGCCGAATCGATGGCGAACGACAGCTGACGGTCGCCCGAATCGTCGTTGACGACGGTGACGTCGGGAGACACGCCCAGCCCGTCCAGCTTGGCCCCGCGGGGGCTGAGGTAGTACGCGGCGGTGTAGCGCAGCGCCCCTCCGAAGGAGAGCTCGCGCGTGACCTGCACCGACCCCTTCCCCATCGTCGTCTCTCCGACAACGGTCGCCCGATCGGACTCTTGGAGGGCCATCGCCACCACTTCGGCGGCCGACGAGGTGTTCTTGTTCACTAGAACCACGAGCGGCGCCGACGTCGCCACGTTGCTGGACGTCGACTTGGAGATGACCGCGGAGTTGGTTTGGACCTGGACCACGGCGCCCATGTCGCTGAACAGGCTGACGAGCCCGACCGCCTGGTTGAGGTACCCGCCGGGATTGTTGCGCAGGTCGAGGACGAACGCGCGGGCCCCGTCGCTTTGCAGATCGCTGAGAGCCTCCTGCACAAGCGACGTCGAATTGGCTGTGATCTGGGAGACCTTGATGTAGCCGACCTTGTCTTCCAGGTTGGTGGAGATGTTCGGCTCGGCCTTGTCCGAACAGACGAGCGTCGTGGTGAACTCCTCCCCGCCCTCGGCGCCGAACGATTCGGGGCGCCTCCAGGTGAGGACCACCGACGATCCGACGTCTTTGTTCAGAGCCGCCGTAACCTCGGCGCGCGACCACGCCTGGCTGCGATCTCCGTCGACCGCGACGACGAAGTCCCCCTCGATAACGCCTTCGAGCTGGGCGGACGATCCCTCGAACACATCGACGGCGTACGCCTTGCCGTTATACTCGGAGAACAGGACCCCGACGCCCGAGTAGTTCGACGCGTCGGAGTTGGAAAGCGCCTGGAAGCGCTCGGGGCTGTAATAGCGCAGGTAGCGGTCGCGCGTGGATGTCGCGAACGCGTCAAGCGAGGCCGTGGTCGCGGCATCGAGGTCGTATGAGTCGAGGCTCTCCTCTGCAAGCACGGTCTCGACCTCGGACACGCGCGTGGCAAGCCCTCCCAGGTACTCGCCGCCCTTCTTGGACGACGACGAAACGTGCTCGGTACCGGTCACCGAAGAGGGAAATCCCAGCGAGGCGAGAAGCGCGGTGTTGCCGCGCAGGGAGAAGCCCGCGACGAACACGAGCGCCACGACGACGACGCAGGCGAACGCCTTCGCTAAACGAATGTTGCGCGCACGCTCCTTTCGCATGCGCGCAACAACGCGGTTCTGGTTTTTGTCCTGCCTCATAGCATTCGCCGATCCGAAAAGTCCTACACCTAAGTACTACACCTTCAAGTAGCGGCGCATCGCGAGCGCAGACCCGATAAGGCCGATGATGAGACCCGCGACGACCAGGCCGAGATACACGAACAGGTACGTGGTCATAGACACGTCGATGGACAGGAACGTCAGCGCGGACTGCAGGCGGGGAATCAGCAGCTGGCGGATGAGCTCGATGGAGCCGACGGCCAGAAGCGAGCCGATGACCGCATGCAGCGCGCCTTCCATCAGGAAGGGCCCGCGGATGAACCCGTTGGACGCGCCCACGAGGCGCATGATGGCGATCTCCTTGCGGCGGGCCAGGATGGCCAGGCGGATGGTGTTGTTGATGAACACCAGCGCGATGAAGATCAGCAGGGCGATGAGCGCGACGCCGACGTAGCGGATATAGTTGGTGACCGAGAACAGGCGCTCGACCGTCTTCTGCCCGTAGTTGATGGACTTCGCGGGATCCGACGGATTATCGCAGATCGCCTTGAAGGTCGAGTTCGATTCGATCTGCTTGGCGACCGATTCGACCGACTGGGGGTCGGACAGTTCGACGTTGATGGAGGCGGGAAGCGGGTTCTCGTCGCCCAGCTGCTCGGCGATGTTGGAGCCCGAATTCATCTGCTTGAAGTTCTCGAGCGCCTGGTCCTTCGTCGTGAAGGAGACCGAAGCGACGCCGCTCAGGCCCTTGATGTAGCTCTGCAGGGACTGGATGTCGCTCGTGGAGGCCTCGTCGGCAACGTAAACGGTGACCGAGACCTCTTTCTCGACCGAGCTGACGATGCGGTCGACCATGGCGCCGCCCACCAGAAACACGCCGATGATGAGCAGCGACAGGAAGATGGTGATGATGGAGCCGAGGGTGGTGGAAAGGTTGCGGGTGAACCCGCGCAGCGATTCCTTGAAGAAGTAGACGAAACTAGACATTGAAGCCGTACACCCCCCTGTCCTGGTCGCGCGTGAGGTGCCCGCGATCGAGCGCGATGACGCGACGGCGCATGTTGTCGACCATCTCGCGATCGTGCGTGGCCACCAGGACCGTCGTGCCGGTGCGGTTGATTCGCTCGAGCAGGTCCATGATGCCGCGCGAGGTCTGCGGATCCAGGTTGCCGGTAGGCTCGTCGCAGATCAGCAGGGGCGGCCGGTTCACGATTGCGCGCGCGATGGAGACGCGCTGCTGTTCGCCGCCCGACAGCTGGTCGGGCATCTTGTTCAGCTTGTCCTGCAGGCCGACGAGGCGCAGAACCTCGGGGACCTGGGTTTTGATGACGTGGCGGCTCTTCCCGATAACCTCGAGGGCGAACGACACGTTCTCGAACACCGTCTTGTTGGGAAGCAGCTTGAAGTCCTGGAACACGCAGCCGATGTTGCGGCGCAGATACGGCACGCGCCAGTTGCGCATGCTGCCCAGATCCTCGTCGGCGATGATGATGCGGCCCGATGTGGGCTTGAGCTCGCGGATGAGCGAGCGGATCATCGTGGTCTTGCCCGAGCCGGAATGGCCCACCAGAAAGACGAACTCGCCTGCGTAGATCTGAAGGGAGATATCATCGAGCGCGGGGCGGTTCGGCTGCGCTGCGTAGACCTTGGTCACGTGGTCGAACGTGATGACGGGGGTTCCCGTCTGCTGAGGGATGTCCTCAACTTCCAGAACAGGAAGCGACGCTGAAAGCTGCGAAGTCACCTGCCTGGATGCGGCTGCCGCATGGCGTCCGGCATGGCGCCCCGCAGCCCCCTGGCTGGTTGTTTCTGTCACAGAATGCTCCGTTCGATTGATGATGTACTGGGACGATCGATTATTATACCCGACGTCGTATTACGCCATCAGGCTCTTCACAGCTTCGACAATCGCGGCCGCGTCGAGACCGAAGTACCCGAGGAGCTCTTCGAACTCGCCCGATTTGCCGAACACGTCGCGCATCCCGACGAAGCGCATGGGCACGGGCCGGGTCTGAGCAAGGGCCTCGGCCACCGCCGAAGCCAGCCCGCCGTAGATGCTGTGCTCTTCGGCGACCACCACGCGGCCCGTCTTCGCGGCCGATGCGGCGATCGTGTCGACATCGAGGGGCTTGATGGAGAACGCATCGATCACTTCGATGGAAACGCCCTGGTCGGCCAGGATATCGGCAGCTTTCAGGGCCTGCTCGACCTCGACGCCGCACGCCACGATGGTCGCGTCGGTCCCTTCGCGCAGAACGTAGGCTCGGCCCATCTCCAGCTCGACGCCCTCGGCGTAGACGGAGGGAACCGAGGCGCGGCCCATGCGCACGTACACCGGACCGGGGGTTGCCGCGGCGATCTTGAGGGCGCTGCGGGCGGCCGCGTAATCGGCGGGAACCAGCACGCGCATATTGGGAAGGCCGCGCATCAGCGAGACGTCCTCGAGCATCTGATGGCTTCCGCCGTCGGGGCCCACGGACACGCCCGCATGGGTCGGGGCGATCTTGACGTCGAGGTTGCTGTAACACACCGTGTTTCTGATCTGGTCGTACACGCGTCCCGTGCCGAAGACGGCGAACGAGCCGGTAAAGGCGACCTTTCCCGTGAGCGCCAGGCCGGCGGCCACGTCGATCATGTTCTGCTCGGCGATGCCGGTGTTGAACAGACGGCGCTCGTACTCGGGCTTGGCGTCGGCGAACTTCTTGGTGGTGGTCGATCCGGACAGGTCGGCGTCAACCGCGACCACGGGGACCCCGCTGTCGGCGAGCTCGGCCAGCGTCGCGCCGAACGCCGCGCGCGTGGCTTTTTTCACCTGGGATTCTTCGGAATTTGCAAGTTTCACCATTTAAGCCTCCGTCGGGTCCGTTGCGTCCAGTTCGGCCAGGGCCGCGGCGAGCTGCTCGGCGTTGGGGGCCTTGCCGTGCCAGCCGGCCTGGTTCTCCATGAACGAGACGCCCTTGCCCTTCACCGTATGGGCCACGATCGCGGTGGGTTTGCCGGATCGATCGGCCTTGGCCGAGGCGAGCGCGGCCATCACGGCTTCGATGTCGTGGCCGTCCACCTCCACCGCGTTCCATCCGAACGCGGAGAACTTGAGCGCCACGTCGCCCGGGTCGCACACGTCTTCGGTGGCCCCGTCGATCTGAAGACCGTTGCGGTCGACTACGGCCACAAGGTTGTCGAGCCCTCGATGGGCGGAAAACATCGCCGCCTCCCAGACCTGGCCCTCCTGGCACTCACCGTCTCCCAGAAGCGTGAACACCGTCGCGTCGGAGCCGTCGAGCACAAGCCCGGCCGCCATGCCCGCGGCGATGGAAAGCCCCTGTCCCAGAGAGCCAGTGGACACCTCGATGCCGGGAAGGAGCCGGCAATCCGGATGGCCCTGCAGGCGCGTGCCCAGCTTGCGCAGGGTGAGCAGCTCTTCTACGGGGAAGTACCCCGCATGAGCGAGCGCCGCGTACAGCGCGGGCGCGGCATGCCCCTTGGACAAGATGAACCGGTCGCGCGATTCGAGTCGGGGATTGCGGGGATCGTGGTTCAGAATCCCGCCGAAGTACAGCGCGGACAGGATATCGGTGCAGGACAGGGATCCGCCCGGATGCCCGCTGCCCGCCTCGGCGACGCTGCGCAGGATGCTGATGCGCATCTGCCTCGAAGCTTCCTGAAGCTGGTTAAGATCCATTGACAACCTTTCGACTCTGCTGCTGGACGAACAAAGAGCATTGTACAACCGCGGGCCCCCGCAGGCGCGCAGGATGGGCCCGTTTGGACGCTGGCGCGGCTACTGGGAGACGCGCCACTTGTGGTACCCGATCACGAGCTGGTCGATCTCGCCGCCCAAAACGGCGTCGACGTTGCCCGTCTCCACCCCGCTGCGCAGATCCTTCACAAGCTGGTAGGGGTACAGGACGTAGTTGCGGATCTGGCTGCCGAACGAGATCTCCTTGCGCTCGCCGCGCAGCTCGTCGATCTGCTCGGCGCGCTTGGCCTCCTCGAGCTCGAACAGGCGCGCCTTGAGGACCCGAAACGCCGCCTCCTTGTTCTGGAGCTGGCTTTTCTGGTTCTGGCACGTGACCACGATCCCCGTGGGGATATGGGTGAGGCGCACCGCCGAGTCGGTGGTGTTGACGCACTGGCCCCCCGGACCGCTGGAGCGGTACACGTCGACGCGCACGTCGGCGGGGTTGAGGTCGACCTCGATGTCGTCGGGAAGGACCGGAAGCACCTCCACACTGGCAAACGTCGTGTGGCGGCGCTCCTTCTCGTCGGTGGGAGAGATGCGCACGAGCCGATGGACGCCGACCTCGCTGGAAAGCATGCCGTAGGCGTTGCGGCCCTCGATCTGGATGGTCGCCCGATCGAGCCCCATGACCTCGGCGGGAACCGCGTCGAGCACCGTCGCCTTCCAGCCCTTGGAACCCGCGTAGCGCGTGTACATCTGGAACAGCATCTCGCACCAGTCGTTGGCTTCGAGCCCCCCTTGCCCGGGGTTGATGGTAAGGATGGCGTCGCCCTCGTCGAAGCGGCCCGAGAACCATGACGACAGCTCGAGGGCGTCGAGCATGTCGTCGAGCGAAGCGGCCGCGATCCGCGCCTCTTCGGAAAACGCCTCGTCTTCGGAGGACAACTCGAAGGCCGCGCGGGCGTCGTCGAGCGCCCCGCACGCCGCGGCGTACTCCTTCAGCGTGTCGCGCAGGTTGCCCGCCTGCTTGGATATGCGCTGGGCTCGGGGGACGTCGTCCCAGAACCCCGGGCGCGCCGTCTCCTCGTCGAGCCGCGCGAGCTCGGCGCTCTTCTCTTCGATATGCAGGTACGAGTGCGCGTCGGAAACGCGCTCGGCAAGCCTCGCAAGCAGCCTCTCGTCCACTTCTTCAACTGCACCCACGTGCTGAAAACCGCCTTAACCTGGTTCGTCTGGGGAAAGCCCGGGTTAGTCCCGGTTCTTCCCATGGCACTTCTTGAACTTGAGCCCCGATCCGCACGGGCAGGGATCGTTCCTGCCCACGTTGGCGAAGGGATCGTCTTTGTCCTTCTGGTACGTGGTGACCTTGCGGGCCGCCTGCGGCGACGTCGCCGACGTCGGGCGGGGCTGGGGCTGGGCGCTGCGGCCCTCGAGCGCGGCCTCGGGCGACGAGTAGGTGACCCGTCCCGAAAGGGGGCTCGCGTTTTCGGGGAGCACCTCGGGGACGCTGCGCTCCGCGACCTGGAGGCGCAGAAGCGTGCGCAGGTAGTCCTCGTACATGCCGGCCGTCAGGCTCTGGAAGGCCCGGTACGCTTCCTCGCGGTACTCGGTGAGCGGATCGCGCTGGCCCATCGCCCGCAGGCCGATGCCGGTGCGCAGGTAGTCCATATCGTGCAGATGCGCCATCCAGCGGTTGTCCATGATGCGCAGCATGATCTGGGTCTCGAGGGTCTTCATGACCTCCTCGCCCACCAGCTCGGACTTCCTGCGGTGGATCTCCCCCAGATGCTCGGAGAGCTTCTCGGAAAGCACGGAGGCATCGTCGTCGCAGTCGATGTCGGCCGCCGAGTAACCGGTCTCGCCGGTCATCGACGTCAACCAGACGTCGAGCCCGTGCAGATCCCAGTCGTCGCTGGGGGCCCGGTCGGGACACAGATCCTGGACCTGGGCATCGACCACATCCGCGATGATCTCCGGAATGCGGTCGGTCATCTGCTTGCCGTCGAGTATGGCGTTGCGCTCTTCGTAGATGGCCGTGCGCTGGAGGTTCATGACGTCGTCGTACTCGAGCACGTTCTTGCGTGCGGCGAAGTGCATCGTCTCGACCTGGCGCTGCGCGTTCTCGATGGCCTTCGACACCAGGCCGGCCTGGATGGGCTCGTCATCGGGCATCTGGGTGCGCTGCATCATGGCGGAGATGCGGTCCATGCGGTCCCCGCCGAACTTGCGCAGCAGGTCGTCTTCGAGCGAGAGGTAGAACTGGGTCTCGCCGGGATCTCCCTGGCGCCCCGCGCGGCCGCGCAGCTGGTTGTCGATACGGCGCGACTCGTGGCGCTCGGTGCCGATGACGAGCAGGCCGCCCGCCGCCAAAACGCGCTGGGCCTCGTCGGCGCACGTCGCCTTCGCCTCCGAGAGCGCCTCTTCGCGCTCCCGGGCGGTAGCGGGGCGCAGATCCCCTTCGCCGACCTCGGCGTCTTCGGGAAGCGCGGGGTCGAGCCCGCGCGCACGCAGGGCGTCGTCGGCCAGCACCTCGGCGTTGCCGCCCAGAAGGATGTCGGTTCCGCGGCCCGCCATGTTCGTCGCGATGGTGACCGCCCCGACGCGGCCCGCCTGGGCCACGATATGGGCCTCGCGCTCGTGGTTCTTCGCGTTGAGGGTCTCGTGCGCGATGCCGCGCTTGTCCAGAAGCCGCGAAAGGCGCTCGGAGCTCTCGATGGACACGGTGCCCACCAAAACCGGCTGGCCTTGGGCGTTGCGCTGGGCGATGGTGTCGGCGACCGCGTTGAACTTCGCGTCGACCGTGCGGTAGATCTGGTCGTTCTGGTCGATGCGGCGGGTCTCGCGATTCGGCGGGATGGCCATCACCGGCAGCTTGTAGATCTCGCGGAACTCGCTGTCCTCGGTCATGGCCGTGCCGGTCATGCCCGAAAGCTTCCCGTACAGGCGGAAGTAGTTCTGCAGCGTGATGGTCGCGAGGGTCTGGTTCTCCTCGCGCACCCGAACGTGCTCTTTGGCCTCGAGCGCCTGGTGAAGGCCCTCGGAATAGCGGCGGCCCTCCATGATGCGCCCGGTGAACTCGTCGACGATCTTCACCTCGCCCTCGCGCGTGACGACGTAGTCGACATCGCGCTTGAACAGGAACTGGGCTTTCAGCGCCTGCTGAAGATGGTTCGCCAGCTGGCCGGAGGGGTCGGAGTAGATGTCGTCGATCCCCAGCATGCCCTCGATGCGCTCGAGGCCCGTCTCGGTCGCGTTGATGGTGCGCTTGGCCTCGTCCATCTCGAAATCGACGTCGACCTGCAGGCCGGGCATGACGCGGGCGAAGCGGTTGTAGGTCTCGGCCGCCTCGGTCCCGGCGCCCGAGATGATAAGCGGCGTGCGCGCCTCGTCGATGAGGATGGAGTCCACCTCGTCGACGATGGCGAAATGGTGCCCCCGCTGCACGCGGCCCTCGGCCCGCGTGACCATGTTGTCGCGCAGGTAGTCGAAGCCGAACTCGGAGTTGGTGCCGTACGTGATGTCGGCAAGGTAGGCCGGGCGCTTCAGCTCGGGGCGCATGCCGTTTTGGATGAGCCCGACGTTCATGCCGAGGAACCGGTAGACACGGCCCATCCACTCGCTGTCGCGACGCGCCAGGTAGTCGTTGACCGTCACGATATGGACGTTCTGGCCGGAAAGCGCGTTGAGGTAGCCGGCGAGGGTGGATACGAGCGTTTTGCCCTCGCCGGTGCGCATCTCGGCGATCTGCCCGGCGTTCAAGGCCATGCCGCCGATGAGCTGCACGTCGAAATGACGCAGGCCCAGCGTGCGCACGCTGGCTTCGCGCACGGCGGCGAACGCCTCGACCATCAGGTCGTCGACGGACTCGCCGTTCGAGACGCGCTCGCGGAAAGCCGCCGTGAGCGCGCGCAGCTCGTCATCGCCGAGCGCCTGCATCGAGGGCTCGAGATCGTTTACTTTTGAAGCGAGAGCCTGGAAGTTCTTAAGCTGACGCCCCTCGCCCAAGGTGAGGAGCCTGGAGAGAAAACCTGCCATTGAAACACTGCCCTTTCGGGTTCGGACGTTATTCCCGACCACCTTAACATACCGAAGCCCAAGGCGGCGGCGCGGGCGACACTCCTAACGCACACTCCTGTTTTCAGCGCTCCTCGGCCGCGCGCTGCGACGCCGCGTCGATGAGGGAGCGGTAGAGCCCTTCGAGCTCGAGCGACGGGTCGATCCCCAGCTCCTCTGAGAGAACCTTGCGGCAGCGAAGGTAGCTTGTGAGCGCCGAGGTTCGCTGGCCGGCGGAGATCTGGGCCTTTATCAAAGCCAGATAGGCGTCCTCCCTCGTCCGGTCGCGCCTCAGCGCCAACCGAGCGAACCACAGCCCCTGCTGCGGCGCCCCCGATGCGACGAGGCGGCCCGACGCCACCACCAGCGCGTCGACCATCCGAGCCCGGCACTCGGCGCGGGCCGCCCCGACGACCTCGTTTTCCAGTTCGGCAGCCATGAGGTCGTCGCCGAACTCCCCTTCCACCTGGTTGTATATCTCGGACCACCGCGCCAGGTCGAAATCCCCGAACAGCAGCTCCCGGCAGAGCTGGTTGAACCTCGCCACGTCGGCCGCCAGCAACCGCCGATCGATCCCGCACGAGCGCTGGTGGCGCACCAGGTACGGGCACGTCCTGTCCTCCAGCGTCAAAGCCCCCTTGAGCTGGGACCACACCGTGTAGAAATTCTTGCGCGCCGTGTCGATGTCGCTGCCCGGCCACAGCGACTCCACGACGAAGTCGCGGGAAAGCTCGCGCCCGGAATTCAGGACCAGCATCGCGAGCAGCACCTTCGCCTTGTGGCGGACGTTTGCCAAGACATCGCGGTCATCCGTCCCGATGCGCGCTTCGACCTTGCCGAACAGCCTCACCCGCAGTATCGGGGCCGACGGGCCGGCATCGAGGTCGCGGGCGGGAACCGCCAGGTAGGCGTCGGGGTGGGTGGCCGCCTTTCCGGCTCGCTCGATCGAGCGGCGCGCCAGCCCCGCCCGGTACTCCTTCCTCTGCGCATGCAGCGCTATCTCAGCCTCGCGCAGCTCCATCATCAGATCGGCCGCCAGGGGCTCGGACTCGCGGAAAAGCCCCTTCGCGCGGGCGCGCTCGAGGCCCAGTCCCGCAGCCGTCCGATAAAGCGAGCGGGGCTGCTCGGATTCGACCAGCATGCCCCTCACCAGATCGCATACGCGCTCGAGGCCCGACCCGGCGCACAGCACCGATCCCGAACGGCGAGCCGCCTCGTCGAGCAGGACCCGCGCGAGAAGGCAGACCGCCTCCGACGGCGCATGCGCCCGCGCGAGGAGCAGGCACGCCTCGGCGCCCGCCTCGACTCCCCGGCTCCAGGCGCAGCAGGCGATCGCCAGCGGCAGCCACGAGCGCTGCGACCCATCGAGACGGGCGAGCCGCCCCGCGCACTCGACGGGGTCGAGGGGGCGATCCCGTCGGGCTCCCGAACGCGCAGCCCCCTCGGGCGAGCCCGGCCCCATCTCGGAAGCGACCATCGACTCGAGGACGTCGCGCGCACGGGCCGCCATCGTCTTCGAGGCGCGCATGACCAGGATGATCAGGCACACCGTCCGCTCGCGCTTGCCCGCAGACGCATCGAACGCCGCTCGCTTGGCCAGCCGAACCGCGCCCTCGCCGTCCCCCAGGGCGAACAATCGCTCGGCTCGGCACGCGTCGATCGTCGCACGCGCCTTCGGTCCTCGCGGGCGCATCCGCTCGAGCAGCTCCAACCCGGCGACCAGCTCGCCGGTGCGCACGATGGCCCCGTCGTTTTCCGCGAACCATGCGCATATCCGCTCGTCGGACCCCGACAGGGCGATCACCTCGCACGCGCGCGACGCGGCCCCTTGCGCCAAAAGCCCGTTCGCCCAGTACCGGACGAGCCCGACCCGGTTCCCGAAGGGAGAGTGCGACCCGAGCGCATCGAGCTGGGCGCGAAACGCCGCCGCTATCCGCTCGACGGGCAGCTCGACGCAGGAGAACCGTCCGGCTCCGACGTCGATGCCCGTGAAGGGGTATTCGAGCGCAATGCGCCCGACGATCTCGGATTCGGCCGCGCACGCCCCTTCGAGATCCGACACCGAGCCCCGAACCATGACGAGGGCCGTGAGGATCGCGAGCGTGCAGTCGAGGGGGCGCCGTTCGCGCGCGATGCCGGCGAGGAAGGTCCGGGGCGCCTCGCCGTCTGCCGACCACACGAGGGAGGCGACGCGCTGGGCGGGAAGGATGGCGCTGCTCGGGCGCTTCGACCGCTCCTCGGCGCTGCGGGACGCGTCGATCTCGGCATCCGACAAAAGCAGCTCGGACGCCGACAGCTTCAGGCGGTCCCTTTGCAGGTGGCCGAGGATGTCGGCTGCGGGACAACAGGTGACCAGCACTTCGACCCCGCGATCGAGCAGGGCGTCGAAGCAGCTCGAAAGCAGTTCGGCGCGCTCGGGGGACAGCTCCGGCGCATCGTCGATCACCACGAGGGCCGCCTCGGGATCGGCCCCGCACACCAGCTCGAACAGGCCGCCCGAATCCAGGTCGCGCAAAAAGCACGGGCTCGCCCCGTTGATCCAGATCACATGTTTGAACTCGAACATGGTTTCGGCGTATTCGAGCGCGAGGTCGGTTTTCCCGAAACTGTCGGGAGCCACCAGGAAGCGCACGACGCGCCGCTCCTTGAGCAACAGCGCGATCAGGTCGGGTCGGCTGCGATAGCGTCTTCCCGCAAGCGAAGCCGGACGAGAGCCGCGGCACGCCGACTGAGAGATGAAACCCCTCATGATATGTCCCCTCCGTTAAGAGAGGCCGAAAACCAAGCGTTGTCGATCCTACGCAACCCGATCGGCCCGAACAGGCGGCGAAGCGCCTTTTAACGCATGAAGGGGAGCCGTCAAAGCTCCCCTTCGCGAAAAACCGGTGCCGATCCGACGGTTACTCCCCGTCGGACCCCGAAGTCTCATCGGACGCGGCGTCCGCCCGCTTCGATCCCAGCATCTCGGCGATGCGGTCGGAGTACTCGATGCCCGAGAACCCTTCGGCGGAAAGGTCGATGACGGGAGCGTCGTTCCACAGCGCCTCGAGGCGGTAGAACTCGCGCGTCTCGGGCTGGAACACATGGGCCACCATGTACCCGTAGTCCAGCAGCTCCCACGACCCGTCGCGCGTCTCCTCCCGATGAACGGGATGCTCGCCGGTGCGCTTGCGCATAGCCTCCTCGATGGCGTCCACGATGGCGCTTACCTGGCGGCTGTTCGCCGCCGTGACGATCACGAAGTAGTCCGTGATCCCCACCAGCTCGCTCACGTCCTGGACGATGATGTCGGTCGCCTTCTTGCCGTCGGCCGCACGGGCCGCGAGAAGGGCGGCTTCCCGAGACGAAACGGGGCCCTTCTCGAACTGTTCGCCGGATGCGCTTTCGATCTGATCGCTCACTGAATCACCTGAATCCTCGATGGAGCCGGGCTTAGTCCCGGTTGTCCAAAACGTAGCTGTTCCAAACCTCGACGGTGCGCGGATGGATGCGCTTACGTCGGGCTATAAGGTCTGCAAGTATATGACGATACGTCCTGAAAAACAATTTTTCCAGCGAAACCTCACCGATGAGGTCGCGCAGATCCTGGACGCCGGCAAAGCTGCGATTCTCCTCGATGGCGTCGGCCACGTACACCACCATGTCGAGGTCGGACATGCCGCAGGCCCCCGCCGTATGCCGCCCCACCGCCTGCAGCACGTCGCTAGGAACGCCCGGGTACGCGCGGCGCAGCGCCTCGGCGGCTGTGGGGCCGTGCAGCAGCGCCGGCATGTCGAACACCATCCGCCCGTCGATGTCGAGGCCGAGATCGAAGACCCGCCTGCGCACGCCGTCGTCGTCGAGGCCCTTATCCCAGTCGTGCAGGAGGCCGGCAAGCCGCGCGCGGCGGGGATCCACCCCGTACGTGCGGGCCAGCCGCTCGGCCATATCGGCCACGCCCCTGATATGCCGCAGGCGGCGCGGGGATACGCGCCGTTCGAGCTCTGACACGATGCGAAGCTCGAACTCGGGGCCGAACACCTCGTCGGACGGATGCGCCTGTTCGACCGGCCGGTACGGATCGTCGCGCCCGATGAGCTCGGCGACCGCGGCGGGAACGAAGTAGCGCATCGATCCGCCGCTCGCCAGCCGCTTGCGCACCATCGTGCTCGACACGTCCATGACCGCATCCTCGAGCAGGACGAAGTCGAATGCATCGAGCCCGCGCTCGGAGATCTCGCGCGCACCGAACGGATGGCCCGCCCGCGGAACCACCGCGAAGGAGGCGAGCGACGAAAGCGTCGGCGAGTCCGCCCAGCGATGAAGCTCGCGGGCCGCGTCCGACCCCATGATGAAGAACAGCCGCACGTGGTCGCCGAAAAACCCGTGGAGGTCCCGCAGGGTATCGACGGTGCGGGTCCGCCCCCCTCGCTCGATGTCGACGCCGCTCGCATCGAAGTAGGCGTTATCGCGCACCGCCTCCCTGCACCAGGAAAGGCGCTGCTCGGGCGAGGCGACGACCGCGCCTTCCTTGAAGGCCGATCCGGCCGTCGGCACGAACAGGACCGCATCGAGCCCGAGTTCGATCCGCGCTGCGTCGGCCATCGCGAGATGGCCGACATGGACGGGGTCGAACGTCCCGCCGAGAACGCCCACGCGGCGCGGGCGCTTGTCGGACGCAATCCAGTCGAACCGTTCGCTGA
The DNA here is from genome assembly GCF_000814825.1 of Berryella intestinalis. Classification (NCBI taxonomy): domain Bacteria; kingdom Bacillati; phylum Actinomycetota; class Coriobacteriia; order Eggerthellales; family Eggerthellaceae; genus Berryella; species Berryella intestinalis. The sequence continues at coordinate 1,331,914 of NZ_CP009302.1, forward strand.
CCGACGCGATCACGCCCTCACCTGCCCATCTCCGCGCAAAACGTACTTGTATGTGGTGAGGCCCTCGAGCGCGAAGGGCCCGCGCACGTGGAGCTTCTGGGTCGAGATGCCGATCTCGGCCCTCAGTCCGAACTCGCCTCCGTCCGTGAACCCGGTCGAGGCGTTCACGTACACGGCCGCCGCGTCCACCGACGCCGTGAACTCGTCGGCGGCGTTGGGATCTTCGCAGACGATCGACTCGGAATGGCGCGTCCCGTACCGCTCGATATGCTCGAGCGCCTCCCCGATGCCCGACACGACGCGCACCGCGATGTCGGGCGCGAGGTATTCGCACTCCCAGTCGGCCTCGGAGGCCCGGACGGTCGCGATGCCCGCGCGCTCGGCTATGAGCCCTGCGCGCTCGTCGACATGGAGGGTCACGCCCCGTTTTCGCAGATCGGCAAGGACCGCCGGCAACAGCGCTTCGGCCGCCTCGTCGTCCACCAGCAGCGTTTCGGCGGCGTTGCACACGCCGAATCGGCGACACTTCGAGTTCACCGCGATATCGGCCGCTTTACGGGCATCGGCGCTGCGATGCAGGTAAACATGGCAGTTGCCCGTCCCGGTCTCGATGACCGGAACCGTCGAGTTCTCGACGCAGGCATCGATCAGGCGCCGGGAACCGCGCGGAACCAAGACGTCGATGACGCCGCGAGCGCGCATCAGCTCTTCGGCCGCCTCGTGGCCGCCCGCCCCCACGTACTCGATGCATCCCGCCGGCATTCCCGACGAGGTTGCCGCGTCCGACAGCACCGATGCGATGAGGGCGTTGGTGCGCGCGGCGATGCTTCCCCCCCTGAGCACTGCGGCGTTTCCCGAGCGCAGGCAGATCGCCGCCGCATCGGCCGTGACGTTGGGCCGCGCCTCGTAGATGACCGCGACGGCCCCCAGCGGGCAGCGCACGCGCGACAGCTCGATCCCGTTGGGCAGGACGCGGCGCTCGAGGACTTCTCCCAGGGGATCGGCGAGCCTGGCCACCTCCTCGATGGCGCGCGCCATCGACTCGACCCGCCCCTCATCGAGAAACAGCCTATCGATCAGGCTCTCGGCCGTTCCCGCAGACCGCGCTTCGGCCACATCGAGCTCGTTGGCCCCCACGATGCGCGCGCTTTGCGACCGCAGGGCCGCAGCCATCGCGAAGAGGGCAGCCTTGCGCTGGGCATCGGTTGTCCGCGCAAGGCCCCTCGATGCGGCCTTCGCCCGTTCGGCGGCTTGGCGAGCCTGCCTGCGCGCAGCGTCCGAATCGCTCATAACGACCTCCTATTCGAAAACGACCAGTTCGTCCCGATGGACCAATTCCTTGACGGCCAGAGCTTTGAGCAGGCGGTTTCCAGCCAGCTCCTCGCGCGTCCTCCCGATGGCGAGCTCCACCTCGTCGGAGTCGAACGCAACGTGGCCGCGCGCGAACAGGTAACCCGAACGGTCCTTGATATCCACGACGTCTCCGTGGGAGAAGCGCCCCTCCACGCACGCGACCCCGACGCAGAGAAGCGAGCTGCCGCGTTCGATGAGGGCGCGCTTTGCCCCCTCGTCGACCACGACGGAGCCCTTCGAGCTATCCCCCAGGGCGATCCACAGCTTGCGGGGCGTGATCTCGTGGGGAAGGTGGGCGGCGGGAAACAGCGTGCCGATCCTGTCGCCGCGCGCGACGGAGACGATGGGGTCTGCGGCCGCGCCCGAGCAGATCACCAGCGGGATGCCGGCCACGGCAAGCGCGCGGGCCGCGCGCAGCTTGGTGACCATGCCCCCGGTGCCCTTGGACGAGCCGGCATCGCCCGCAGCTGCGAGGACCTCCGCATCGATGCGCTCGATGCGGGGCACGAGCCGCGCGTCGGGATGGGTTGCGGGGTTCGCGTCGTAGAACCCCTCCACGTCGGATAGGACGACGCACAGATCGGCGCCCAGAAGGCAGGCGACCAAGGCCCCCAGCGTGTCGTTGTCGCCGAACTTGATCTGCTCGACCGAGACGGTGTCGTTCTCGTTGACGATCGGAACCACCTGAAAGTCGATGAGTCGGCGCAGCGTGTCGCGCGCATGGAGGTACGAGGTCCTGTCGGCTGTATCGCGCCTCGTCAGGAGGACAAGCGAGGTTGCGATCCCCTCCGCGGCGAACGCCTCGTCGTACGCTGCGGAGAACAGGGGCTGGCCGACCGACGCAGCCGCCTGCAGCGAGGGCAGATCGGTCGGACGCCGCTCGATCCCGAGGCGCGAAAGGCCGCAGGCGATCGCGCCCGACGACACGATGACCACCGCCCAACCCTGCGCGCGGACGCAAGCCACCTGGCGCGCGAGGTTGGCGAGGTAGTCGCAATCCACGCTCCCGTCGGGGCGCGTCACCGTCGAAGACCCGATCTTCACCACCATGACCTTGGAGAAAGCCGCTTCCATATGCCCTCCCACGACTCCGGTTCCCTGCCTTATATATCGAGCTCGCTGAACATGTCTTCTGATGTGCGGACCGATTCGAACTCGAATGCGCGCCCGACGATGCGGATCTCGTCGCCGTCCACCGCACCCGCCGCTTCGAGCGCCGCATCGACCCCGATCTTCTTCAGGCGATGCTGGAGAAACGAGATGGCCTCCTCGTTGTCCCAGTCGGTTTGCACCACCATGCGCTCGACCTGCGGGCCGACCACCCGGTACACATCCGACGAGAGGCGGATCACCTCGAAGCGCCGATCGCGCACCTCGCGGCGGTGCTCCCACACGAACTCGAATTCCTCGCGGGATTCAGCCTCGATGCGGGCCGCCTCGCGCAGCTCGTGCACCTTCACCGCGATCGCGGCCTTCAGGCCTTCGACCCCCTCGCCCGTCAACGCGCTGATGCGGTACAGCTTGGGGTCGATCGGGCTCGTCGCGAACTCGTCTCCCCCGGCCGCTGCGATGGAGTCGGCGCGCACCATGTCGGCCAGCTTGCGGCAGGCCTCCTCGGTGCCCGGCATGTCGATCTTGTTCGCCACGACGATGCGCGGACGACTCGCCAGCTCTTCGGCGTGCAGTGCGATCTCGTTGTTGATGATGCGGTAGTCGTCGAGCGGGTCGCGGCCCTCCCAGTCCCCCGTCAGATCGACGACGTGGACGATGAGCGCCGTGCGCTCGATGTGCCGCAAAAACTCGTGTCCCAGCCCCTTCCCCTCGTGCGCGCCCTCGATGAGGCCCGGGACGTCGGCGACGACGAAGCTGAGGTCCCCCGAGCGGGCGACCCCCAGGTTGGGTACGAGCGTGGTGAACGGGTAGTTGCCGATCTTGGGGCGGGCGGCCGAGATCTTCGAGATCAGCGATGATTTTCCCGCCGAGGGCATGCCCACCAGCGCCGCATCGGCCATAAGCTTCATCTCGAACTCGATCCAGCCCTCCTGGGCGGGCTCGCCCAGCTCGGCGAAGGCCGGGGCGCGCCTGGTCGACGTCACGAAGTGAATGTTGCCGCGCCCGCCCGCGCCGCCCGACATCGCGCGCACGCGCTCGCCGTCGTGCGTGAGGTCGGCGATCACCTCGCCCGCCTCTTTCGACTCCTCGTCGTATTCCCGCACGATCGTGCCCACCGGCACCTTCAGAACCAGGTCGGTCCCGCGGGCTCCGTGCATGCGCGACCCCTTGCCGTGGGTCCCGCGCTCGGCCTTGAAATGATGCTTGAACCGGTAATCGATGAGAGACGAAAGGCTCGCGTCGGCTTCGACCACGATGTCTCCGCCATGGCCGCCGTCGCCGCCGTCGGGTCCCCCTTTGGGAACGTGCGCCTCGCGCCGAAACGACATGCATCCGGCCCCGCCGTCGCCGCCCTTGACGTGCACATGTACTTTGTCTACGAACATGACCTACCCCTTAAAGAAAAAGCGCCCCCTGCTATACCACAGGAGGCACTAGACAATCGTTGTATCGTAAAGACGAGAGCCTTATGCCTCGACTTCGATAGGGCGAACGTGCACGCGACGCTTCTCACCGCGGGTGAACTCGAGCGTGCCCTCGCACAACGCGAACAAGGTGTCGTCCTTGCCACGGCCGACGTTGTTGCCGGGGTGGAAGTGGGTGCCGCGCTGGCGGACGATGATCTGACCGGTCTTGATGTGCTGGCCGGCGAACATCTTGACGCCGAGGCGCTGTGCGCGGGAATCGCGACCGTTTCGGCTGGAGCCGAGACCCTTCTTATGTGCCATTCTAATTCCCTCTTTCTAGCTATTCGGCGTCACGCGCAGCGGGAGCCGCAGCCTTCTCGGAACCGACGGACACGACGCGAACGCGCGTGTAGTTCTGACGATGCCCGTTGAGCTTCTTGTAGTTCTTGCGCTTCTTGAACTTGAACACGAGCTGCTTCTTGCCCTTGTACTGCTCGATGACCTCGGCGATAACCTTGGTCGCAGCAGCCTTGGAAGCATCGAACTCGGCCTTGTCGCCATCAACCACGCAGATGGTCTCCAGCTCGACCTTGTCGCCGACCTCGGCCTCGATCTTCTCGATGCTGAAAACGTCGCCCGGGGCAACCTTGTACTGCTTGCCACCTGTTTTCACAATTGCATACATGAATTTCTCCTTGAAAGTGTCAAAACGCGAAAAAGAACTTTATCAGGGGTCGAATTCAAAGTCAACCGCCATATGTGCATTTTTCGCAGGCGATATGCGGTCCCCGCTGCGCAGGTTCGAGCGCCTAGTGGGCCTCGGCCCAGGTTCGCCCGCTCGAAACCTCGGCGATCAGGGGGACCTTCAGCGAAACGACGCCCTCCATCGCCTCTTTCACGGCCGCCGCCAAAGACGGCGCCTCCTCGGCGGGGACGGAGAAGTCCAGTTCATCGTGCACCTGCACCAGCAGCCGCGCGCTCGTCCGGCTTTCCTCGAGCAGGTGCTGGACCCCGACCATGGCGAGCTTGATGATGTCGGCCGCACTCCCCTGCATGGGATGGTTCATGGCCGTCCTCTCGCCGAACCCGCGCTGGACCGCGTTTTTCGCAGCCAGCTCGGGGATGTGCCGCTTGCGGCCGAACATCGTCTCGGCATAGCCGCACGCCCGCGCGCGCTCGATGGTCTCGTCGAGGTAGCTCCTCACGCCCGGGTACGCCTCGAAGTACCGGTCGATCATCTCGCGGGCCTCGTACACGGGGATGTCGAGCGTCTGCGCCAGGCCGAACGCCTGCTGGCCGTAGACGATGCCGAAGTTGACCGCCTTGGCGCGCGAACGCATCTCGGGGGTGACGTCGGCCACCTCGACGCCGAAGACGCGGGCGGCCGTCGAGGCGTGGAAGTCCTCGCCCGACCTGAACGCTTCGATGAGATGGGGATCCTCGCTCAGATGAGCCAGTAGCCGCAGCTCGATCTGGGAGTAGTCGGCCGACATGAACAGATCGCCGGGCCCGATGCCGGTGAAGCACGAGCGGATCTTGCGCCCGAACTCGGTGCGGACGGGGATGTTCTGCAGGTTCGGATCGGAGGAGGACAGGCGCCCCGTCGTCGTGACCGTCTGGTTGAAGCTGGAATGGACGCGCCCGTCGTCGCTGTCCGCCGCGATGCGGGGAAGCGCATCTATATAGGTCGACTTGATCTTGGCGTACTCGCGGTACTGCAGGACGAGCGCCGGCATCTCGTGCGTTCCGGCCAGCTGCTTGAGCACCTTCGCATCGGTGGAATAGCCGCTCTTGGTCTTCTTGCCGTGGGGAAGCTCCAGGACCTCGAACAGGATGCGGGCGAGCTGCTTGGGCGAATCGACGTTGAAGTCCTCGCCCGCCAGCTCGATGATGCGGCGGCGCAGCTCGTCGATCTCGACCTGGGTCACGTCGCCGATCGCCTTGAGCGCGGCGGAGTCGATCGGCGCTCCCGTGCGCTCCATGATGGCGAGCACCGCCACCAGCGGCGAATCGATGTCGGAGAACACCCCGGCCGACCCGTCTTCTCCCAGCCGCTCGGACAGAGGCTCCACGAGCGCGGCGGCGATCTGCGCTTCGACAAGCGACCGCTCCCGATCGTCGGCGGGCTCGGCAACGACCGCATCGAGGTAGTCGCGCGCCAGCTCGGCCGCCGAATACGACGAGGTGGACGAGTTCAGGAGGTACCCGGCCAGCCCGAGGTCGAACGCATCCATCGCCAGCACCTCGGCGTCGCTCACGAGCGCCGCGCGGGCCGAGTCGGCCGGGTAGACCTCCTGGATCGACCTCTTCGCGTCGAGGGCGGAAAACGCGCCTTTCCTCACGACGTCGGCGAACAGCGCGAGCGCGGCGTCGCCCTCGACGAGCGCCGCAGCCGTCTTGGTGGAAAACGCGCCCGTCGCGGGCTCGGGGAGCAGGCTTTGCTGGTCGGGGCAGACAAACGAAACGCCCAGGCGCTCCCCCGCCTCGATCGCGTCGCGCACGAACGCCTCGGCTTCGGCGCCCTCCAAGGGGACGAAGGGGGAAAACGCCGACCCGATCGGCGCCGCCGCAAGTCCGCACACCTTCACCAGGCGGTCCAGATGCGTGTTGAACCGCAGGGCGCCGAACGCCGACGCGACCCTCTCCGCGTCGTAGGAGGGAAACGAAACCCCCTCCAGATCGAGCTCGAAGTCCAGGTCGGTGACGATGGTCGCGATCGTGCGGCTGAGAAACGCCCCGTCGCGGTTGTCCCTGATGTTCTCGAGCTGCTTGCCTTTGAGCTGGTCGAGGTTGTCGTAGACGCCCTCCATCGACCCGAAGCGCTGCAGCAGCTTGGCCGCGGTCTTCGCTCCGATGCCGGGAACCCCGGGGATGTTGTCGGACGAGTCGCCCATGAAGCCCAGAAAGTCGGGGAACTGGGCCGGCGTGACGCCGTAGCGCTCCTCGACCTCGGCCGGGGTGTACACCACGATGTCGGTCACGCCCTTCTTCGTGGTGACCACGCTGGTAGCCGCGCTCACCAGCTGGTAGGCGTCCTTATCGCCCGTAACCAGCAGCGTCTCGAACCCCAGTCGCTCGTTTCGGGCGGCAACCGTGCCCAGGATGTCGTCTCCCTCCCAGCCGCGCACCTTCACCACCGGGACGTCCATGGCCTCGAGCAGCCCCTCGATCAGCGGGAACTGGGCGCGCAGATCGTCGTCCATGGGAGGGCGCTGAGCTTTGTACTGCTCCATCGCCTCGATTCGGAACTGGGGCTTGCCCGCGTCGAAGGCGCAGACGATGGCGTCGGGCCTCATCGTCTCGATGAATTTCAGCAGCATGGACATGAACCCGAACACCGCGTTGGTGGGGGTCCCGTCGGGTGCGGCCATCGTGGGCGGCACCGCATGGAACGCCCGGTGCATGAGCGAATTGCCGTCGATAACCGCTATTTTCTTGGACATGCGCATCTCCTTGCAAAGAGGTTCGGAAACGAAGGGCGGAAGCCGGGAGGCGAAGGCGGGGCGAACGGATGCGCCCCGCCGCCGAAAGCTAGGCGTTCCAGAGATAGCCCACCCCGCGCACGGTTTCGAGGCGCTGGGAGATCTCGGGGCCCAGCTTGGCGCGGATGCGGCGCACGTGGACATCGACGGTGCGCGAGCCCCCGTAGTAGTCGAAGCCCCAGACGCGCTGCAGCAGCGCGTCGCGCGAGAACGTGCGCCCGGGATGCTTCGCCAAAAACGCGAGCAGGGCGTATTCGAGGTACGTGAAGTCCACCGGATCGCCGGCGACGGTCACCTGGTAGGTGGCGAGGTTGATCGACAGTGCGTCGATGGAGATGAGGTCTGCCGACGAGTCCGAGCCCTCCGACCACATCAGACGGCGCAGCCGCATGGCGCACTCCGCGCTCGACGCCCCGTGGACGACGTAGTCGCAGTTCGCAAGGTACGGAGGCGCCACCGCATCGAGATCCGGTTCGTCCACAATCAAAAGAAGGGGCAGGTTGCGGTCCTCGGCGATCGACTTGATGCGCGCAAGGCAGCCGCGCGCGTGCCCGCGCGATTCGAACACCACCGCGTCGCACGGGGACCCCACGGCCAAAAGCTTGTCTATCTGAACGGTCGAGCCCGCCGACACATCGACACCCACCTGGGAGAACACCTGCTGGAAGCGATGCGCGTTGTCGAGGCTGTCGGCGATGAACGCCACTCTCTTCCTCAATTGAACCGCCCCCTTCCTACAGGATCGGCAGGAGCTTGTCGAGCTCCCAGCGAGACACGTGCTTCTGATACTCTTCCCATTCCTCCGTTTTGGCTCTGACCAGGTAGGAATGGAGGTAATCCCCCAGAACCGAGCGCATGAGCTCGGAGGATTTGAACCGCTCGATGGCCTCGCCCAGGTTCAGGGGCAGGGGCTCGAGCCCCTTGCCCTCGAGGCACCAGCGGGAATGCTCGAACAGGTTGGTCTCCTCGATGGGATCCGGAATGTCGAGCTCCTGCTCGATGCCCGCCAGGCCCGCGGCGAGCATCGCGGAGAACGCCAGGTAGGGGTTGGCCGCCGAATCGGGGCTGCGCAGCTCCACGCGGCACGCCTCGGCCCGGTTCGGACGGTAGCCCGGAATGCGGATGAGGGTGGAGCGGTTCTTGTGGCCCCAGGACAGGTACGCCGGCACCTCGGCTCCCGTGGTGAGGCGCTTGTAGGAGTTGACGTACTGGTTGGTGAGCAGCGAGAACTCGGGGGCGTACTTCAGCAGGCCCGCGATGTAGCGCTTCGCCGTCATCGACAGGTTGTACCCCAAAGGATCGCCCTGGTCGAAAAACGCGTTTTTCCCATCGGACGAGAAGAGGCTCTGGTGGACGTGCATCCCGCTTCCCGGCTCGTCTTCGAGGGGCTTGGGCATGAACGAGGCGTACACGCCGTATTTGCGGGCGATCTCCTTGACCACCTGCTTGTAGGTCATCACCGCATCCGCCATCGACAGCGCATCGGTGTAGCGCAGGTCGATCTCGTTTTGCGAGGGGCCGTTCTCGTGGTGGGAGTATTCGACGGGGATCCCCATCCCCTCGAGCGTGAGGACCGTGTCGCGCCTGAGATCGGTGCCCGAGTCGAGCGTGGTCAGATCGAAGTAGCCGCCCCGATCGAGCACCTTGGTGCCCTCGGAGCTCTCGAAGTAGTAGTACTCCAGCTCGGGGCCGACGTTGAACGTGAACCCGGCGTCGGCGGCCTTCTGCACCATGCGCTGCAGGACCAGGCGCGGATCGCCTTCGAACTCGCGCCCGTCGGGCCGCTTCACCGAGCAGAACATGCGGGCCACGGCATTGGAAGAGGGACGCCAGGGAAGGATCTGGAACGTGGAAGCGTCCGGGTAGGCCAGCATGTCGGACTCCTGCGTCACGCCGAAGCCGGCGATGCAGCTGCCGTCGAAGCCCATACCGTCGGAAAACGCCCCTTCGAGCTCGGAGGGGCTCACCGCGAACGACTTCATGTTCCCCAGGACGTCGGTGAACCAGAAGCGCACGAAATGGATATCGCGGCTTTCGATGGTCTTCATCACAAAGTCCTGCTGGGGGGTCATCGACATGTCTGGTCCTCGATCCTTATGGGAAGCCGGGCGAAGGGCGCTCGAAGCGGCCCCTCTTTTTTACTACAAACGATTATAAAACGTCGGGGGCCGACGCAACTTCTATCACAGGTCTTTCAGAACAACAGTTAGCGATTGAATCAATACACGGCTGCGAACTGGCAAAACAGAGGGGTTCTGCACCGGAGGGCCGCGCGGGTGCGCCCTTGCAAAGAGCCTATGATGGCCCGATAATCAACGGACTGCCTTCACAGACCGCGTACAGACGCCCTCAGGAGCGACGCCTTATGATATCGATACGGAACCTCTCGAAAACCTACGGGGACGCCGAAGGGGGCCATCGCGCCCTCGACGACGTGACCCTCGACATCGGCCGCGGCGACATATTCGGCATCCTCGGCTCGTCCGGGGCCGGAAAGTCGACCCTGGTCCGCTGCATCAACCTGCTCGAGACGCCCACGAGCGGCACCATCTCGATCGACGGGGTTGACGTCACGGGGTACGCGGGGCGCGACCTGGCGCGCCTGCGCGGCTCGGTGGGCATGATCTTCCAGAACTTCAGCCTGTTCCAGCAGCGCACGGTCCTGCGAAACGTCACGTTTCCCCTCGAGCTCGTCGGCATGCCGAAACCGGAACGGGACCGGCGCGCGCTCGAGCTTCTGGACGTCGTGGGCCTCTCGGGCCTGTCCGAGCGCTATCCCAGCCAGCTCTCGGGCGGCCAGCAGCAGCGCGTCGCCATCGCGCGGGCTTTGGCCAACCGCGCCAAGATCATGCTGTGCGACGAGGCGACCAGCGCGCTCGACACCAAAACCACCGTCTCCATCCTCGAGCTTCTGAGGAAGATCAACCGCGAGATGGGGGTCACCATCGTGATCATCACCCACGCGCTCACCGTCGCTGAATCGGTGTGCAACCGCATCGCCGTCATCGACGGCGGGCGCATCGTCGAGCAGGGAACGACCGAGGAGCTGTTCGCCAACCCGCAGAGCCAGGCTCTGCGCGAGCTCATCGAGAACAGCCGGCAGGTGCACGGACGCGCCTTTCCGGCTCCGGACCAGGAGGGCTGCTAGATGGAATTCCTCTCCGACCTCCCCGGCACCTGGCAGGCGCTTAGCGCCCAGGCTTCGGGATTCTTCGACAAATACGGTTCGCTCCTCGCCCAGGGGACGGTCGAGTCCATCGTCATGACCGGTATCGCCACCCTCATCGCCTATGCGATAGGCCTCGTCGCAGGCGTCGCCCTCGTCGTCACGGCCCCCGGGGGACTCAAGGAGAACCGCGCCGTCTACACGGTCCTCGGATGGATCGTCAACCTGGTGCGCTCGGTGCCCTTCATCATCCTGCTCGTGGCCATCATCCCCCTCACCCGCCTCATCGTGGGCACGTCGCTGGGCGTTCCGGGCGCCATCGTGCCGCTCACCATCACCGCCGCGCCCTTCGTGGCCCGCGTGGTCGAGCAGAGCCTGTCCGAAGTGGACGGCGGGCTCGTCGAGGCCGCGCAGAGCTTCGGGGCGGGCACCTTCGCGATCGTCGTCAAGGTCCTCCTGCGCGAAAGCGTGCCCTCCCTCGTGAGGGGCGCATCGCTTACCTTCGTCACCCTGTTCGGGTTCGCCGCCATGGCAGGCGCCGTCGGAGCGGGAGGCCTGGGAGACATCGCGATCCGCTACGGCTACCAGCGCTACCAGACCGACGTCATGCTCGCAGCCGTCGTGCTGTGCGTGGCCATCGTCCAGGCCTTCCAGATGCTGGGCGACTTCACGGCGCGCAAGATAGACCACCGCAGCTAGCTCCTTTGCTATAATCTCCCGCATGGATACAGAGAAAAGCCGCGTCGACGACGCGCCCGCCGATCGCGCCAAGCGCGTCGCGGTCGTCACCATGGGGGTCAAGCTCGGCGACGAGACGCGCGGTTACACGCGCTTCAGAGTGATCGCGGAGATGCTTGCGGATGCAGGGTTCGAGGTCGACCTCGTCACCTCGTCGTTCCAGCACTGGGACAAGGCGCAGCGGGACACGACGAAGCCCTGCTACGCGAACCTCCCCTACCGCGTGGTGTTCATCGACGAGCCGGGGTACACCAAGAACCTCGACCTCAAGCGCATCCTCAGCCACCGCGTCGCCGCGCGCAACCTCCGCGCGCATTTCGCGCGGGAGTTCGAGGAGGGGCGCGGGTACGACCTCGTATACGCCGAGATCCCGCCCAACGACGTCGCCCTCGCGTGCGCCGAGGCCGCCTGCGAGCGCAACGTGCCCTTCGTGGCCGACATCAACGACCTGTGGCCCGAGGCCATGAAGATGGTGCTCGACATCCCCCTCGTCAGCGACGCGGCCTTCTACCCCTTCTCCCGCGATGCGAAGAAGACCTACCGGCTGCTCTCCGCCGCCGTGGGCACCTCCGACGAATACGCCGCGCGGCCGAGGGCCGACCGCGAAACCGACTACCCGCACATCACCGTCTACGTGGGAAACCGCATCGACGAGTTCGACCTCGGAGCGCGATCGCGCGCGAGCGAGGTCGCCAAGCCCGACGGCGAGGTGTGGGTGGCCTACGCAGGTACCCTGGGCGCCAGCTACGACATCGCGACGCTCGTGAAGGCCGCCGCGATCTGCGCGACCGACGAACGCACGCCCGAAACCGCCGACGGCCGGACGCTGCGGGTGAAGATACTCGGCGACGGACCCGATCGGCAGTCCCTGGAAGAACTCGCCCGACGGCTGTCGGCGCCCGTCGACTTCGTGGGCTACGCGCCCTACGACCTCATGGCCGCGTACCTCTGCGCGTCCGACATCGTCGTGAACTCCCTCGTCAAATCCGCGCCGCAGAGCATCGTCACGAAGATCGGCGACTACCTGGCCTCGAGAAGCGCGCTCGTCAACACCGGGTCGAGCCCCGAGATGCGCGCGCTGGTGGAGTCCGAGGGCGTCGGCGTGAACGTGGAGGCGCAAGACCCCGAGGCCCTCGCACGCGTCCTCGCCGACCTCGCACGCGACGATCGGGCGCGCCTCGAGATGGCCGCGAAAGGGCGCGCGGTGGCGCTCGAGCGCTTCGACCAGGCGACGTCGTACCGGGCAATCGTGGACATGGTACGCAATCTGTGCCGTTAGCCGGCGCGAATCCTATACTGGGTAGGTTACGTGATACGCGAAACGAAACGAAAGCGGAAGGAGGACGCCTTGGGCGACCAGCGCGTCATCCCGTTCTCCCCGCCCGACATCACCGAGGCGGAGATCGACGGCGTAGTCGAAGTGCTCAAAAGCGGCTGGATCACCACCGGCCCGAAAACCAAGGAGTTCGAGCGGCGCATCGCAGCGCTTTGCAACGCCCCGCGCGCAGCCGCGCTGAGCTCGGCCACCGCCGCGCTCGAATGCGCCCTGCGCGTGCTGGGGATCGGCCCCGGCGACGAGGTCATCACCAGCGCCTACACCTACACGGCGTCGGCTTCCTGCATCTGCCATGTCGGCGCGACCCCCGTTCTGTGCGACGTGGCGCCGGGAAGCTTCGAGATGGACCTCGAGCAGCTCGCTTCCCGCATAACCGACCGCACGAAGGCCATCATCCCGGTCGACCTGGCCGGCATCATGGCCGACTACGACGGGCTGCGCGCGCTCGTCGAGAGCTCGTCGGACGGGTTCCGGGCAAAAAACGACGTTCAGGAGCAGCTGGGACGCATCGCCCTTATCGCCGACGGGGCCCACTCTCTCGGAGCGGCCCGGCACGGCCTGGCCTCGGGAGAGGCGGCCGACTTCACCGCCGTGTCGTTCCATGCCGTGAAGAACCTGACCACCGCCGAAGGGGGCGCACTGGCATGGCGCGCGGGCGTCTTCGATGACGACGAGGTCTACCGCCGCCTCATGCTGTGGTCCCTGCACGGCCAGACCAAAGATGCGCTAGCGAAAACGAAGGTCGGGGCCTGGGAGTACGACGTCGCGTTTCCCGGATGGAAATGCAACATGAACGAGCTTTCCGCCGCGCTCGGCCTCGCCCAGGCGAAGCGCTATCCGTCCCTGCTCGCCCGCCGTCGGGCGATCGTCTCGCGCTACGAGGCCAACCTCGCCGAATGCGGCGTCGAGCTGATCCGCCACTACGCCGAGCACGACGGCGACGCATGCGCGCCCCGCATCCTCACCGACGAGGAAGCCGCCGCCGTACGTAAGCGCGAGGCGGCCTCACCCGACGGGCACGCCTCAAGCGGGCATCTCATGATCGCGCGCCTGACGGGCCGCTCAACGGAGTTCCGCAATCGCACGATCGAGGCGCTCGGCGAGCTCGGCATCGCCGCGAACGTCCACTACAAGCCCCTGCCGCTTCTCAGCGCCTACCGCGACCTCGGGTTCGACATCGCCGAATTCCCGAACGCCTACGCCCAGTTCGAAAACGAGATCACCCTGCCCCTGCACACCCTGCTGTCCGACGACGACGTCGACTACGTGTGCGAGCGGCTCGCAGAGACCCTGGGCGCCCTCGAAAGGTCGGGCGTGCGATGAGCTTCTACCGGTCATACGGAAAGCGCCTGTGCGACCTGGGCATCGGCATCGCCGCCCTGCCCGTCGTGGCCATCGTCGTCGGCGCGCTCGGCATCGCCATCAAGCTCGAGGACCGCGGCCCCATCTTCTACAACGCGCCGCGCGTGGGCAAAGACGGGCGCGAGTTCACCATGTACAAGCTGCGTTCGATGAAGGTGAACGCCCCCGACCTGGTCATGGAGGACGGCTCCACCTACAACGGCGCCGACGACCCCCGTATGACGCGCGTGGGCGCCTTCATGCGCAAAACCAGCCTTGACGAGTTTCCCCAGTTCATCAACGTGCTCATCGGAAACATGAGCGTCGTGGGGCCGCGCCCCGACCTTCTGAGGGAAACCGAGCTGTACCGCGGCGACGAGGGGCGCAAGCTCGAAGTGAAGCCCGGCATCACCGGATACGCCGCCGTGTTCGGGCGCAACTCGCTGCCGTGGCGCGAACGGCTCAAGCTCGACGTCGAGTACGTCGACCGCGTCAGCTTCCCCCTCGACCTCAAGATCTTCCTCATGACGTTTTCCACCGTGTTCAAGCAGGAGGGCATCTACGTCGAGGATCGGAAGGGCGACTGAGCGGCGATACGGCGTTTTTTATGTTATCTGGCTCCTATATGCGCAGTTCGTTTAAAGTGTAGAAGCCTGCGTTTCCCCTCGGGAAGCGCCTCGCCCGAACCCGGGCGGACACGGTGAAACACGCATACGAAGCCGCATCGGAACCGATGCTCACTGGAGGAAGTCTTCGCATGAATATTTTCGTTGCAAGCTGGTTTTTCCCGCCGTCGGTGTCGAGCGAGGGAATCGTCACCTACAAGCTGTTCAGGAACTCGGCGCACCACTACGACGTCTGCTCGTCGCAGAGCACCCTTTGGAGCTACGACCAGGTGCTTCCCATCGATGCCGACAACATCGCGTCGTTTCCCATCGACACCGACGATTTCGACACCTGGATCGATGCGGCGGTCGAGCTGTTCGAGCAGCGCCACGCCCAGTCCCCCTACGACGCGATCATGACCCGCTCGATGCCGCCCGAAAGCGTGGAGGTGGCCAAGCGCATCAAAGAGAAGCATCCCGACCTGCCCTGGATCGCCTCGCTTGCCGACCCCATCGCCAAGTCCCCCTACCACATCAAGGGATGGGTGCTGGAGAACCAGGCGCTCAGCAAGCAGGACAAGGCGGATTTCCAGGTGGCCCTCAAAGCGGGCTGCGAAGCCTGGAAGGACCACGAGTCCGAGGGCATCCGCACCATGTGCGAGCTGAAAGACGTCGAAGACTACGCCATCCATCACGCCGACGCGCTGATCTTCCCCCATGAAACGCTCCAACACTTCGTGCTCGGCACCAGAAGGCGCAAGAACAACCTCGTCGTCCCCCATTCGTTCGACACCGCACTCTACCCGCAGCCGCGCGAGCGGAAAGGCGACGGCGTGATCGAGCTCGCCTTCCTGGGCCACTCCGACCACGTGCGCTCCCTCGAGCCCCTCGTGCGCGCCATGCAGCGGCTGAAAACGCTCGATGCCGACGCGCTCGGCAAGCTGCGCCTGCGCTTCATCGGCAACGTGACCGAGGAAGTGCGCAGCCTCGTGTACAACTACGACCTCTACGACTGCATCCGCATCGAAAGCAGCGTCGATTACCAGACCAGCCTGCGCATCATGGGCGAGGTCGACTGGCTTTTGCACATCGACGCGCACTTCGACATCCTCGAGGAGACGGGCGGCTCCATCTACTTCGCCGGCAAGATCGCCGACTACCTGGGAACCGACACCCCCATCTTCGCCGTCACGGGAGAGCACACCCCCGCCTGCGAGATCGTCCGCCACGCCGGCGGGCTCTGCTTCACCCAAGACGACGTCTCCGGCATCGCGGCTGCCCTAAGCGACATCGCGCAGGGCCGCATCCAGGCGAGCGTCGATCGGGCCTGGCGCGACCGCTACGACGCGCGCGCCGTCGCCGCCGAATACGACCGCGCCCTCGAGCGGGTCGTTTCGAAGGACGCCGCGCCCTTCGAACGCAGCTGGTGGCCCGAGGTGGAAGGGGCCGGCACGCGCACCGACAAGCTGCTGACGGTCTGCGTGCCCGCCTACAACGTCGAATGCTTCCTCGACCGGTGCCTGCACTCGTTTATGTCCAGCCCCGCCGCCGACGCGCTCGACATCATCGTGGTCAACGACGGTTCGCCCGACAACGGGCGCGCCATCGCCGAGGCGTACTGCAAGCGCTACCCTTCCATCGTATCGCTCATCGACAAGGAAAACGGAGGCCACGGCTCCACCATCAACGCCGCGCTCGAACGCGCCCGCGGGCTGTACTTCCGCGTCGTGGACGGGGATGACTGGGTCGACGGGAAGAACCTCGCCGCCATGCTCTCCAAGGTCGAATCCCTCGGCGAATACGCCGACCTCGTCTCCACGAACTACCACCAGGTGTACGGAGAGGACGGCCACACCGTCCCCTGGATGAAGGTGAGCGGCGTCGAGAACTACCGGATCTTCGACTTCGCCTCGTCGGATTTCACCATGGAGTACTTCACCATGGCCTCCACCATGGTGAAGACCGAGATACTGCGCAAGGCGAACTTCAAGATCCAGGAGAAGACCTTCTACGTGGACGTGGAGTACATCCTGTTCCCCATCCCCTACGTGGAAACCGTCATGTTCACGCCCGAGTTCGTGTACCGCTATGCAGTGGGCAACGCCGACCAGAGCATCAACCGCGACGTGTTCACCGCGCGCTACGACCACCACGACCGCGTCATCCGCCGCATGCTGTCCTACTACCGCAGCCACAAGCCCGCGATGTCCCAGGGCCAGCGCGCCTACACCGAGTCGCTTTTCGTGCGCCATCTGCTGAACAGCCACTACACGCTCAGCCTCATCTGGGACACCGACAAGGAGCGCGGCTGCGCGCGGGCGCGCGACTTCGACGCGTTCCTCAAGCAGACCGATCCCGACCTCCACAGCCGCGTGGGGGCGAAGTTCCTCACCGTGAGGGCGCTGCGCAAATGCGACTTCGATCCGCGCAGCGCGCGCCTCTACACCGATCTCGGCGAGGACACGCTGATCAACTCGCTGCGGCGCGCCGCACGCGCGATCGCGACCACCCCGGTCGGCGAGAAGATCGCCTACAACCCCGTGACGGCGGCCATCTCGAACCGGTTCTTCCGGAGGTAGGCCCCGCCGAACCGGCGCCTGCGCACAGAGCCGTCGGCGCCGTCGTTGTTGGTACACTGTTCCCGGCGTTCGGGACCCGATAAAAGGATTCTCATGCAGGCTATCGAACAGAACCAGATGAAGAAGAACCTCTTCATCCTGCGCACCCTCGTTACCAAGGACTTCAAGCTGAAGTACCGCCGCAGCGTCCTGGGCGTGCTTTGGAGCGTGTTGAACCCGCTGCTCATGATGGTGGTCCTCTCGGCGGTGTTCTCGTTCATGTTCCGTTTCACCATCGAGAACTTCCCGCTGTACCTCATCTTGGGCACGATCCTGTTCAACCTCATGGCCGACTCGACCAGCGCGGCCATGTACTCCATCACCGGAGCTGCGCCGCTCATCAAGAAGATCCGCATCGAGAAGCTGATCTTCCCGTTGGAGTCGGTGGTGTTCCAGATCGTGAACTTCGTCATCTCGCTGGTGGCGGTCGTCCTGGTCATGCTGTACTTCCGCATCACCCCCACGCTGAACCTCCTCGCGCTTCCGCTGCTCATCTTCTACGTCCTGGTGTTCTCGCTCGGCCTCGGCATGCTCTTGGCCGCGCTCGCCGTGTTCTTCCGCGACGTGATGCACCTCTGGGGCGTCGTCATCACCGCCTGGACCTACGCCACGCCGCTGTTCTACCCGGTCGACATGCTGGACGGATGGATGCAGACGGTCATGTCGTTCAACCCCATGTATCACTACGTCACCTATTTCCGCAGCATCGTGATGTGGGACACCATGCCCGACCTCACCGAGAACCTCGTGTGCCTCGGCATCGCGCTCGTCACCTTCCTCATAGGCTTCGCCGTGTTCCGCAAGTCCGAAAACAAGTTCATTCTGTACATCTAAGGATCCGCTATGGCACTCGATTTCAACCGCGACAGCGCCCCTTCCGACGGCAAAGCCGAGCCCATGATCGTGGTCGACCACGTCGATATGGTGTTCAACATCGCCAACGAACAGCTGAACAGCCTGAAGGAGTACTTCATCAAGGCCATGAAGCGCGAGCTGTTCTTCCGCGAATTCAAGGCGCTCCAGGACATCTCGGTCACCGTGAACCGCGGCGACGTGTACGGCATCGTGGGTACCAACGGATCGGGCAAGTCGACGCTGCTGAAGATCGTGGCGGGCGTGCTCGAGCCGACGCGGGGCACCTGCACCATCAACGGCTCCATCGCGCCGCTCATCGAGCTGGGCGCCGGTTTCGACCCCGAGCTCACCGCGCGCGAGAACGTGTACCTCAACGGATCGCTGCTCGGCTACAGCAGGCAGTTCGTCGACGAGCATTTCGACTCGATCATCGACTTCGCCGAGATCCGCGACTTCGTGGACATGCCCCTGAAGAACTACTCGTCGGGCATGACCGCCCGCATCGCCTTCGCCATCGCCACCGCCACGGTCCCCGACATCCTCGTCGTGGACGAGGCGCTGTCGGTCGGCGACTTCCTGTTCCAAGAGAAGTGCGAACGGCGCATCAACGAGCTTGTCAACGACCACGGAACCACCCTCCTGTTCGTCTCGCACAGCATCGACCAGGTCGAACGCGTCTGCCAGAAGGCGCTGTGGATCGAGAAGGGCGTCATGCGCATGAACGGGGACGTCAAAGAGGTATGCGAGGCGTATCGCGGCCTCCAGCAATAGCCATGGCTGCCGACACCCTCGCGGGAACGCCCGCCTCGACCCCGCTTTTCACCTTGGTCATGCCCACCTACGGCGTGCGCGACCACATCGCTTCGGCCGTGTCCGACGTGCTGGCTCAGACATGCGGCGACTGGGAGCTCATCGTGGTGGACGACTGCACGCCCGACGACTCGATCGAGCAGGCCCGCGCCGCCGCCTCGGGCGATCCGCGCGTGCGCTTTCTCACCCACGAGCGCAACCTGGGAATCTCGGGCGCGCGCAACACCGGCATCGAGGCCGCGCGGGGAGCCTACATCTTCTTCCCCGATCCCGACGACCGATTCGAGCCCGCCATGCTCGAGCATATCGAGGAGGCGCTGAAGCGGCACGGGTACCCCGACGTCGTCGTCTTCGGGCACATGCAGCGCTACTTCGACGAGGACGGGTCGTTTCTCTACGAGAGCGAGATGTCCCCTTCGCCGGGTTTCTGGACGGAAGATGAGCTGCCGCATCAGCTGATCGGCCTCGAAGAGGGAACGCACCTGGGATACGCCTGGAACAAGGCCTACCGTGTCGAGCTCGTCGAGCGCCTCGTCCTCAGGTTCGAGTTCGACGCCCCGCTCATCGAGGATTTCCTGTTCGCGGCGGCCTTCTTCCGCCATGCCCGATCGCTTGCCTGCATCGGTTCGGCCGACTACCTCTACGCGAAGCGCCTGGGGAAAAACCTCACCAACGAGTTCATCCCCAACTACTACGAGCTGCACCGCCGCCGCATCGCGGTGATGCGCGATTTGCTCGACGACCGGGGAGCCCTCGACGGGAAGGCCCGCGAGACGCTGGGAGCGCTGTACGCCCGCTACATCCTCTCCGCGCTGGAGCGCACCTACGCCGAGCAGGCGCATATGGACGCGAGGCGAAGGCGCGCGTGGTGCGCTTCGGTGTTCGCCGACCGGCTCTTCGAAGATCTGGTGATGAACGGGCGGGCGCGCAACAGCCGCAGCCTGGCAGTGTGCCTGGCCGTGCTCAAGACGCGCAACGTCGGCGCGGCGCTCGCTTTGGGAAAGGCCATCCACGCGGTTCGCAGCCGTTCCACCGCCCTCTACTCGAAAGCGAAGTCCGGACGATGAACAAGGTCCTCACCGTTGCCATCCCCAGTTACAACGTCGAGCAGTACCTGCGCGCAAGCCTCGACAGCTACTGCTGCGAGCCGATAGACGAGCGCCTGGAGGTGCTCATCGTCGACGACGGCTCCACAGACGCCACCGCCGCGATCGCGCTCGAGTACGTGCAGAGGTTCCCCAGCCTGTTCAGCCTCGTATCGAAGGACAACGGAGGCCACGGCTCGGCGGTCAACGCCGGCATCGATTTCGCAACCGGGCGCTATTTCCGCGTGATCGACGGGGACGACCGCATCTGCTCGGCCAATATCCCCGCGCTGCTGGATGCGCTGGAAACCTGCACCGACGACCTGGTCATCGACGTCAAGCGCGAGGTCACGTTCTCGACGGGGGAATCGCAGCGGTTCGACCTGCCCGCGAACCTCCCGCGCGGCGAAAGCGTGCCGTTCGAGGACATCTGCCTGCGCACCGACATCGAATCGAGCTTCCAGATCCACACCCTCTCGATGCGCACCGACTTTCTGCGCGAGCGCGCCGTGAAGCTGCTCGAGCACACGTTCTACGTCGACTACGAGCTGGTCGTGAAGGTGAGCGCCTGGGCCGATACCGTGCGCTTCCTCGATCTCGAGGTGTGCAACTACTACGTGGGCAACATCGCCCAGAGCGTGAGCCCCGCCAACTACGTGAGGCGCTGGGACGACCACGATCGGGTGTGCAGCGAGCTGCTTGCGTTCGCCACGAGGACCCCGCTCGGCGCCGTCCGCAAGCGCTTCGTCGAATCACGCGTCGATCTGCTGGTGAACACCCATTACAACATCGCGCTCATATTCGACGAGGACCGCGAGCGCGGCCTCGAGCGGGCGCGCTGGTTCAAAGACTTCCTCACCCGCGACTACCCCGCCTTCGAAAAGCGCTCGAGGATGCGCTACTACCAGGCGCGCATCCTGCACCGCCTCGGATTCGACGCGGAAAAGCTCGACCGCCTCATGGGGCGCTCCGCATCGTAGGCACGGCTTGCGGCCTACCCGCGGTACTTCAGGCGCTTCATCACCAAACCGAGGCCGCCCATCTCCCAGTAGCGCACAAGCGAGGCGACGCCGGTCTGCTTTCCCTGCGTGATCGTCGCCCACGTATGGAAGTCCGACGCGCTTTTCAGGATATGGCGCAAATCAGCCTCGCTCCAAGGCTGGAACAGGTCGAAGTCGATCGTGCCGGCGGCCTCGGCCGCCTTGAAGTCCGCCTCGAAGCGCTCGATGAACTGCGCCCGCAGATCCACATCGAGGCGCCAGTAGTTCCATATGTAGCTGTCGAACTTCAAACGCGTCTCGACCGTGCGCAGGGCGTCTTTGTCGGGATGGGCGTCTAAAAAGCGCTCGATCTCGTCGAACTCGTCGCACACGCAGAACACCTTGCCGGGAGCGTGGATGGAGGACGCCTCGTTATCCTGGCGGTAATGGACGAACGCATCGCTTAAGAGGGCCACCTTCGACGCGCAGGCCCACACTTTGAAGGTGAACGAGAGGTCCTGGTAGCTCGCCCCCGGCGTCTCCAGGAACCTGATCCCGTTTTCCTGCAGGAAGTCGCGGCGGTACAGCGCCGACCAGATCGAGGGCATGTACCAGAACAGCTCGGGGTACGACGCCGGCTCGACCACCTCGGGCGTCTGGGCGCCGATCAGCTCGTTTTTCCGGTTATGGGGCTCTTCGGTGCTCCAGTAGAAGAAGAAGTTGGCCTTCACCGCATCGGCTGCGGTCCGCTCTGCTGCGGCGTGCAAGCGCTCGAACGTCTCCAGCTCGCAGAAATCATCCGATTCGAGGATGCCCACGTAGGTTCCCCGCGCGGCGTCCAGGCCGCGGTTCATCGACGCACCGTAGCCGGAGTTCTCCTTCTCGATGACCCGGAAGCGCGCATCTTCTGCGCAGAAGCGGTCGATGATGGCCGCCGTGGAATCGGTCGAACCATCGTTTATGCAGATCACTTCGATATCCTGAAGCGTCTGGGCCTTCAGCGACCCCAGGCACTGCACAAGGTACCTCTCGACGTTGTAGCACGGCACCAGAATCGAAACCTTCGGCTCCGCCGATTGCAATTCGCTCATACCCTAACCTTTCATCAGGCGCTTCGCGCGCCACAGAACCGCCGACGCCAAGCGGCGCGCGACGTTCATAGCCTTCAGATACCCACAGGTCGCCGCAGGATGCGCGCCACGCACCAGCCAGCGATACACCGCCTGCTCGGGGTTGGTCCGCACCTGGCCCATCGAGAACAGCTCGGGCGGATTCCCCTCGGGAGGCGGATAGGCTCCCGCATAGCCGGCGGCCCAAGTCCGCGCGGCGGCGCGGCGCGCCGCAGACGGGGATGCCATCAGCAGGATCCGGTAGAAGAACTCGCGGAAAAACTCGTAGTCGTGGATCTGGCGCTGATGCATGAGGGCGTACTCGACGAAGTACCAGGCGTAGCTTCTCCACACCTCGTCCCCTACGCCGGCCTGCGCATAGCAGCGCTGGGCGAACGCCTGCATGAACAGGAAGTCCTCCTTGTGTCGCCGAGACGCCCCCTCGTTTTGCGTGATGGATCCCGCCACGTCGCGCCGATAGTAGTACAGATGGTCGGACAGAAGCGCGATGCGCTCGGCCCGCACCAGGGACTCGACGCAAAACGACACGTCCTCGTAGATGCGCCCCTCGATGTAGCGCAACCCGTTCTCCTCGATGAAATCGCGCCTGAACAGGCGATCCCACACGCCGATGAAACGCGCCATCTCGGGTGCGGCGGCCAGATCGAACACCGAGCCGTTCAGGCGCTCGTACAGGGCCTGGTCCCGGTACGTGCCGGTGTCCCCCGTGCCGTCGAAGTACAGCCAGTAATCGAAGACGACGATCTGGGCGCCCGCCTCGTCGGCCTTCGCCACCGTCTTCTCCAGCATCGAGGGCGCCAGGTAGTCGTCGCTATCCAGGAAGGCGACGTATTCCCCGCGCGCATGGCATGGCGCAAGCCGGTGTTGCGCGCAGCGGACAAGCCGGCGTTTTCCTGCGAAACGACCACGATGCGCTCGTCGCGGGCGCGGTACTGCTCGAGGATCAGCGGCGACGAGTCGGTCGAGCCGTCATTCACGCACACCACCTCGAAATCGGGGAACGTCTGGGCCAGCACGCTGTCGAGGCACTCCTCCAAGAAGCGCTCGACGTTGTACACGGGGACGATCACGGAAACACGCGGTTGCATACCCTGCCTTTCGTATAACCCTCGGCGAAGCCCCGGCCGGGCCGCCCTCTCACAAAGCGAGCGATCGGATGAGCTCGATCTCCCGGTCAACCGTCACCTCTCGACGGCACGTCGCGTACACGCGCTCGCGGCACGCCCGCGCACACGATGCGAAATACTCCCCGTCGCGATGCAGCCGCTCGATCGCGTCAGCGTACTGGACGGGGTCCTCCACATCGCACAGCAGCCCCCGGTCGGCGGGAAGGAAATTGCGGGCAGCGGGGATATCCGAGCTCACCACCGCCAAGCCGGTCATCGCCGCCTCCCCCATCGCCACGCCCTGGGAATCGAAGCGCGTCGGGAACAGGGCGATGTCGTGATCCGAGAACGTTTCGGCAAGCTCGGCGCGCGAAAGGAACCTGCGATGCAGCCTCACGTTCGCAAACCCCGCGATGGGCTCGGTCAGCTCGCCGAACAAGGGACCCGCCCCGTAGATGTCGAACTCAAGCTCCTCGAACACGGGCCTTCCGCTGAGCTCGACGATGACCTGCGCGACGATGTCGAGCGCATACGACGCCACGTCGTCGAACCTTCGCACGCACACGATGCGGCTTGCGCGGCGCCCCGCGCGCTCGCGATACCGAAACATCCGCTCGTCGACCAGGTTCGGGATGACATGGGCGCGCTCGAAGGAAAACCCCAGCAGCTCCTCGCTTCGGGCCTTGAGCGCGTCTGATACGAACACCCAGTTCACGTTGGCCTTGCGATTATAGCGCGCCAGGATCTCGTCCCGCCGTGCGAACTCGAGGCGGCACTCGTCGGAAAGCTCGGGAGTCGGCTGGAAGTACCGAGCCGTGAACAGGGGCCAGTCCCAATAGCGGGTCTCGGGGTTATGGGACCAGAGGATAAGCGGCGTGTTCTCGGGAAGGGCCCGATCAAGCGATTCGGCGAAACCGGGGTCGAAGAAGTGAAGCGCGACCGCATCGAAGCGCTTGCTCTGCAGGATGCGCTCGAACCCGTCCATATCCGTCCGGACCACGCGCACGCCGTCGATCTCGTACAGCGAAAGCCCCGCGCAGTCCGCCGCGACGATCACCTCGCACTCCAGCCCGGCCTCGATGTAGGCGCGCACCCGAGCGTGCACGAACGCGCACGGGTACAGGCTCTCAGACGAAGGGTACGACGGCACGACCACCGCAACGCGCCCGCTCAGGCGGCTGCAAACGCTTTCGAAAGCGAAGTTCGGGCCGAAACCTTCCCCTCCCTCCACAACCAGCGAAGACACCCTCATCTCGGATGCCGGGGCGACTTTCACCAAAAGGCTGCACGCCCCTTCGTCCTCGGAATCGAAGTAGGTCGTCGAAGACAGGGGCGCCTGGCCCAGGATGCGGTTGAACCTGTCGACCACGTAAACGAAGCCGGCAACGCCGGGACCGACCTCCCCTTCGACTTCGAGGCGCCCGCTCGAAACGCTTAGCGACCCGTCGAGCCGCAGGCGGAAGAACGCGTAGTCCCCCGTTGGGTTCACGAAGCGGGCGCCCGACCCGCCCACCTGGCAGATCGTCCCCGCGCTCTCGCGCTCCCAGGGGCCGTATGCCAGATTAGCGCACGCCATTGCCACCGAACCACGCGGCGTACTTCGCCAGAGCGGACTTCACCGTATCCTGCATGTCGTAGTAGCGGTACTCGCCCAAACGGCCGCCGAAACGCACCTTCTCCTCGCCTTCGGCGAGCTCGCGGTAACGCTCGAAGCGGGCGCGGTTCTCGGCGTCTTCCATCGGGTAGAACGGCTCGATCCCCACGGTCCATTCCTGCGGGTACTCGCGCGAGATCACCGTGGTCGGCTGCGTGCCGAACTCGAAGTGCTTGTGCTCGATGATGCGGGTGTAGGGGGTCTCGCGATCGTTGAAGTTCATCACGGCGACGCCTTGGTAGTTCTCGACGTCGAGGCGCTCGTGCTCGAAGCGCAGGCTGCGGTACTCGAGGGGCCCGAAGCGGTAATCGAAGTACGAGTCCAGCGTGCCCGTGTACACCACCTGGGACGCAAGCGCGTCGAGGGCCTCTTTGTCCGCAAGATAGTCGGTGGACAGGCGCACCTCGCACCCTTCGAGCATCTTCTCGAGCACGGCGGTGTAGCCGCCGATCGGGATTCCCTGGTAGCGGTCGTTGAAGTAGTTGTTGTCGTAGATCATGCGCAAGGGGATGCGGCGCATGATCGAAGGCGGAAGCTCGGTGCAGGGCTTGCCCCACTGCTTCTCGGTGTAGCCCTTGACCAGCTTCTCGTACACGTCGCGCCCCACCAAGGACAGCACGTGCTCTTCGAGGTTGCGGGGGTTTTCGCAGGCGACGCGCTGCTCTTCTATCTTCGCGCGCGCCTCGTCCGGAGTAACGACCCCCCACAGCGCATGGAAGGTGTTCATATTGAAGGGCATGTTGTACAGCTCGCCTTTGTAATTGGCCACCGGCGAGTTGACGAAGTTGTTGAACTCGCAGAACTGCTCGACGTATTCCCAGATGGATTTATCGCTGGTCCGGAAGATGTGGGCCCCGTACTTATGCACGTGGATGCCGTCCACCTCTTCGGTGTAGCAGTTCCCGCCGATATGGTCGCGCTTCTCGACCACCAGAACCGTTTTTCCCTCGGCGCGCGCCTCATGCGCGATGATCGCACCGAACAGTCCGCTTCCCACTACCAACAAATCGTACGAGCTCATCGAGTCCCTTTCCGTGTTTTCACCTGGAGTTCAAAGCATACCAGATTCGAGAAAAGCCCCCTTGCATGACACCAAAACCCTGTATCTGCATTGCTTCTATTGTTTTGGCTGGTAAACTTGATAAACCAGCCGCCTGTCGTAGAATCTTGCCCACAGCAAAGCGAACAAAGGAGCCGCTACGTGAAAGCCCTCGTCGTTTTCGGAACCCGTCCCGAGGCAATCAAGATGTGCCCGCTCGTGCTCACCTTGAAATCCGACCCCGCAATCGATGTGAGGGTCTGCGTTACCGGGCAGCACCGGGAGATGCTCGACCAGGTGCTGGCCATATTCGACATCGAGCCCGACTTCGACCTGAACATCATGAAGCCCGGTCAGACCCTCGAGGGAATCACCACGGCCGTCACCGAGAAGATCGGCTCCGTCATCGACCAGGTGGAACCCGATATCGTGCTGGTCCACGGCGACACCACCACCAGCATGGCCGCCGCACTCGGGTCGTTCTACCGCAAGGTCCCCGTGGGCCACGTGGAGGCGGGCCTACGCACCTACGATCGGTACTCGCCGTTTCCCGAGGAGATGAACCGCAAGCTCATCTCGGCCCTGGCCACCTATCATTTCGCGCCGACGCAGACGAACTTCGACGCGCTGGCCGCCGAGGGCGTGACCGAGCACGTCTACATCACGGGAAACACCGTCATCGACGCGTTCCAGTACACCACGCATGACGGCTACCGCTTCACCAACGCCGACCTCGCCCGACACGACTTCTCGAAGCCGACCGTCCTCATGACGGCGCATCGCCGCGAGAACCTGGGACGGCCGCTCGAAAACATCTGCGACGCCGTGCTCGAGCTGTGCGATGCGCATCCCGACACCTCGTTCGTCTACCCCGTTCACCTGAACCCCGCCGTCCGCGAGACGGTGTTCGGCAAGCTCGAGGGCCATCCCCAGATCACGCTCACCGATCCCGTGGACGTCGAGGACATGCACAACGCCATGTCGCGTTCGGTCATGGTCATGACCGACTCGGGCGGGCTTCAGGAAGAGGCGCCGCACCTCGGCAAGCCCGTCGTGGTCCTGCGCACCGAAACCGAGCGCCCCGAGGCCGTGGCCGCCGGCACCGCGGTGGTCGCCGGCGTCGGCAAACAGCAGGTGTTCGACACGGCGCACCGCATCCTATCCGATAGGGAAACCTACGAGGCCATGGCCAACGCCGTGAACCCCTACGGCGACGGACACGCATCCGAGCGCATCCGCGACATCCTGAAGGAGAGCTTCTCCTAAGAGCGAAGGCGCCGGAACCCGAACAGCCCGCTTCGAAAGCAAAGGAAAGGGCCCTGCATCCGTCCGAAGATGCAGGGCCCTTCCTCTGTGCGGCCGCCGCGTCGCACAGCTGCGCGCCCGCCCGTTACAGCTGAACCCCCAGCTCGTCTTTCACCAGATCGAACGCCGCGGCGATCGCCTTGTCCATGTCGTAGTACTTGTACCCGCCCAGACGGCCCGCGAACACCACCGAGCCCTCGTTCTCGGCGAGCTCGCGATAGCGCTCGTACAGCGCGGAGTTGCGCTCGTCGTTGATGGGATAGTACGGTTCGTCCCCCGGCTGCCAATTAGCAGGGTACTCCCGCGTGATGATAGTCTTGGGCTGAGATCCGAACTCGAAGTGCTTGTGCTCGATGATGCGCGTCCAGGGCACCTCGCGCTCGTTGTAGTTGACCACCGCGACGCCCTGGTGGTTTTCTTCGTCCAGCGTCTCGCTCTCGAAACGCAGGCTGCGGTACTCCAGCGTTCCCAGACGGTAGTCGTAGAACCCGTCGATCGGGCCGCAGTACACGGTACGCTCGGCGATGTCGGGCTGCTCGGCGACAAGATCGCGGTACTCCACGCCGCAGCGCACCTCGACGCCTTCCAGCATGCGCTCGATCATCTTGGTATAGCCGCCCATGGGAATGCCCTGGTAGCGATCGTTGAAGTAGTTGTTGTCGTAGGTGAACCGGCACGGGAGGCGCTTGATGATCGACGCGGGCAGCTCCTTGCAGTCGCGCCCCCACTGCTTCTCGGTGTAGCCCTTCACCAGCTTCTCGAAGATGTCGCGGCCGACCAGGGAAAGCGCCTGCTCTTCGAGGTTCTGCGGCTCCCCGATGTTTTCGGCGGCGATCTGCTCGGCGATCTTCGCCTTGGCCTCAGCGGGCGTCACCACGCCCCACATCCGGGCGAAGGTGTTCATGTTGAAGGGCATGTTGTACACCTCGCCCTTGTAGTAGGCGATCGGGCTGTTCACGTAGTTGTTGAACTCGGCGAAGAGGTTCACGTACTCCCACACGTTCTGAAGCGAAGTATGGAAGATATGCGCCCCGTACACATGGACGTTGATGCCCTCGATCTCCTCGGTGTAGATGTTTCCGCCCACATGGTTGCGGCGATCGATGACGAGGCAGGATTTTCCCTGCTGACGAGCCTCATGGGCGAAGATGGCCCCCGTGAGCCCCGCACCGACGATCAGATAGTCGTATCGTGCCATATCAGGTCCTTTCCCCTGCGCTGCGCCGTTCGGCAGCGCTCAGTTCGCGCAAGCGACGTTTCTGGTCAGCGTATAGGTGGGAACGACGCGCTCGAGCACCTCGACCGCCTCTTCGTCGGTTCCCGAGAGGATGGCTTCGAGCTCGGAGAGCTTCGAGCCGACCTCGCTGTAGCTTACTTCCTTGCCCGTGGAGATCATGATGCCCTTCATCTTGGTGGGCAGAGTGTTCTCCTCGTTCATCAGAAGCTCCTCGTACATCTTCTCGCCGGGGCGCAGGCCGGTGAACTCGATGCGCACATCCTCGTCCACCTTCAGGCCCGAAAGCGTGATGAGGCTCTTTGCAAGATCGACGATCTTGACCGGATCGCCCATGTCGAGGATGAAGATCTCGCCGCCCGACGCCATGCCGCCCGCCTGGATGACCAGACGGGAAGCCTCGGGGATGGTCATGAAGAAGCGCTCGATATCGGGATGGGTCACGGTGATCGGGCCGCCCTCGGCGATCTGCTTCTTGAAGATGGGAATGACGCTCCCGTTGCTTCCCAGCACGTTTCCGAAGCGCACGGCGGCGAACACAGTCTTGGATTCCTGCGCGTAATGCTGGATCACCATCTCGCCCATGCGCTTGGTCGCACCCATCACCGACGTGGGGTTCACCGCCTTGTCGGTGGAGATGAAGATGAAGCGGTCGACCCCGAACTCGTCGGAGAGCTTCACCGTGTTCAGCGTTCCGAACACGTTGTTCAGAATGGCCTCGCGGGGGCACATCTCCATGAGCGGCACGTGCTTGTGCGCCGCAGCATGGAAGACCACCGACGGACGGTACTTCTCGAACACGTCGCGCAAGCGCTCGAAATTGCAGATGCTGCCGATTTCGACGACCACATCCACGTCGTCGTACTGGCTCATCAGCTCGTTGCGCAGAAGGTAGGCGTCGTTCTCGTACATATCGAACACCACGATGCGCCACGGGGCGACGGTGCACATCTGGCGGCACAGCTCAGACCCGATCGATCCGCCACCGCCGGTGACCAGAACCGTTTTACCGGAGATGTAGCCGCATACCACGCGCGTGTTCAGCACCACTTCTTCGCGACCGAGGAGGTCGGCGACGTCCACCTCGCGCAAGGAGACGTCCTCGATCTCGTCGACGCGCAGCTCGCGCACGTTGGGAAGCGTGCGCAGCTGGCAGTCCGTCTGCGTGCAGATCTGGTAGATGCGCCGGCGCTGCTCGAGGGAAGCCGACGGGATGGCGACGACGATCTGCTCGATCCCGTATCGATCGACGAGGTTCTTTATATCTTCGCTGGTTCCGAGCACCGGAACCCCGTGAACGCGGAGCTTGCGCTTGCTCACGTTGTCGTCGACCGCAACGATGGGCTCGCCGGGCATGAGGGGGTCCTTCGACGCCATGCGCATGATCGCAAGGCTCCCGGTCTCGCCCGCGCCCACGATCAGCGTGCGCGGACGCATCTCCGCGTGCTTGACCAATTCGAACTCGCGGCTCTTCGAGCGCATGACGCGGAACAGCATGCGCGTTCCGCCCGTGAAGAAGACCATGAGCAGCAACGCGCCCACGTAGACGCGTATGGGGATCCAGTGGCCCATGAGCCACAAAAAGACCGCTGTGACCAGCGTGCTGATCGACACCGCAACCACGATTCTCAAAGCGTCGTCAACTGAGGCGTATTCCCATAAGTTGTTGTACAGCTGGAACGCCAAGAAGAACGAGAGATTGACCACGACGGCCGCGCCTAGGAGGAAGTAGATCTCGTGCGTACCGAAGACCTCGTGGGCCAGCCCCGTCAGCAGCGAGGCGAAATAGTAAGCGAGGAACGTCGCTGCAATATCCCAGAAGATCAGAACCGCCGTGCGGCGGGTGAATCTAATATCCATGAGTAACAAGTCCTTGTCGAACTTCGACGTCATCCTATGCAACAAGGGTTAAACCCGAATGCCCATTGTACGGCTTAACTGGGAAGAAATAAACGAAACCGCCCGTGAAAGCGGAAACCAACACACCCCTCTATACAAAAAAAGCCCCGGTGGCCGAGGGCTCGCCGGAGACAAAAGAAAGCCCCGGCAGCCGAACGACCCCGGGGCAAGAGAAGAGGGGCCCTCGCGGGCCCCTCCCCGGCGCACCTCCCGGTGCGCCCTGCGCGAGCGCGGCTCCCTATCCTCCCGCAGCCTGGCGCTGCAGTACTTTCGGCGACGGCGGGCTTAACTGCCGAGTTCGGAACGGGATCGGGTGATCCCCGCCTCCATGGCCGCGCTCGCGCAGGGCGCGGGCGGTTCGGTGCCGGAGGGCACCCTGGCGGCTGCACAGCGCCCATCGGGAGCGACCGCGGCGCGGCATGCGCGGCGGGACGTTGGTGAAGCGAAGAGCTCGGCCGATTAGTACCGCTCGCCTGAGCCCGTCGCCGGGCTTGCAGCTGCGGCCTATCAACCTCGTGGTCTACGAGGGGCCTTACCGTAAGAGAGGGCTCATCTTGGAGGCGGCTTCCCGCTTAGATGCCTTCAGCGGTTATCCGCGCCGGACGCGGCTAAGCAGCCGTGCCGTTGGTCGACAACTGCCGCACCGGAGGTCCGTCCGCCCCGGTCCTCTCGTACTAGGGGCGGGTCTCCTCAACCCTCTTGCGCCTGCGGAGGATAGGGACCGAACTGTCTCACGACGTTCTGAACCCAGCTCGCGTACCGCTTTAATGGGCGAACAGCCCAACCCTTGGGACCGACTCCAGCCCCAGGATGCGATGAGCCGACATCGAGGTGCCAAA
Source organism: Berryella intestinalis (assembly GCF_000814825.1). Taxonomy (NCBI): domain Bacteria; kingdom Bacillati; phylum Actinomycetota; class Coriobacteriia; order Eggerthellales; family Eggerthellaceae; genus Berryella; species Berryella intestinalis. Next base: position 1,363,008 of record NZ_CP009302.1, read on the forward strand.
CCTTGCCGTCGATGTGGACTCTTGGGCAAGATCAGCCTGTTATCCCCGGAGTACCTTTTATCCGTTGAGCGACGGCCATTCCACTCTGGGCCGCCGGATCACTAGAACCTGCTTTCGCACCTGCTCGGCTTGTTGGCCTCGCAGTCAAGCCCGCTTGCACTCTTGCGCTCTCGGGACGGTTGCCGACCGTCCTGAGCGGACCTTCGCGCGCCTCCGTTACGCTTTGGGAGGCGACCGCCCCAGTCAAACTGCCCGCCTGGCACGGTCCCCCCGCCGGATCACGGCCGGGGGTTAGGCCGCCGGCGCGAAGAGGGCAGTATTCCAAGGTCGGCTCCGCCGGGGCTGGCGCCCCGGCTTCTCAGCCTCCTGCCTATCCTCTACGCTCCGGGCCAACGGCCAATGCCAAGCTGCAGTGAAGGTTCACGGGGTCTTTCCGTCCTTCCGCAGGTAGCTCGCATCTTCACGAACAATGCAATTTCACCGGGACCGTGGTCGAGACAGCGCCCAAGTCGTTACGCCGTTCGTGCAGGTCGGAACTTACCCGACAAGGAATTTCGCTACCTTAGGACCGTTATAGTTACGGCCGCCGTTTACCGGGGCTTGGCTTCGGCGCTTCGCCTTGCGGCTGACGCGTCCGCGTAACCTTCCGGCACCGGGCAGGCGTCAGACCCTATACGTCGCCTTGCGGCTTGGCAGAGTCCTGTGTTTTTGGTAAACAGTCGCTTGGGCCAATCCGCTGCGGCCGCCAGGGGCTCGGGGAGCTCGTCCCTCCACCCCCGGCGGCACCCCTTCTTCCGAAGTTACGGGGCCATTATGCCGAGTTCCTTGACCACGGTTCCCCCGATCGCCTCGGTATGCTCTACCTGCCCACCTGTGTCGGTTTTGGTACGGGCGCCCGCAGCGCTCGTCCCCGCGGTTTTTCTAGGGAGCATGGAATCCGCGGCTTCGCCCTAGGGGCTTCGTCTCGCGTCTCGGCCTTGGCGGCCGGCGAACTTCGCTGCCGGCCGGCCTACATGCTTTCACGTGGGCGTCCAGAACCACGCCCGCGTATCCTTCTCCGTCGCCGCTGGGACTCGGGCGCGCTGCGGGCGGTACGGGAATGTCCGCCCGTTGCGCATCGGCTACGCCTCGCGGCCTCGCCTTAGCTCCCGACTGACCCTGGGGGGATTAGCCTCGCCCAGGAAACCTTAGGCTTGCGGCGGACGAGTTTCTCGCTCGTCTCTCGCTACTCATGCCAGCATTCTCGCTTCCCGGAAGTCCACGGCGGGTCGCCCCTGCCGCTTCGCCCCTCCGGGAACGCTCCCCTACCGCCGGACGCGATGCGCGTCCGGCCCGCCGCTTCGGCGCCGTGCTTAGCCCCGTGTATTGTCGGCGCGCTCCCACTCGACCAGTGAGCTGTTACGCACTCTTTGAATGCATGGCTGCTTCTAAGCCAACATCCTGGCTGTCTGGGCGAGCGCACATCCTTTGCCACTCGGCACGGACTTGGGGGCCTTGGCGGGCGGTCTGGGCTGTTTCCCTCTCGAGCGCGCAGCTTAGCCCACGCGCTCTGACTCCGGCCCTCTGGAGCCGCGGCATTCGGAGTTTGGTTTCCTTCGGCAGGCGGTGAAGCCCCCTAGGGAATCCAGTGCTCTACCGCCGCGGCTGAACGGGCCGGGCTAGCCCTAAAGCTATTTCGGGGAGAACGAGATATCTCCGGGTTTGATTGGCCTTTCACCCCTATCCTCGGGTCATCCCCTCCGTTTTCAACCGAAGTGGGTTCGGCCCTCCACGGGGTCTTACCCCCGCTTCAGCCTGCCCAAGGATAGCTCACCCGGCTTCGCGTCGGCGGCATGCGACTGCATCGCCCTCTTAAAGGCTCGCTTTCGCTGCGGCTCGCTTCTAAGCTTAACCTCGCCGCATACCGCCACTCGCTGGCTCATTCTACAAAAGGCACGCCGTCACGGCATTTCCAGCCGCTCCGACTGCTTGGGGGCGCACGGTTTCAGGTGCTGTTTCACTCCCCTCTCGGGGTGCTTTTCACCTTTCCCTCACGGTACTGGTTCGCTATCGGTCACAGGAGAGTGTTCAGCCTTGGAGGGTGGTCCCCCCTGCTTCGGACCGGGTTTCACGTGCCCGGGCCTACTCGGGGACGCGCCGGCGGAGGGGAGGGGGTTTCGCGTACGGGGCTCTCACCCGCTACGGCCGGCCTTCCCAGGCCGTTCCGCTACCCGCTCCCTTTGTGACTCCGCGGGGACCCTGGGGGGTCCCCCTCGCGCGCCCCGCAACCCCGAAGCAGCGAACCCCCCAGGGCGTATGCTGTCTTCGGTTTGGGCTGGTGCGCTTTCGCTCGCCGCTACTCGCGCAATCTCGGTTGATTTCTCTTCCTCCGGGTACTTAGATGTTTCAGTTCCCCGGGTTGCCGCTCCCCGCCCTATGGGTTCGGGCGGGGGCGAGCGGGCATGACCCCGCTCGGGTTCCCCCATTCGGAGACCTGCGGATCGAGGGCCGTTTGCGCCTCCCCGCAGCTTATCGCAGCTTACCGCGTCCTTCTTCGGCTTCCTGTGCCAAGGCATCCGCCGTGCGCCCATGACATCTTCGCTTCGTTCCGCTTGTCAGTTCCCCTGACATGAAAAATGTGATGGGTTCGTATCGCATATCGCGCTTGAAATCGCGATCGCAGATGCGGCCGCCGCGCCCCGCGAGGGGGCGGCGGCCTGTATCTTTGGAGAACCATAAATGAATATGGTTACAAGTATCATCTTTCTCTCGATGAAACGCTATGCAGCTGTCAAGGTGCTCTCCGCCGGCGCGTGCGCCGGCCGAGGGCCGGAGCCCTCGGAGCCGGATGCTGGGTACGGGGGCCGGACGGCGGCCCTTGTCTGTCTATCCAGGCGGGGCGCTGCCCCGTCGGACGCTCGCGCGTCTCCCTAGAAAGGAGGTGATCCAGCCGCACCTTCCGGTACGGCTACCTTGTTACGACTTCACCCCCCTTACCCTCCACACCTTCGACGCCTCCGCCCCCTAGGAGGGGTTCGGCCGGCGGCTTCGGGTGCAGACGACTCGGGTGGTGTGACGGGCGGTGTGTACAAGGCCCGGGAACGCATTCACCGCGGCGTGCTGATCCGCGATTACTAGCAACTCCGGCTTCACGGAGGCGGGTTGCAGCCTCCGATCCGAACTGGGGCCGGCTTTACGGGATTCGCTCCCCATCGCTGGGTGGCAGCCCGCTGTGCCGGCCATTGTAGCACGTGTGCGGCCCAGGGCATAAGGGGCATGATGACTTGACGTCGTCCCCGCCTTCCTCCGGTTTGTCACCGGCAGTCCCCCGCGAGTCCCCAACTGAATGCTGGCAACACGGGGCAGGGGTTGCGCTCGTTGCGGGACTTAACCCAACATCTCACGACACGAGCTGACGACAGCCATGCACCACCTGCGCTAGCTCCTTCCGGCCACGGCGTTTCCGCCGCTTCACTAGCATGTCAAGCCCTGGTAAGGTTCTTCGCGTTGCTTCGAATTAAGCCACATGCTCCGCTGCTTGTGCGGGCCCCCGTCAATTCCTTTGAGTTTTAGCCTTGCGGCCGTACTCCCCAGGCGGGGCGCTTAATGCGTTGGCTGCGGCACGGAGGGACGGTTCCCCCCACACCTAGCGCCCATCGTTTACGGCTGGGACTACCAGGGTATCTAATCCTGTTCGCTCCCCCAGCTTTCGCGCCTCAGCGTCAGTGAACGGCCCAGCAGGCTGCCTTCGCCATCGGTGTTCTTCCCGATATCTGCGCATTCCACCGCTACACCGGGAATTCCGCCTGCCTCTACCGCACTCGAGCCCGCCAGTCCGGAACCCGGCCCGAGGTTGAGCCCCGGGGTTAGAGGTTCCGCTTGGCGGGCCGCCTGCGCGCGCTTTACGCCCAATGAATCCGGATAACGCTCGCCCCCTACGTATTACCGCGGCTGCTGGCACGTAGTTAGCCGGGGCTTCTTCTGCAGGTACCGTCACGATCTTCCCTGCTGAAAGCGGTTTACAACCCGAAGGCCGTCGTCCCGCACGCGGCGTTGCTGCGTCAGGGTTGCCCCCATTGCGCAATATTCCCCACTGCTGCCTCCCGTAGGAGTCTGGGCCGTATCTCAGTCCCAATGTGGCCGGTCGGTCTCTCAACCCGGCTACCCATCGTCGGCACGGTGGGCCGTTGCCCCGCCGTCTACCTAATGGGCCGCGACCCCATCCCCCGCCGCCTGGGCTTCGCCCGGGCCCCCATGCGGGGCCCCGGGATCGTCCGGTATTAGCCGGGGTTTCCCCCGGTTGTCCCGGTGCGGAGGGCAGGTTGGTCACGTGTTACTCACCCGTTCGCCACTCTATTCACGGCCGGAGCCGTCTTAACCGTTCGACTTGCATGTGTTAGGCACGCCGCCAGCGTTCATCCTGAGCCAGGATCGAACTCTCCGTTCGAAGTAAGCTCTAAACTAAAGTAACCGCCCCTCCCCCTGCGGGGGACGGGCTGACGTGGTCCGTCTGATCCATCGGAATCTTTCTCGATTCGATCTTTCCGTATCCAGTATCCGGTTCTCAAGGTTCCGGCCGGGGCCTCCCGGCCCTGGCCCGCCTCCCGCTCCCGCGTTCGGCGCGGGGAGTGATTCTAGGGCATCCGGCGCGAGCCGTCAACCCCTCTCTTCCCCCTCGCCGGGGCCCTGCGGGCCCCCTCTCGGGGCGCGCCCTCCCCGAGCGCGGGTTGCTACTATACGCCCCCCGCCGCCCGGGCGCAACGGGGTCCCGGCGTTTGTGGAGGCTTCTCCACAAACGGGGGGAGGGAGGGGCGAGTCGAGCGAGCCTTGCCCCCGCGCTCATTCCTCCCCCTCTATATATAGGAGGATTCGAAGCCTTCGATTTATGTTACATTTTCCCCAGGAAAAGAAGGGTATGTTATGTCACTGGACCACACGTTCATCGATATCCCGCCGTACGCCCAAACCGCCTTCGAAATTCTGGAATCCGCGGGATTCGAGGCGTGGATCGTCGGCGGGTTCATCCGCGACACGCTCATGGGCCGCTCGGACAACGCGCGCGACATCGACATGGCGACGTCTGCGACATGGAGGGAAACCAAGCGGGCCTTCGTGGAAGCCGGCTTCTCGGCTCATGAGACGGGGACGGACCACGGAACGGTCACGGTGGTCGTCGATGGGCATGCGATAGAGATAACCACCTACCGCATCGACGGCATGTACACCGACTCGCGCCATCCCGACACGGTATCGCTCGCCTCCACGATCGAAGATGACCTCGCGCGAAGGGATTTCACCGTCAACGCGCTCGCCTACCATCCGCGGCGGGGGCTGATCGACCCTTACGGGGGTTTCTCCGATATCGAGGACGGGATCCTCAGAACGGTCGGCGAGCCCCTGCGCCGGTTCGGCGAGGACTCCCTGCGCATCCTGCGCGGGTGCCGGTTCGCCTCGCAGCTCGGATTCGATTTCGACCCCGTCACGTTCGAGGCCATGTGCGCCGCGAAGTCGAAAACGCTTTCGCTGTCCCGCGAGCGCGTATCACACGAGATCGATCTATTCATAACCGGCAGCCATGTCCACGATGCGCTGCTCCGCTGCATCGACGTGCTCGCCGCGGTCCTTCCCGAGCTGGTGGCCCTCAAAGGATTCGACCAGAAGTCGGTGTTCCATTGCTACGACGTCTTGGAGCATACCGCCTGGGTCGTCCACAACACCCCCGCCCATCCGCTGGTGAGATGGGCGGCCCTGCTTCACGATATCGGGAAGCCGGCCGCCTGCTACGAATCCGACGGAGCGCGGCATTTCCGCGGGCATCCGGAAATCAGCATCATCATCGGCCGGGGCCTGCTTCAGCGGCTGGGTTACTCCTCGAAGTTCACCGAGCAGGTTCTGAGCCTGGTGAAGCGCCACGACGACCGCATCGCCGCCACGCGCAAAGCCGTGAGGAGCGCCCTGCGCGATCTGGATGGGGATACCGCTCTGTTCATAGCCCTGTGCCAACTGAAAAGAGCCGACGCCATGGCGAAGGCGCCCGAATACCGGATGCGCGCCCAAACCTGCGAGTCCCTGCTCGAGATCCTCAACGAGATCCTGGCGGCCGAGGAACCCTTCACGCGCGAGGGCCTTGCCATCAACGGCAACGACGTCATCGCCCTCGGGGTTGCGCCCGGGCCCGAGGTCGCCTGTGCGCTCGACGCCGCGCTCGACGCCGTGATCGAGGAAGAGGTGGGCAATTCCCTCGACGAGCTGGTGGCTTTCGTGGAGTCCTGGGTAAGCTCGCGGTAGCCCCGCCGCGGCGAGAACATCGCTTCGGATTATTCTGAAAAAGATGCTTGACGTATGCGGCATGAGTGCGTAATATTACAACCCGCGCTTGCAACTTGAGTTTTCTCAAGTGCACATCGAGAAATCGATGGGGTGTCGTCTAATGGCAGGACAGCGGTTTCTGGTGCCGTATGTGAGGGTTCGACTCCTTCCACCCCAGCCATTCTTCGGTAAACAGCGCAAATGCCTCTGTGGCTCCGTCGTCTAGCGGTTTAGGACGCCGCCCTCTCAAGGCGGAGGTCGCCGGTTCGAATCCGGTCGGAGCTACCAGGAACTTCAAGCCAGCCGCTCGTCGGCTGGCTTTTTCTTTTCCCGTGCGGTGTCTCGAACAGAGATCTCAAAACAGGGGCTATAGGCCAAAACGTGTTGGTAAACCAGGCTATCGTCGCAGGTCAGATACTGTGTATGTACCGGCGGCACGTCCACACTATTCCATTATAAGCCCGTCATCCGGGAACGATCCCGCCATCTCGCCGTAGGGCATGGTGGCCTCGGAGTTCATGCAGCACGCCAGACCCGGCCTTTATGTGCCGGTCAGCATGCCCCTGTGGTTGCGGAGGACCTCGCGCATCCGCGCGTTGCTGCTCTCGATCTTGTTGCTGGTGGACGGGACTGGCCCGCTAGCGGCAACGTCGTCTTCCAGGAAGGCGGGCAACGCGCCCTCTCGGCACAGCTTCTCCGGGAAGCACCTGGCCTTCCTGAGCCGCTTGTGCTTGTACTGCTTCCCGCCGCCGACGATGGTCCGCCCCTTGAAAAACTCGCCCCACCCGGCGCACCAGTCGTTGAGCGACACGAGCAAGCGGGCGGCCCCGTCCTGGTCGGCGACGCGCGGCGGGTCCTTCGCGATTCCGTAGAACTCGATCCCGGACTGCAGCTTCGGGCGCGTCGTCGTGCATCGCCTCACCTGCTCGAAGGCGTGGAGGGCGCATCTCTGGACGCGCGTGCCGGGCCAATACGCGCGCCTCGCCTTCTCGATACCGCCGCTCCCGTCGCACACGAGCACGTCGGGCGGAGCGATGCGCGACATCAGGCAGTCCCGGTCCCTGGAGTTCTCGGAGCGTGCGAGGCGGCAGCCGACCGCGAAGTCGCCGGTGCACGCGACCGGCAGCACTGACCATAACTCCCAGAAGCGCGCCGTCAGATCCCGGAGGGTCCTCGCGGGCATGCCGAGCTCCGACTGCGGCTTAGCCACCTGACGAACAGCTTGAGCAGCTTGGCGGTGTCGTCGTACTTTTGCGTGGTGGATGCGCCGCACAACTTGTAGAGCCATCTCGTCCGCCCGTTGCGCTTCGTCTCGCCCCTGCACGCAGGGCACATGATCTTCTTCATCCTGCAATTGAACAACAGGATTTAACGGGCGGCTTTTTCTTGCCCGGCCTGCAGTGTCAAGGGCAAACCGGACACATATTCTTGCCGATACCCCCCAAACGTGTTGCTGTTTTGAGACGTCATCGTAGGTCAATCCATTCAAGATCCATTTATATTTGCCGCCATCCAGCTAAGTGTGTTATTGATTCTATTTACTTCCGCAGGTCGGTGGTAGAAAACATGCCATTTTGATTTCTTTAGGCCTAAAACAGGAAAACAGCGACGGGATGGGGAAAGGTCAAGCACCCTTACTACAAGGAAAACGCCAGGCGTTTCGGCAAAACGGAGACAGGATCGTGGAGATGATAATGCCTGAAGCGCAAGACAACACTCACGAAGGGACTCGGCGATGCAGCGGATCCGCTCCTTCTTTCCCCCGGCCAGCCCAATCGACACGCAGCAGCACAACACGTTCAGAGACGGACGCATGTTCAGACGAAAGTGAGCCTAAGTCTGTTCGATTCGGCCAACCGCACCGATTCGGTTACTGAAGGTCGAGATTACAAGGAGTCTGAGCAAAGCTGAATCGTGCGCGAAAATGCCACGGACACTTATCCGCCCGTGCGACGCGTACTGTTTGACCGAATCGAAGGCTCCGGACCAAAACTGAAACGAGCAGAGCAACCGACAAAGTAACGCAACAAGAAACCGAAAAGACCAGCCGCCGAGAAGATTCTGACAACGCCAGCAGAGAGATTGCCGCAAAGGTTCGGAACCAACAACAACATCGCCACCTGCAAGCAAATCAGCGAGTGGAAACAGGAGGTGATGTGGGGTCCGCATCACACAAGAACAACGCAACCTACGAAGGTTTCTTCGACGGGATGAGAGTCGAAATGCACCACAAGACTAAACGAAGGAGGGAGAACGACCCGGGGGCAATAACAGGTGGGTGTATCGACTTCCATACATAACACCGTAACATGCTGTTGATTGCTCCAGAAAAGCGCCCTTATCCCCTTTTCGACTTATAATTGTGCGTGGCTCTCTGAATAAACTGCACTTAAAACGGTATTTCTTCGTCATATGGAGAAGGTCTAGGATAATACAGTTGCGGATGCTCGGGCAAAGATAACTTGGATGAAGTGCTCGACGCTTCATCATCAATCTCCGAAATCGATCTTCCGCATATCGGACAATACTGCCAATCAACGCTTAAGGCTCTCCCGCAATTCACGCAATGCTTCTCGGGAACGGGTGTTCCGCACCTGAAACAGTATTTCCAGGCTGCCTGCACTGGTTCCCCACAGCCCACACAATACAGACTTCCGCTCACCCTCAAACTCCCCTCCTCGCCATCTTCCTCAACACTAGACGGATAATCCCAATCGTAAGAGCGCCCGCTATTGCCGTATTCCCCTTCTCCACGCTCCACCTCGCTCCAGCCATCACAATCAATTTTGCCTCCCACAGTACATTCAGAACAGTCGTCGCAGAAACTGCATCCCAAAATACTCCCTTTCCGAAAAAGACCTTACAATACACGCTCTTCACCAGGAGAGTGCTCAATCCAAGCTTTCTTGGTAGGGGCTTTCGCGCAAGGTTTCAGAGGTCAAATCCTAAACGCCTTCCTCCCAAACCAAGGAATTGCCTCATCATTCGATGGGTTCCTAAGCCGTAAACAATCACTTCCCGCACTAACCCTCATCGTCCGGCATATCAACAAGGCAGGTAGCAAGAAACTCCTTTACTTCATTGCTCGTCAATATATCATTCTTACTTATTGGTCGAGTTAAATAAAGCCGGCTCATATCTACGCAACGTGAAAGCGCGACATAGGTTTGCCCCACCTCAAACATACCTCTATCCATATCCACGCCAACCGATTGGTACGTAGCCCCTTGAGCCTTGTGTACCGTAATGGCCCAAGATAGTGTGACAGGGAACTGCACAAACTCTGCAACTTGTTTACGAGTAAGTTTTCTGCTTGCCTTATCATAAAAGTATTGCATTTTCGGCCACTTGGCTCGCCCTACTTGATAGGACGTTCCGTTGATCATGATCCAAATCGAATCTTTAGACAATCTCGAAATTTGACCGAGCGTCCCGTTTACCCACCTTCGAAAAGGATCATTCACCAACATCATCACACGAGCACCAACCTTGAGGCTAAGCTCCTTTTGCGTAGGAAATTCCCCCTCCGTAAAATTCCCTTCCACTTGAGCTTCATAAGTAAACAACGGCTCATCCTCAATGCTGTCCAACTTTGCCTTGTTTATCTCAGCAACAACGCTCTTTGTAGGAGCAATGACTATTGCCATCTTATCGTCTTCAGTTGGTATGGATGCTTCCGCCCTCTGATTGAGAAGTTGAAGGCCTTCCTTAGATATGACACCTTCCCTCACTTGATTAAGTATACTGATAAACGTGGGATCCTTCTGCCTAAATACATGCGTAAGCTCATGCACCTCAAGATTGCATTGAAATATCACGGGAGCATTGAAAAAGAATATCCCCTCGAATGTATCCTGTAAGTAATGTCTCACTTTAGAGTCTGCAACAACGGGAGGAAGCTGATATAGATCGCCAAAAAGCAGCATTTGCTTGCCGCCAAAAGGTTCGTCCGTCTCGTTTGCTTTGCGCATCACCTTATCTATGGCATCCATGATATCGGCACGAACCATAGAAACCTCATCGATCACTATCGTGTCTAAACTGCGATAGAGATCTCTTCTACTTAAGCTTTTAGCCAAGTCCCCCTCACTAAATGGAGCATAAAAAGGCAGTCGAAAAAAAGAGTGAATCGTCTGTCCACCGACATTGATAGCTGCAACACCAGTTGGAGCAACAACTACTACACTCTTCCGCGAATAGTTAACGAAGAAATTCAAAAGATATGATTTCCCTGTCCCAGCCTTCCCTGTTATAAACATATTCTTATTCGTGTTTTCCATGACATCAAACATGGTTTTCTGCTCGCGACCAAGAGAAGATGTGTCTACATTCTGAATTTGCTCATGGTTAACAGGGCTGTGATCGGCAGATTGGTTGGCTCTTCTCGCATCGAATATAGACGCTAAGCTATTTCCATTCATGCTATTCGCCCTCTCTTTCAAGAGGGAGAGACTGTTGGTGTTCTTTGTCGCGATGGATTTCAGAGAGTAAAAGTGCCAACTGTTGCGTCTTGTCTTGTTCGGATCCTTGAAAGTATTCAACGATTCTTTTCGCAGTTGTATCTCCTATACCTGGTAGCTTTTTCAACTCCTCTACCAAATTGCAAGAAACACCCATCCCCACCTTTGCTTCCACAAGCGAAAGAGGAGATGGGTTCATAGCCGTGTCAACGACAACTTCATAACCCGTGTCATTTAGGGTTAAGGAAATCTCGCGCTGCTCCTCTTCACCAGAAAGATCGCTAAGTGTTTGCAGCATCTCAGATAACTTGAGGTTATCTTCTCGGATCTGTTCGACCTCCTCCCTAAGAGACGCGAGCCTATCACCAATGAAATCATCGGTTCGAGCCATTTCCCTTAGGTAGCCTTTGAGCTTCTTCCATCGAACAGAACGAGAATATCCATCAAGGCTGATATCGGAAATACCGTTAAGGTGACTACCCATGCTAGACGACCTCCGTTTATCGAAGTTTAAGCGGACGTCACACAGGCGATAGAAGCTGTGGAAGGCATCCACCATGTCGCCAAACATTTACACAGCGTGAAAGTACACAACTGGTCGGACAGATGCCCTCCGGCATATGTACTTTCAGCGCGAGGATTAATTCCCTGCGTAAATGTTTGGCACCTTTGAGTCTACCACTCAGTCGTCATCCAAAAAAGACGACAAATAGGACAAATCCTGCGAAGAGACCAGGCTATCGATCTTTCAGTTATTCTGGATAGCTCCTGTAGCATTGCTTAACACAAAGTAAATCTATCGGCAGGTGCACCATGCACCATCAGCCATTGACACCACGAATAGATAATGCAAGTAGAATTTATATTGAATAACGATGTTCTAATCTATTAGATGGATCGTATTTACTGTATAGGACGCTTTACATGAACGGTTTGTTTTAACCCATATGCAGCATGGTATCCACTCATAAGCTGGCTTTTTCTTTTCCCCGTGCGGTCTGTCCCGAACAGAGATTTCAAAACAGGGGCTATAGGCCAAAACAGGGATGCGGACAGCAGGGCCTAGAGGGACGAACGGGTTGCCGGGCTTGCAAAGCCGCAGGCTCGCAAGGTTGCCGGGTTGCCGGGTTGCCGGGCTCGCAAGGTCGCGGGTTTGCGAGGCTGCGGGCGAAAGCAACCGCCCCGTCGCCTATCCGACAAGGCGGTTGTTCCACATGTGGTCGAGCGGACCCGAACCCTTGCCCAAATCCAAACCAGCCCCAAGCGCCCCGGTCAGATACGATTTGGCCGCGGCAACCGACTCTTCCAGCGAGCATCCGCACGCCAACCCGCAGGCGATCGCGGAAGAAAGCGTGCAGCCCGTGCCGTGCGTGTTCGGGTTGTCGACGCGTGCGGCCTTAAACCAGCGGACACCGCCGCCGAACTGCGCCAACACGTCGTTGGCGTCGTTGAGACCGTGCCCCCCTTTCACCAGCACGGCGCACCCGAACCGATCGGCCAGGGCGCAGGCGGCGCCCTCCTGGCCTTCCTCATCCTCTATCGAACGGCCCAGAAGCGCTTCGGCCTCGGGGATGTTGGGGGTGATGACGCTTGCCAGCGAGAACAGTTCGGCCGTCAGGGTTCCGACCGCGTCCTCGTCGATGAGGCGCGCGCCGCTGGTGGCCACCATCACCGGATCGACGACGACGTTTCCCGCGCCGGCGCGCCGCAAAGCGCGCGCTATGGACGCGGCGATGGGTGCGCTCGACACCATCCCGATCTTCACCGCATCGGGCCTGATGTCGGCGAACACCGCATCGATCTGCTCTTCGACGAACCGGGGGGCCACCTCGGCCACCGATGCGACCCCCAAGGTGTTCTGCGCCGTGAGGGCCGTGATGGCCGTCTGGGCGAACAGGTGCAGGCTTTCGATGGTCTTGATGTCGGCCTGTATGCCGGCCCCTCCGCTCGAGTCGGACCCCGCGATGCTGAGCACTGACTTCATGCCGCCTCCTTCGGACAGACGGTGCGCGAACCTTACAGGTCCGAGCACTCCTCCATGTTCGCAAGCGCCTGGTTCACCGTGCGCACCGCGCACATCTCCCCGCACATCGTGCAGGTTCCCTCGACCTTGGGAGGGGCGCTCTCGAAGTACCGGCGCGGTTTGACGGGGTCGAGCGCCACTTCGAACATCGCATCCCAATCGAGCGCGCGGCGGGCGCTCGCCATCTTCGCATCGGCTTCGCGGGCAAAGGGCGTCCGCTTCGCGATATCGGCCGCATGGGCCGCGATCTTCGAGGCGATGACCCCTTCGAGCACGTCGTTTGCATCCGGCAGGCGCAGATGCTCGGCCGGCGTCACGTAGCACAGGAAGTCGGCGCCGCTCGCAGCCGCTACGGCTCCCCCGATCGCAGAGGTGATGTGGTCGTATCCGGGCGCGATGTCGGTGACGAGGGGGCCGAGCACGTAGAAGGGCGCTCCGTGGCACAGCTTCTTCTGCAGCTTGACGTTCGCTTCGATCTCGTCGATGGCCATATGGCCCGGTCCCTCGACGATAACCTGCACGCCGCCGTCCCACGCGCGCTTCGTCAGCTTGCCCAGCTCGATGAGCTCGGATATCTGGGAGGCGTCCGTCGCATCGTCGATGCATCCCGGGCGCAGCGCATCGCCCAGGCTGATGGTCACGTCGTAGCGGCGCAGGATCTCGAGCAGGCGGTCGTAATGCTCGAAGAAGGGGTTCTCGTTTCCCGTCGCCTGCATCCAGGCGAACACCAGCGAGCCTCCCCTGCTCACGATGTTCAAAGAGCGCCCGGTCTCCCTGAACGACTCGAGGGCGCGCCGGTTCAAGCCCGCATGGATGGTCATGAAGTCCACCCCATCGACGGCATGCGCCTCGATCACCGACAGAAAATCGTCGGCGGTTATCCGCTCGAGCGGCTTGTCGAGGTGGCCGATCGCATCGTAGAGGGGAACCGTCCCGATCATCGCCGTCGATTTCTCGATGAGCGCCGAGCGGAACGGATGGGTCTTCCCGCAATTGGAAAGGTCCATGATCGATTCGGCTCCGTTTTCGAGCGCGATGCGGACCTTCTCCCATTCCTCGGGAAAGTCGGCCCTGTCCCCGGATACGCCCAGGTTGACGTTGATCTTGGTGCGCAGGCCCTCGCCCACCCCCTCGGGATCGAGCGTGCGATGGTTCACGTTGGCGGGAATGGCGATCCTTCCCTGAGCGACCTTTTCCCTGATGAATTCAGGGCTGCGGTGCTCTTTGCGGGCGACGATGCGCATCTGCTCGGTTATGTTCCCGGCGCGCGCGGCCTCAAGCTGCGTCATAATGCTCCCTTCGTTGGCATTACCCATATCAGGTCGAGGGTCGAGGCCGTTTCGCGGGCCTCCTCTCAGCCCGCCGCCGCCATCGCGCACGCGAGCTCCCCTGTCCGCCCGAGGCGGATGCAACGATTATAGGCAACCGGTCGAAAAGATCGGCGCCGAAGGAGGGAAAAATCAGCCCAGCGGATAGAAGACGAAGATGCTCCCCTTCTCCAAGCCCACCATGGCGGGCTCGCCCATAAGCTCGTTCGAGAGGCCGCGCGAAGTCCGGTTCGTCAGCGTCTCGTCGTTGAAGGCGTAGCGCAGACCGCGCTCGATGACGCCATGAGCCTCGTCGCTGGCGGAGAATACCGAGACGGTGCCCGACGGGAGGTTCGGCAAGTCGAACGCATCGGGACCGACCAAAACGCGCAGGGCCGAACCGAGATCGATCGCCACCACGTCCATACCCTCTTCGGCGAACTTGGCGAACAGCTGGAGGTTGGCGAGCGTGTGATCGAGGCGCCCGCCCAAAGCCCCGTACACGAACACCTCGGAATAGCGGCGCGTCTTCACGCGCTCGAGGGCGAGCTCGAGATCGCTCTGGTCCTTCATGACCGGATGCTTGGAAACGCGGGCGCAATCGGGAACGTATCCGAGCGAATCGAAGTCGCCCAGCGCCATATCGGCCTTGCGCCCCAGGGAGACGAGGTGGGCCCAACCGCCATCAACCGCGTACACTTCATCGAAGAAACCCTGATCGTCAAGCGATTTGAAGTGGTCGGCGTTGAAATCCGAGGCGGCAACGACTGCGCATACGCTCATAGGGGACGGTCCAATCGATCGGTTTCGACGCGCGCAACATGGAGGTTTGCGCCTGATCGGACGCATCCCGCGCGCACTGCCATCGGTTTGCTAGAATAGCATACTCGAGTGGGTCAGACGGTCGCATGCATCGCATGAGGAAAGTCCGGGCTCCCAAGGGCAAGGTGCCAGCTAACAGCTGGGCGGGGCGACCCGACGGAAAGTGCCACAGAAAAGAAAACTCCCGCCGTTTTGCGGCGAGACAAGCTGAAACGGTGCGGTAAAAGCGCACCAGCGCGTCGGTAACGGCGCGGCTTGGCAAACCCCACCTGGAGCAAACGCAAATAGGAACGCGATACGGCCGCCCTTCCGTGCGTTCGGGTTGCGCGCTCGATACGTGCGGTGACGCACGTCCTAGATAAATGGCCGTCCAACGACAGAACCCGGCTTACCGACCCACTCGATCCCTGGCAGGACGGCTCAGCGACCCTCGAGCACCTGCAGCCCTTCCAACCAACCTTGCAGAGCCTCGGCGTCGACCTGGATGTCCAGGCGCTTGTGCCGCGACGTCTCCCCCGAGGCGACGCTCACGCGGGTCTTTCCGATGCGCAGCTGCTTGGCCACCAGATTGCACACCGCCTTGTTCGCCCTGCCCTTGTCGGGGGGAGCCGTGACGCGCACACGGACCTCAGGGGAACCGTCTGCCCTAATGACGAGCCCCACAACCTCGTCACGCCCCGAACGGGGCGTGACGAGGAAGTTAAGTTGGCTGAAAGACGGAACCGGCTTAGTCGGGGTCATCGAAATCGAAGTCGTCGTCGGCGTCACCGAAACCGGACAGGTCCTTCTCGAAGTAAGAGGAAGATCCGCCGGCTGCGGTAGCCGCCCCGCCTGCGGCAAACGACGCAGCGGCCGCGGTGGCCGCGGGAGACGCAGCGCGCTGGCTCGCCACCTCGGGCGCTCCGGGGGTGATGAGGGGAGCCACCTCGCTCGTGAAGCTCGATGCGCTGCGGGGGGCGTTCTCGTCGATCTCGTTGAGCTTGCGCGAAGCATCCCCGATGAAGTCGGAGAGGAGGTTGCGGTAATCGGCGCGCACGTTCTCGCGGGCGTTCTCGAGCGCGCGCGTGGACTCGACGACCTTCTGGCGCTCGGCCTCCGCCTTGCTGACGATGCGCTCAGCCTCGGCGTCGGCGTCCTGGACGATCGTGGAAGCCTGCGAGCGAGCGTTGGCCACGATGTCGTCGGCGGAGCGCTGCGCGACGATGAGCGCCTGCGAAATAGCGGTGTCGTTGGCCGATTTCTCGGCCAGCTTGCGCTCGAGGTCGGCGATGCGCTCCTGAAGCACGACGGTGTCGGCGTCGGAGGCGGCCGAAGCGGCAACCGGGGCGACCGCTTGCGTGAGGCCGGGCTCCGCCACGTCTTCGCGCGCCTGCTCGAGCTGGAGCTTCAGGCTTTCCACCTGAGCGTTCAAAGCGCCGATCTCGTCGGCGACATGTTCGAGGAACACGTCCACTTCGTCGACGTCGTAACCTTTGCGATCGATCGAGAAGCTCTGGTTATGGATGTCTTCCGAAGTAATGGCCATCTGAAAGTCCCTTCGTTTGGCCCGCCTTGCGCGAGCGTGACTACGTTAAAAAAGCCTGATTATCAAACGTACCCCGAATTGTAATACAAGCAGGGCGACAATGGGCGTCACATCCACCATTCCTCCAATGGGGGGAATGAGCCTGCGGAACAGGTTCAGGTACGGATCGCACACCTTCCCCAAAACGCGGTAGATGTCGCCGATGATTCCCGACGACGTGGGAATCCAGGACATGAGGACGTAGATGAAGATGATCGTGCTGTAGGCGTCGGCAAGCGACACCAAAAGGTACTTGAGAGAGATCACTGAACATTTCCTAACTCTTTGGAACGACGGGCGGCGGCCGCGACGGCGGCTCTCACCGCTTCGGGAAAGCCCGCTTGCACCATCGCATCGAGCGCAGCGACGGTCGTGCCGTTGGGGCTGCAGATCGATGCGCGCGTCTGTTCGGGGCCGATCCGGCGCTCGAGCATGTAGCGCGCCGTCCCGTACACGGTCTGCAGCGCGAAACGCTCGGCGGTTTCGGCGTCGAGGCCCTCTCCGATGGCGGCGTCGCGCATCGATTCGACCATGAGCGCAACGTAGGCCGGACCCGAGCCGCTGAGCGCGCACACGGCATCCATATCGGATTCGGGGACGATCTGCGCTACCCCCAGGCAGCCGAACAGATCGCGCACGAACGCGACGTCCTCGGATGCGCACGCCGCGCCTCCGCACACGCCCGACGCACCCTGCGCCACCATAAGGGGCATGTTCGGCATGACCCTCACCACGCGCGCGCCTTCGAACAACATGCCTTCGATCGCGGCGGTGGACAGCCCCGCGGCGATCGAGACGAACACAGATGAGCGCATGCGGTCGCCCGTCGGGTCCGCACGCTTCAAATCAGCCAAGACACAGGGAACCACCTGCGGTTTCACGCCGATGACGACGATGTCTGCCGAAAGCGCCTCGGACAGGTCGAGCGTGCACGCGATGCCGTACGCGCGCCGAAGCTGATCGCAGCGCTCCTGGCTCCGATTGACCGCAAGCAGGTTTCGCGCTCCGATGGTACCGGCCGGGGGTTTAGAGCAGTCGAGCCAACCGGAGACGAGCGCCTCCCCCATTTTGCCCGCACCGACGATGGCGATGCGAGCGTCGTGCGAAAGGGCCATTACAGCACACCCTGCTTGCGCAGCGCCGAGAGCTCGGCGAACGTGAGCGCAGCCCCCTTGCAGATAGCGTAGACCTTGTCCCCGGGATACTCGACCTGGGCCTCGAGCGCGCTGCTGACGCCGAACGAGAAATCGAGGATGCGCTTTGACAGATCGTCGGGCGTGTTCTTGAGGGCGATGACGACCACGTCGCCCGAGCGGACGATCTTGGCGACCCGCTCGACGTCCCCGTAGCTGGAAGGCCGCAGCACCGAGATGCCGCGCTTGGGGGCGCGGGGGGCTTCCCCGGAAGAAGGCACCCGTTCGGAAGCGGGTTTTCTGTCTGCGGCGTCTGAAGACGTGGACGAGAACAGATTGTTCAAACCGCCCGCCGCGCGCGCTTCCGAGCTGCGCTCGACCCGATCGCGCGGAGACGAGGCCGCCGGGGCGGCGTTATCGACCATCATGCGGCCGGAAGCCGACACCGACGGCACGGATTCCGCCTCTTTGAGCGGATCGTGCCCGAGGCGGCTCGCGGGGCGCTTCATATCCTTTTTTGACACCAGCGGGGGAAACTCGCTGGTAGGCGCGTTGGCGCTGCGTTCGTAGGCGTCCTCCGAATAACGGTAGCCCGGCCCGTATTCCGCGAACTCCTCGGCAACCGCCTCATCGGCTGCGAACTCGGCGTCGTCGGTGCGACGCTCCGACCGTGCCGTGCGCGTCCGCGTGCGCGAGCGGGCGGGAGCTGCGGGTTCATCGCCGAACCCAAGGCGGGACTTGATGGTTCCGAGGAAACCCCCGTCGCCGTCCGAAGCGTTGAAGCCTGCCATAGCCATCACCTGTCTCTTTCGTTTCAATGCTGCGTTTACCCGCGTTTCACGATAGAAACGAGTCTAACGCAGCTGGCGCGCTCATCGACCGTTATCTTCGGCGCAGGCCTCAGAATTCTTCGCTGAAGATGGCGCGGCCCACCCGTATTATGGTAGCCCCGGCGTAGACCGCTTCCCTCCAGTCCTCGCTCATACCCATGGAAAGCTCATCGACCTCGGCCGCCATCTTGTCGTCGAGCTGGGAGCACAGAAGCTCTTTGAGGTAGGCCAGCTCTTCGAACACCTCGCGCGCGCGGTCGAGGTCTCCCTGGGGAGCCATGGTCATGAGCCCGCGCAGCCGCACGTGGTCAAGTTCGCCCAGCTGCTGGGCGAACTCAACCACCTCGCGCGGGTTCAGCCCGCTTTTCGACTCCTCGCCCGAGACGTTCACCTCGATGAGGACGTCTTGCACGATACCCTTCTCCTGCGCGACGTCGTTTATCTTCTGCGCGTGCTTGAACTGGTAAAGGGAGTGGATGAGCGATGCGCGGCCCACGATGTCCACGATGCGGCGGGACTGGATGTTGCCGATGAAGTGCCAGCGCTTGTCGGGGAAGGCGTCGGCCTTCTCGATAAGCCCCTCGGGGCGGTTCTCGCCGAAGTCGGACGCCCCTCCCTCGATGGCGCTCGCGACCTCGTCGGTGCCGACCGTCTTCGACACCGCGACCAGATGGACGGTTTCGAAGGGTCGCCCCGCATCCTCGCAAACCGATTCAAGTTCCTCTCGTACGCTTCGATAGCGTTCTCGAGCGCTCACCTCTATCACCTTTCTTCCCGATAGGCGACGGCCCCGTGCCGTCCGCAGACACCGCCCGAACGGCGGTAAGAGAAATACTCGTCCGAACGATCGAACGTGCAGATACCCGCATCGCAAACGCGCTTCGGATCGACGCCCGCCGAAACGAGGTCGGCCCTCACCGCTTGCCCCAGATCGATATGGCGCTCATCGGGCGCGACAGACGGCCCGAACCTCGCGACGAACGCGTCGCGCACGTCCGCAGACGTCTCGAACGCCGCCGCGTGGATGTACGGGCCGATATAGGCGTTGAAAAGCGAACAGCGCTCATCTTCCGGCACCGCAGCCAGGGCGGCGTCGTCGCGCGCGAGGCGCCGCGCCGCTGCGCCGGCGATGCCCGCAAGCGCTCCGCGCCACCCGGCATGGACGACGGAGAAGGCACCTGTCGGGGACACCAGCACAAGGGGCAGGCAGTCGGCGAAGTTCAGCAGGACGGGGACGCCGCAGGCCGTGCACACGACCCCGTCGCAACCCGATTCGAGGTCGGCCCGCACGCCATCGAGGTCGCGCACCGCGACGTCGTCTACGCACACCAGACGGTCGCCGTGAACCTGATGGGGAACGACCAGCGAAGCCGCGGGAAACCCCAGGGCCGAAGCGAGGCGCGCACGGTTCTCGTCGACCGCGCACGGATCGTCGGAAACATGGGACCCCAGGTTGAGCGCGGCGTACGGCCCTGTGCTGGCGCCGCCTTTGCGGCCGGTAAAAGCAATGCGCACACCGACGGCGCCGTACAGGGCGTCATCGGTGAGCGCATCAATGCGATGCGCGCCTTGAAGGCGCGCATCGAGCGTTGGAGAAGGCAAGCCGGATAAGGGAACTTCCATGCTCGTCGGTTAGCGCTGACGCTTGAGGAAGTCGGGAATGTAGTCCTCGTCGGCAAACCGACTCGCACCCGCACCCTGCGTCCCGCGCTGGGAGGCCGGCGTGGAATAGGCCGACGCGCCCGACGAGTACGCGGAAACCGAGGCGCTGGCCGCCGATTCCTGCGAGGTGGAGGCGAAGAGATCCTTGCGGGCGAAGTCGATCGCCGACTGGCTCTCGACGGTCTTGAACCCGGTCGCGATGACGGTGATGCGGATGGTGTCGCCCATCTTCTCGTCGACGATCTGACCGTAGATGATGTTGGCGTTCTCGTCGGCGCAGGCCTCGACGGTGCGCGCCGCAGCGTCGACCTCGGTAAGGGTCAGATCGGGGCCGCCGGCGATGGAGAACAGCACGCGCGAGGCTCCGGCGATGGAGGCCTCGAGCAGATTGGAGTTGGTCGCCTGGGTGGCGGCTTCGAGGGCGCGGTTCTCGCCCGACGCGATGCCGATGCCCATCATGGCCGTTCCCGCATCCTTCATGACGGTGCGGATGTCGGCGAAGTCGAGGTTGATGAGACCGGGGATGGTGATGAGGTCGGTGACGCCCTGGATACCCTGGCGCAGCGTGTCGTCGGCGATGCGGAACGCATCGAGCATGCTGGTCTTCTTGTCGACCACCTCGAGCAGGCGGTCGTTGGGGATGACGATGAGGGTGTCGACCTTCTGGGAGAGCAGCTCGACGCCCTGCTCGGCTTGGTTGCGACGGGTGCGGCCTTCGAACGAGAAGGGCTTGGTCACGATACCCACGGTAAGCGCGCCGATCTCCTCGCGCGCGATCTCGGCCACGACCGGTGCGGCACCGGTACCGGTTCCGCCGCCCTCGCCCGCCGTGACGAAGACCATGTCGGCCTCGGCCAGCGCCGCGCGGATCTCCTCGCGGCTCTCTTCGGCCGCCTGGCATCCCACCTCGGGATTGGCGCCGGCACCCAGGCCGCGGGTGAGGTCTTCGCCGATATGGATGGTGCGATCGGCGTCGGACATCAAAAGCGCCTGGTGATCGGTATTCACCGCGATGAACTCAACGCCGCGCACACCGGCTTCGACCATACGATTGACGGCGTTGGTGCCACCGCCGCCGACGCCGACGACCTTGATGACCGCCAGATTATCAGAGCCAACCTTGTTGGGCATTGTATCCTCCACACCTAAATTGCTTTTGAGCTGCGTTTCCTTAGAGCGACATCCCGCAAGACGCCTTGTTGCTGACCAATTTTACACGATGATCATGCATTTGCAACGAACACGGGCCCGTTGAACCGCACATGAACACACGAAAACGCGGAAACGCTACGAAAGGGCGCGCCAGGTGGGGTTGGAAACGGAGCGCACGTTGATGTAGGAGACCTTGCCCTTGTTCTCCTCGATGATCTTCAAGACGACGCGCTCTTTGTCGCGGATCCCCTCGGCTTTGCCGAAGGCTATCTCGATGCCATCGTCCAAGATCAGCGTGGTTTCCTCTTCTCCGGCAGCCGAAACCGTCTTCACCTTGCCCGCAAGCTCGGTGGTCATCCCGCCCACGATGTCGAGCGCGTTCAAAACGTTGCTGTCGGTGCACTTCTGACCGATCTCGGCCTTGGTTCCGAACGGGACGTCGGTGATGTGGAGCGCGGCGTCGGCATCTTCGTACACTTTCGAGCTGGTGGTGCTCGCCCCGGCGCTGCCCTTCTCGGGGATGGGCATGAGCCAGATATGATCGGACGAGATCGCCCACTGTTTGATGGATTTCGCGTCGGTCGAGGGAACCTCGACGACCGCCGACACGGTTCTCTCGGTTACGGAGATCTCGAGCGTATGGGGGAACTTGCGGGAAACGGACACCCCCGCAACCCAGGCGTTTCGCCTGACGCGCTCCTCGATGGCGGCCGTATCCACATCGAGCAGGGTCGAGCCCGCGGGAACGTTCGCGAGCTTGGCCATGTCGTCTGCGGTCAGATGCTCGACGCCGACGACGCTCACCTGGTCGATGGAAAAGACGCTCGACGAGCGCAGGATGAAGAACGCAACCATGATCACCGCGATGACGGCGGCGACGGCTCCGATGCGCAAGACGAAGGCGCGCGAGCGCTCTTGCGCGCGCATCATCCGCTCGCTGCGCGCCACATCTCCCACGCGCACCGAGTCGTAGCCGTTGCGCGCAGAGCGGCCGGAACGGGGCGCACGGGAGGAAGACGCCGCGCGTCCGCCGGGTATCACCTGGTAATCGGAGCGACCCGATCGGCTGCGGGAAGACGCCGCGGAGCCGCGCGGCCTACGCGAAGCCGAGGAATCTGACTTCCGGTTGTAATTCGACGCCATGGACTTCGTGCACCTTCGCCTGGATCTGCTTGATAAGACGGACTACATCGTATGCGGTCGCACCGTCGGCGTTCACGATGAAGTTAGCGTGGACGCCCGAGACCTCGGCGCCTCCGACGCGGCATCCCTTCAGACCGCACGACTCGATGAGCTGCGCTGCGGATGCCCCTTCGGGATTGCGGAACACGCTTCCGCACGAAGGCAGCGACAGCGGCTGCGCCTTGCTGCGACGCGACAGGGACGCCTCCATCTTACCCCGAATGTAAAAGGGGTCGACGGGCTTTACCGAAAGTTCGCATTCGACGACGACTTCGTCGACGGGTATGCTGCTGCGCCGATAATCCCAGAACAGCTGGTCGGAAGCATAGCGCTTCAACCCCTCGCTCGGATGGACCGTCGTGACGCTTCGAACGCTCGATCCGATCCATTCCCGCCTGGTGCCCGCGTTCATCCTCAGCGCGCCGCCGACGGTGCCCGGCGTGCCCACCGCGAACTCCAGGCCTCCCAGAGAGCGGCGGAACAGCTCGTGGATCAGAGCCGACAGGGAATGGCCCGCGCCCACGGCGACGACCTGCGCCGCCTCGTCGTGGTTCAGCATGCGGAAATCGCGTCCGAGCGTGACGACGACGCCGGGAAACCCCTCGTCGGAGACGAGCAAGTTGCTGCCCTTTCCCACGACGTACCAGGAAACGCCCGAGCTCTCGCACACGCCCAGCAGCGCCCTGAGCGCTCCGACCGAATCGACCTGCACGAAGAAGCGCGCCGGACCCCCGATGCGGTACGTCGTGTGACGGGCCATGGGCTCGTTGGGGTACACCTCGCCGTCGAACGACTCGTCGACGAGCAGGGACTGCAGTTCGCTTGCGTGGCGCGCCACTAGCCCTCACGCGCTTTCAGGGCCTCGATGATCTGCGGGCCTATGGCCGTGACGTCGCCGGCTCCCATGGTGATCACCAGATCGCCCGCCGAGACCTTGCCCACCATCTCGCCGACCGTGTCGATGCGCCGCGGCACGTAGCTCGCCTCGGGATGGGAGGGGTTGTCCAGCACGACGTTGAGGAACGCCTTGCCGTTCACCCCCGGGACCGGGGATTCTCCGGCGGAGTACACGTCCATGAACGTCACGGTGTCGGCCGCGTCGAACGCGACGCTGAACTCGTCGTGGAGAACCTCGGCGAACAGGCCGATGCGCGAGTAGCGGTGCGGCTGGAACAGGACGTGGACCTTGCCGTACCCCAGCTGGGACGCCGCTTTGACCGTCGCGGCGATCTCGGTGGGATGATGGGCGTAGTCGTCGACCACGGTGACGCCCGCAGCCTCGCCCACCAAATCGAAGCGGCGCTTGACGCCGCGGAAATCGGACAGGGCCGAAACCGCGGCGGCCGCGTCGTATCCCAGCGCGTCGATGAGCACGACGACCCCGGCGGCGTTCGATACGTTATGAGCCCCCGGGTTCTGGGGGACGGACCCCTCGAGCACGCGGCCGTCCGGAAACGCCAGACGGTAGGCGCTGCCGACCCCATGCGGCTCGTACGACTCGATGCGCACGTCGCAGGACTCCGAGAAACCGTAGGTGATGGTGGCGCGTCCCGACGCGCGGGCGATGCGCACCAGTTCGGCATCGTCTCCGCAGACCACCGCGATGCCGCTTTCCGCAGGCACCGATCCGATGAACGCGGCGAACTTCTCCTTGATCTCTTCGAGGTCGCGGTAGTGGTCGAGGTGGTCGGCCTCGATGTTGGTGACCAGAACGGCAGCGGGAGACAGGTACGTGAACGACTTGTCGCTCTCGTCCGCCTCGACCACGTAGAAACGGCCCGATCCCGAATGCGCGTTGGTTCCGTAGGCGCGCACGATGCCGCCGATGAGGAACGTGGGATCCATGCCCATGTCGTCCAGCGCGCTTGCCAGCATAGACGACGTGGTGGTCTTGCCATGCGTGCCGGCAACCGCCAAGGTGTCCAGCCCCACGCCCAGATACGCCAGCATGCGGGCCCGGTGCCACACCTCGATGCCGCGCGCGCGTGCCGAGGCGAGTTCGGGGTTGGACTCCATGACTGCCGTGCTGACCACTACCACGTCGGGGGCCGCCTCGCCGGATGCGACGTTATCCTCGGCGTGGCCGATGAACACCTCGACGCCCGCCTCGCGCAGCTGCTTGGTGTAGCGGCTGTCCTTGATGTCGGATCCGGTAACGCGAATACCCTGGTCGTGGGCAACGAGTGCGATGCCGCTCATGCCGACGCCGCCGATGCCTATGAAGTGAACCGATTCGATACGTCTTTCGTCCATGTCCTGGTTCCTCGTCTGAGTTCCGTTGAAAAATCCCCCGCCATTATAGCGGTAGCCCGCGGTTTCGGATCCGCAGCGGTCAGGCGCCGATCAGCCCTCGGCGCCGCGCGTGCGCGCCCGCGATGCCGCCGCCCGCTCGACCGCGTCGGCCAGAAGCGAGGCCGCATCCGCGGCGTTCAGCCCCCGAGCCGCCGCCGTCATCGACGCGCGCATCGATTCGTCCTCGATCAGACGGCAGAGCGCCGATTCGAACTGCGGGGTGTCGACCTGATCGTCGGCGATGCACAGCGCACAGCCCGCATCCACGTACGAGCGGGCGTTCATCGTCTGATGGTCGGCCGTCGCATGGGGAAACGGCACCAGCACGGCGGGGATCGCGCGAGCCGAGATCTCGGCGAGCGATGTGGCTCCCGCGCGCGACACGATCGCATCGGCGGCGGCCATGCACTTGCCCATCTCGTTCTGGTATCCGAACAGGTGCCAGCGCTGCGCCTGGTCCGGGGTAAGCGCGAGGCGCTCCCCGACCGCATCGAGCTCTTTGGGCCCGGTCACGTGCACCACGTGCAGAGACGGATGGGACAGCAGCCTGTCTTTCAGGGCCGCGACGGCGCCGTTCAGGTGCCGGGCTCCCAGACTGCCCCCCGTTACGAGCAAGACAAGCGCATCGTCGGGAATGCCCAGCATCTCCCTGCCCTCTTCCCGCGTCGCCGACAGCACCGAGGCGCGCACGGGGTTGCCGGTCACGACGGTCGGTCCGAGCCCTCTGACCCCTTCGGCCGCCTCCCCGTACGTCAGGCAGACCGCATCGGCCCGCTTGCCCAGATAGCGGTTGGCCAGGCCCATCACCGAGTTCTGCTCGTGGACGACGAGGGGGATGCGGCGCTTGAGGGCGGCGCGACCCACCGGAATGCACACGTAGCCGCCGAACACCGCCACCGCGTCGGGATCGATCCGGTCGAACCACGCAACGGCCCGTTTAGTGCTGCGCGCTATGCGCGCTATGCCCTGGGGAAGCGACGCGGGATGGGCCCGGTCGAACCCGCTGGCCTCGAACGCCTCGTAGGAAAGGCCCGCTTCGACGGCCAGACGGGCCTCGATTCCCCGGGGGGTTCCGGCGAAGAACACCTCGTGCCCGCGCACCTCCAGCGTTTCTGCCAGCGCGAGGGCGGGATTGATGTGGCCCGCCGTGCCCCCGCCCGATAAAACGATACGCATCTAACGACCCCTTCGATCCGACCGCCGCGACCGCCGCGGCGAAACGCTTCCCTCACCCGACCGCGCGCCCGCGCCCCCAAGCGCCGCCGAGGCGGAAGGGCGCTTGCCCGACCAGGTTGCTCGGCCGCGATCGACCGAACGGGCAACCGAGTCCCACAGCGCGGCGCCCCCGCGGCCGCCGCCGGCTTCGGCGGACCCTCCCGTCTTCACGATACGCAGGTTGTCGCGGCGTTTGGAGTACACGGTCTCGCCCGAAGCGCGCGAGACCGACAGGATGATTCCCACCATGATGAACGAGCTGATGAGCGACGATCCTCCCGAGGATATGAACGGGAGCGGCTTTCCCGTCGTGGGGAACACCCCGATGACGCAGCCGATGTTCAAGAACGCCTGAGCCACCAGCATCATCGTCAGGCTGCCGGCGACCATCGAGGCGAAGTCGTCCGGCGCGTGGCGCGCCACCTGCAGGCCCGCCCAGAGAAGGCCCAAAAACAGGCCGATGACGATCAGGCAGCCCAGAAGGCCGAACTCCTCGCCGATCACCGCGAAGATGAAGTCGGTTTCGGACTCGGGCAGGTAGAGGAACTTCTCGCGCGAGTTGCCCAGTCCCGAGCCGAACAGGCCCCCTTGGGAAAACGCGTAGTACGAATGGATGATCTGGTAGCCCGCGCCGCGGCCGCCCTCCCCGTCGTTCCACGGATCGAGGTAGAGCATGCGGCCGGAGCGGTACTGCGTGGTGACGATGGACGCGACAACCAAAAGGGCCCCCACGACCACGGTCGCCGCGATGACCTTCCACGGGACCTCGCCCAACCAAAGGACCCCGATGATACCGGCCGCGATGATGGCCGTCGTCCCCAGATCCGACTGGGTCCTGTAGAGGAACAGCAGCGGAACGAGCAGGCCCAAAACCAGGCGCACCGCGAACTTCCTCATGTCGATATCGCCCGAACGCAGGCGGCTCAGCAGACGAGCCATGCCGATGACCAGGACGAACTTGACGAACTCGGAGGGCTGGATGCTGTGGGACCCGATGTAGAGCCAGCGTTTGGCGCCCAAGCTGACCGTTCCCGAAACCGCCACCGCGACCAGCATCAAGACGGCGACGCCCCACACCGCGTAGAACAGCGGCGAGCGCCACAGCTCGTACGGGACGAAGCGCCAGAAGACGAACCCCGCAGCGATGCCGAGGCCCGCGAAAACCAGCTGGTCTTTCAGGTACGATGCCGCCGACGCCTGCTCGCTGATGGCCGAAGGCGCCGAAGCCGAGTACACCATCACCAGCCCGATGAGGGTCAAAGCGAGGGTCAGCATCAGGATGGCCAGACGGGGGCCGGCGATATGGGCCGATGTGTCCTGGGGCGGGCGAAGAAGCGACATGGCCCGTCCTTACGCCCGCGCGGCCCGAGCGGCCACCATCTTCTTGAACGCGTCCCCGCGCTCTTCAAACGAGCCGAACTCGTCGAAGGAGGCGCAGGCCGGCGACAGGAGGATCACGTCGCCCTGCCCCGCTACGGAAAGGGCCGCATCCAGCGCCGACTCCAAACCGCGGGCCCGCTTCACCTCGAAACGCTCCGGAGCGGCGTCGGAGGACTGGGAAAACGCCCGCTCGAACCGGTCCGCCGCGGCTCCGAACAGAACCGCGCAGCGCGCATGGGCGTGCACGGCCGACACGAGCTCCGAAAGGTCGGTTCCCTTGTCGTCGCCGCCCAGAAGCACGATGGGGCGCACGGGGGCAAACGACGCGACCGCCTTCACCGAGGCGTCGACGTTCGTTGCCTTCGAATCGTTGTAGCAGATGGCGCCCGCTATCGTCCCGCACGGCTCGATGCGGTGCGCAAGCGGGGCGAACGCCTTCAGAGCCTCGCCGATGCGGGCCCCGTCGCATCCCAGCGCGACGGCCGCGCTGGCGGCGGCCAGCGCGTTGCCCACGTTGTGCCCGCCTTTGACCAGCAGCTCGTCCACCCGGCAGATCGGCGTCTCGACCCCCTTGAAGGCAACGGTGAGCATGCCGTCTTCCGCGACGAACGCCGCATCGCGCGAGCCGCAGCGGCGGCGCATATCGCCGCGAACGCCTTCCGACGTTCCCAGGGGGATGTAGGAGAAACCGCGCTCGTCCTCGCTTAGCCGCGCGAGCTCGCGCACCTTTTCGCGGACCACGTCGTTGGCGGCGTCGAGCACCGCAACTGCCCCGTCCGACGACGCGAGGTTGTCGAGCAGCTTGAACTTCGCATCGCGATACGCCTCGAACGTGCGATGCCAGTGGAGATGGTCGGGCGTGATGTTCAGCACGACGGCGACATTAGGCGCAAAGCGCGCCGTCGAAGCCAGCTGGTACGACGAGACCTCCGCCACGTACGCGTCCGTCTCGTCCGCGAGAACCGCGTCCAGGCACACCGTGCCGATGTTTCCAACGGCAGACGCCCTCAGGCCCGCCTTCGCGAGCAGCTCGGCGCAGCATGCCGTCGTGGTGGTCTTGCCGTTCGTGCCCGTGATGGCGACCCACGCGCTTTCCGTCCGGCTCTCGCGCCACGAGAACTCGACTTCGCTTATCAGCTCGGCGCTATGGGCAGACCCCTCGACGTAGAGCCGCTCGAAATACGGGATCCCGGGGCTCGCAATGCACAGGTCGAAGCGCTCGATGCCACACGAGCGCATCAGCTGCGACACCCCGTCGTCCCCGAACGCTATGTGCGACGGGTCGATGCCCACATCGGCGAGGAACCGCCTCGACGCCTCGGTTTCCCCGCCTGCCGCGACGTAGAGATCCGAAACGCGGCCGCCCAAAAGGCCGGCGCAGTAGCGCACGACCGACATCCCCGACTTGCCCAAACCCAAGACGAGAACGCGGCCCAGATGAACGGGGGCGCTTTTGCGCCCCTCGATGAATTCCGTCCGTTCCATACAGCTACCCCACCATCACCGATTCGGCAAAGTACAGCGAAAACCCGATGGCCGCGAACACGCCCGAGATGATCCAGAAGCGAATAACCACCTTCGTCTCGCTCCATCCCTTCTTCTCGAAATGGTGATGGAGCGGGGCCATGAGGAAGATGCGGCGGCGGGTCTTTTTGAACCACGCCACCTGGAGCATGACCGACAGGGCCTCGGCCACGAACAGGCCGCCGATGATGATGGCGACGAACTCGGTCTTCGTGACCACCGCGAGGCACCCAAGGCCCATGCCCAAAGCGAGCGACCCGGTGTCGCCCATGAAGATGTCGGCCGGAAACGAGTTGAACCACAGAAAGCCGACGCAGACCCCCGCGAGGGCGGCGGCGAGTATGGCGGGTTCGAGCAGGTCGGTGCGGTACGCGATGGCCGCCATCACGATCATGACGATCATGACGGTCCCCGACGCCAAACCGTCCAGGCCGTCGGTGAGGTTCACCGCGTTGCACAGTCCAACCAGCAAGACGCTCACGTAGATCAGGTAGAGCCACGGGATGGAGATCCCCCCGGCGATCGGGACCACCGTCGTCAGCACGCCCAGATCGACGGTGACGACGAAGGGGATCTCGACGGTCGGCGCGATGCCGAGGAAGTTCACGGCCAGAAGGGCGAACAGCAGGGCGATCACGAACTGCCCGACCAGCTTCGCCTTGGGCGTCAGGCCCAGCGAGCGCTCGTGCATGACCTTCGAGGCGTCGTCGAACAGCCCCAGGAAGCCCGTCAGGATGATCGCCACCAGAAGGCCGTAGGTCTCAACCGTCGGGTAGCCCACCAAAAGGATGGTCACGACCACCGCAGCGAGCATGACGATGCCCCCCATGGTGGGAGTGCCCTGCTTGACCAGGTGCGTTTGGGGACCGTCGTCGCGCACCTGCTGCCCGATGTTGCGCCCCTGCAGAAAGCGGATCCACGGCGGCATGAACACCATGGTGAGGACCATGGAGACGAACACCGCCAAAAACACGAGGAACGTGGGGTAATGCGCGAAAAGAGCCGATAACATGCTAGCCAACCAATCTTCGAGCGATGCGCTCGAGACCCATGAAATGAGATGCTTTGATCAGAACCGCGTCGGAGGGCTCGAGAAGCCCCTCGACAAGCGACGACGCCTCGTCGGCCGAGCCGACGCAGCGCACCCGGTCTTCGGAGAAACCGGCGTCGATCGCTCCCTGCGCTATGAAACGGGCGAGCTCGCCCACGCAGACGAGCAGGTCGAGCCCGCACGACGCCGCATGCGCGCCGACCCGCCGGTGGCATTCGACGGCAAACGATCCGAGTTCGCCCATATCGCCCAGAACGGCCATGCGCCGACCTTCCAGATCGAGCGCCGCGAACATGTCCAGCGACGAGCGCATCGAGTCGGGGTTGGCGTTATACGCGTCGTTGACCACGAGCGAGCCCCGGGGCGTCCGCAGCATTTCCTGACGGCCGCTTTCGGCCTCGACGCGGGACAGGGCCCGGGCGATATCGGCGGGCGCCATGCCGGCCGCGAAGCCGATCGCCGCCGCCGAGCAGGCGTTGCCGACGTTGTGGAGCCCGGGGACGGACAGGGCGCACGCAACGCGCCCGTCCTGGGGAAACCCCGTCGCGCACAGGTCGAAGCGGGCGCACCCGTTCTCGTCGAGCGCGACGTTTTCGGCCCATACGCAAGGAGCGTCCCCGCCCGCGCGAAGGCGCCGCGCCGCCGCATCGGGCGACCCGTCGAAGAAAACGGTCCGCGCGCCGCGCCCCTCGTGCCCCCCGACCTCGATCAGGCGGTCGGCGTACTGGTCGGCCGCATTCACGAACGCGAGGCCGTTCGCGGCGATGCCCTGGAAGATCTCGGCTTTCGCGCAGGCGATGGCGTCGCGGGAGCCGAGGAGCTCGATGTGGCTTTCCCCCACGTTGGTGACCAGCGCCCAATCGGGACGCGCGATGGCGCACAGCTGGGCTATCTGGCCCTGGCCGCGCATGCCCATCTCGACGACGACGAAGCGCGTATCGGCTTCGGCGGACAGAAGCGTATTGGGAACCCCCAGCTCGTTGTTCTGGTTTCCCCGCGTGGCGACGGTTGGGCCGCACGACGAGCAGACGGCCGCGACCATGTTCTTGGTGGAGGTCTTGCCCGTCGACCCGGTAATGCCGATCACCAGGCCCGACAGCTGGGTGCGCCACCATGAGGCCAGGTCGGAAAGAGCACGGTGAGCGTCTTCGATCATGACGATGGCGCCGCCTGTGCGCCGGGCGGCCTCGAGGGCCTCTTCGCTCGGATCTTTCGTGACCAGCGCGCACGCCGCCCCGTCCGCAAACGCTTGCGGGAGGAAGTCGTGCCCGTCGACGCGCTGTCCCACCAGGGCGACGAAGGCCGAGCCCTTGGTGACGGCACGCGAATCCCAGGTGATCCCGACGACCTCGGCGGAAAGCGCCGAGCCCTCGACGATCCGCCCCTCAGTCGCGCTCGCTATGCGCTCGATATCGCACCGCATAGCGCTCCTACGCCTCGCCCTGCTCCGCGCCGAACGCGCGCTTCAGCTCTTCGGCGGCCACGACGCGGTCGTCGAACGACAGAACCTGATCGCCCACCAGCTGGTAGTCCTCGTGTCCCTTCCCCGCCACCAGGATGGAATCGCCCGGCTTCGCATGCGCGATGGCCAGCGCGATGGCCGCGCGGCGATCGGGCTCGACCGCATAGGCGGACGGGTCCGACCCCATCCCCTGCACGATGTCCTCGATGATGGCCAGCGGATCCTCGTTGCGCGGGTTGTCCGACGTCACCACGGCGAAGTCGGCCTGCAGAGCCTCTTTGCCCATGATGGAGCGCTTCGCTGAGTCGCGGTTTCCCCCGCAGCCGAACACCACGATGGTGCGTCCCTCGGTGATGTTGGCGATGGAGCGCATGGCCTTTTCCAGCGCATCGGGAGTGTGGGCGTAGTCGACGAACACCGAAACGCCCCCGTCGTTGGGAACGCTCACGCGCTCGAGGCGGCCGGGAACCTGCGGCGCGTCTTCCAGCGCCCGCGCGATGCTTTCGACCGGAATTCCCAGTTGAAGGGCAATACCGAACGCCAACATCACGTTGCTCACGTTGAACTTGCCCACAAGCGGGTAGCTGAACCGCACGCGCTGGCCGCGCACGTCGAGCAGAAGCTCGGTATGGGTGGGCGCGTAGGTCACCTCGACCGGATGGATCTGGGCCGACGGATCGAAGCCCGTCGAAACCACGTTGTCGTCGTTTGCGTTGCAGCGGCGCAAAAGCTCTTTGCCCCACTTGTCGTCGATGCACACCACGCGCTTGGCGGGATAGTCCTTCGAGAACAGTAGCGCCTTGGCCTCGAAATACGCCTCGAACGTGTGATGGTAGTCCAGGTGGTCCTGCGTGAGGTTGGAAAATGCCGTGACGGCGAAACTGGTCTCCCAGGTGCGCAGCAGATCGAGCGCGTGCGAGCTGACCTCCATCGCCACGACGTCGGCCCGCGCCTCGCGCATCTGGGCGAACGTCTTTTGCAGGTCGGACGATTCGGGCGTGGTGTGCTCGGCTTTGAAGCTGTCGGCCCCGACGCGGATGCCCACCGTGCCGATGACGCCCGTGCGCTTGCCCGCGCTCTTGGCGATCTGCTCGACCAGGTAGGTCGTAGTGGTCTTGCCGTTCGTACCCGTGATGCCCACGAGCGAGAAGCTGCGCGAAGGGTCGTCGTAGAACCGGGCCGCCGCATGCGCCATGGCCTTGCGGGTGTCCGAGACGATGATCTCGGTGACGTCGGTCGCGTCGGCCAAATACACCTTGCGCTCGCACACGATGACCTTCGCCCCGTGGTCGATGGCGTCTTGCGCGAACGAGTGGCCGTCCACCTTCAGGCCGACGATGCAGAAAAACGCATCCCCCGGCGAAACCTTGCCGCTGCTGTAGGCGAGCCCTGCGACCTCCTCGTTTGCGTTTCCTAGAACGGTGTGCTCGAAACCGTCGAACAACTGGGAACACGTTTTGGTCATGATATAGCGCCGCCTCACTCAGATACGATGTTGTAGCGATTGATAGCCTCGGTCATTATATCGTGAAAGATGAAGGTAACGGCGCTATCGGAAGGCACGTTGTCGGCTCCCACAAAACATACCAACTGGCTGGAAGAATCGGCGATGTAGCCCGCGAAGCACAGGTTGTACACCCCTTTGAGGTACCCGCCGTTCACCTCGTCGTAGATCTCGGCCGTCGAGGTTTTCCCGGCCACGTTGTAGCCCTCTATGGCCGCGCGCTTGCCCGTTCCGTCCGTGACGACGGTCTTCAGCATGCTGGTCATATCGGCGATCGCGGCCGTGTTCTCGATCACCTTCTCCTTCTGGCCCTCCCAATCGGGCATGTCCTCGGCGTTCGACATGCCGATGAGGAAGTGCGGCGTGCACTCGACGCCGTCGTTGACCAGGGCGCCGTAGAACCGCGTGATCTGCAGCGGGGTGAGCGATATGCCCTGGCCGAAGCTGACGTTGTAGCCCACCACGCGGCTCCAGTCGGCGAAGTCCACCATATAGCCGGTCTGCTCGCCCGGGTAGTCCACGCCCGTCGGGGAGTTCAGGTTGTACTTCTTTATGTGGTCGTACAACTTGTCGAAGCCCATCTTCTCGGCCGACAGCGAGATGCCGACGTTGGACGAGTACTGCATGATCTGGCGCAGGCTGTACACCGTGTCGCCTCGCTCATGCGCGTCGGATATCACGTAGCCGTCCGCCGAGATCGAGGCGGGGGCGTACACCGTGTCGCTCGGGGTCATGGTATCCGTTTCCAGAATCGCCATGGCCGTGGCGGTTTTGAACACCGAGCCCGGCTCGATGAGATGCGAGACCGCCTTGAGCTGCATCGACCCCTCGGCCACCGTCGAGCGGTCCGCGGGGTTGAACAGCGGGTACGACGCGGCGGCGTAGATCTCGCCCGTGCCCCCGTCCATGATCACCGACGTGCCCGATTCGGTGCCCACCTGGTACAGTCCCAAGGCGAGCTTCAGCTCGAGGGTCCGCTGCATCTCGATGTCGATGGAGGTGACGATGTCTTGGCCCTCTTCGGCGGCCACCGACTGATGGACCGCACCGGGGATGGGCGATCCGTTCTGGGCGTATTCCGCCTCGTAGTAACCGGGTTTTCCCGATAGAACGTCGTTGTAGTAGTACTCGAGGCCCGAGATGCCCGTGAGGTACTCTTCTTTGGTCTGCTCGTCCACCTCGGTGTTGCACGCGCCCACCAGCTGGCCTCCGACCTGGCCGTAAGGATACGAGCGCTTGGAATCGGCGAGGAAGTAGATCCCCTTGAGCCCCAGCTCCCTCACCTTGTCGGCCACCGACACGTCGGCCTTCTGCTTGATGTAGGAGAACTGGAGGTTGCGGTTTCCCATCTTCGCGGCGTAGTCGTCAGCCTGGCCCCCCAGAACCGTCGCCAGCTGGGCGGCGGTTGCCTGCACGTCGTCGATCTCGGAGGGATTCGCATAGATCGTCGTGGCATCGACGCTGATGGCAAGCACGTTATGGTTGCGATCGTAAATGGTGCCGCGCGGGGCCTCGACGACGATCTTCGACGTGCGCGCCTCCTGGGCCTGCCTCGAGTACTCGTCGGCCACGATCACGTCGAGATAGAACAGGCGAAGGAAGAACACCGCGGCTATGGCCAGGAACGGAACGATCGCCCAGTACGTGCGCGACGAGTCCCGAACAACAAGACGGCCCCCCTTGGGGGACCTGTCGGCAGCTTCGCTCTCGCGCCCGGTTCGGGTCGTCTTGCGTGCCATGGGCTACCCCCGGACGTCCACGGAGTTTCGCACGCTCTGGGAAAGCGAGAGGTTGCCGGACCCGTCGGTGGCCACCACGTCTTTCTCCAGCACGATCGACGAGGTGTATTCGGGTGCCTCCATGCCCATGCCGGCGGCAACCGCCCTGAGCGTCGAGTTATTGGTGAGGGAGGTCTGGGTGATCTCCAGGTCGTTGCCGTACGAGCGGGCTTCCTTTATCTGCGAGGACAGCTCCTGGCCTTCGACCGCGCTGGAGACGGCGGCCGACTGCAGGCCGATGCGGACCATCGCGACCAGGGCGAATACAACCATCGCGACGGCGATCACCTTGGCGGCGAGGAAAATGGAAGGGGGAAGCGAACCGGCGTCGGTGCGTGTTCCGGCAACGACGCGCACATCGGGCCGCGACGCGCGCTGGGGCGCGTATTCGAAGTCGTTGAGACGATATGCGGTCTGCGCGCTAGCCATGTACGTTTGCCCTCTGGTTCGTTTTCGGTCCGTTTAGTTCGCGTTTTCAGTGCATCCCGCCCTCGTTTCCGAAGGCGGTTAGAGTTTGGTTGCCACGCGCACTTTGGCGCTGCGCGCCCGTGCGTTGCGCTCGACCTCCCCCGCCGAGGGGAGAACGGGCTTGCGGGTGACGATTTCGAGTATCGGCTGCTTGCCGCACACGCACACCGGAAGGTCCGGAGGGCACGTGCAGCGCCTCGCAAGGGAATTGAACGTTTCTTTGACGATGCGGTCTTCCAGCGAGTGATACGAGATCACGACGATCCGCCCTCCGGGATTCAGCCAGCGCACCGCTGCGTCCAAACCGGACTTCAGCACGGTGAGCTCCGAGTTGACTTCGATCCGAAGAGCCTGGAACGTTCGTTTCGCGGGATGCCCTCCCGCGCGGCGAGCCGAGGCCGGTATGGCTGCTTTCACAACCTCGACCAGCTCTCCGCTCGTGGTGATGGGCGCGCTCTCGCGGCGCTTCACGATGAAGTCCGCGATGCGGCTCGCCCACCGCTCGTCCGAGTAGGCACGGATGATCCGAGTGAGATCAGATGCGTTGTAGGTGTTGACGATCTCTTCTGCGGTTAGGGTTTGTTTGCCCGGATCCATCCGCATATCAAGGGGGCCATCTTCCTTAAAGGAGAAGCCGCGAGACGGTGTATCGATCTGCACCGAGGAAACCCCGAGGTCGAACAAGACCGCGTCGATTCCCGGGACCTCGGCTGAAACGAGTAATTCATCCATGTTTCCGAAGTTGCCGCGCAAAAGCTCGAGGCGGGGACGACGATCGCTCGGTATCGATTCGAGTTTCAAGCGGGCCGCCGCGAGGGCGACCTCGTCCTGATCGATGCCGATGAGCGTTCCGCCCGAGCCCAAGCGCTGGGCAGCTTCGAAGGAATGGCCTGCTCCGCCGAGCGTTGCGTCCACGAACGTGTGCTGCGGTTCGAGTTTCAGATATTCGAGGCACTCGGCGAGCATGACCGGGGTATGCCGATATTCGTTTGTCATCGCCTCACCCTACGAGCTGAACAGAACGCCGAGGTCGATCTCGGAATTCATGGCGTCGTAGCGCTGGGCGTCCCAGATCTCGAAGTAGCCGGTGTTGCCGACGATGACCACGTCCTTGTCGATACCCGCCGTCGCACGCTGATCCGCGGGGATCATGATGCGGCCGGCGCTGTCGACCTGAACGTCGAAGGCCCGAGCCTTAAGGGCGGTCCTCAGGCGGCTGTGCTCCCGATTGGAAGCGGAGTAACCGCCGAACCGATCCTCGAACAACTGGGCGACCCAGCCGTTGAAGGCGGGAACCTCGAAAGCGTAGATGCACTGGTCATCGAGGCTTTTGGTTACCACGAGATCGTTCGACAGCACCTTGCGGAACTTAGCGGGCAAAGACACGCGGCCCTTGGAATCGGCTTTGAAGCGATATTCGCCGTTCAGATCGACGACGTTTCCCACCTCTTCCGCCATTCCCCGCTCCGTTCCGTTCGTTACTGTCGACGCGTCACATACTACCCCACTTTGCCCCACTTCTCAACATAATCATGCAGTTTGGGGAAATAATCGCTGATCGAAAAAGTGTTCATAGCCAGCCTGAATCTACGGTCGTCTGAACGAGGTGCTTTATGAGGATGAAGTCCCACATCATGTGGTGTCGTCTTTCGGGAACCAACACAATATAGGGATGCAAGTAGGGAAAACAACCTTGGAAAAGGGACGGTGGGGCAAAGTGGGACACGAGGATCGCCCCGGTGCGGCGGCGCGCCTTCGGACCCGCGCGGCCACAATTTCGCCACACGTCCTACGGGCGGGCGCTGGAAAGAGCGCAGGGAAGCCGCCGAGGGCGGCGGAAGGGTCGCGGCGGGGCCGCCCGGATCGGCCGTGCTCTCACAAGCAGACGCGCGGGGCTTCGGGTAGATGACCGGACGGAGAAGCAGGCGGCACAGCCGCGCGAACGGGCGCGGGACGGCAGGGTTATGCGCGGGCGCGCGGATGGGCGGCGAGGTATTCTTCCCTGATATGCGACCTGTTCACATGCGTGTAGATCTGGGTGGTGGAGATATCGGCGTGGCCTAAGATCTCCTGGATGACGCGCAGATCGGCGCCTCCTTCCAGCATATGGGTGGCAAACGAGTGGCGCAGGGTATGGGGATGGAGGTTGCCGATGCCCACCAGCATCCCCGCATCCGAGACTATCTTGTGGGCGCTCTGCCGGGACAGACGCGATCCACGCGCGTTCAGGAACACCGCCGATGCGGACGGCGCCGCGGGCTTGGCCAGCTGAGGCCGCGCGCGCTCGAGGTAGTCCGAAAGCGCCGCAGCGGCGCATCCCGACAGCGGAGCGACCCGCTCCTTGCCGCCCTTGCCCACGATCCGCACGAACCCCTCGTCGAAATCGATCCGATCGATATCGAGGCCCACCGCCTCGCTGACGCGCAACCCGCACCCGTACAGCACCTCGAGGAGGGCGCGGTTGCGCAGAGAGATCGCGTCGGTCCCGTCCATAAGGTCGAGCATGGACGCGATCATGTCGATGGACACGACGTCGGGTAGGCGCGAGGGCGGTTTGGGAAGCTTCACCGTCGAGGTGGGGTTCGATTCGAGACGACCCTCGCGCACCAGGAACCGATGGAATCCCTTGACCACCGAAAGGTGCCTATCGATGCTGGTCACCGCATAGCCCTGCTCGAGCAGATGCGTTTCGTATCCCACGATGTCGCTGCGGCTCACCGATGAGAGCTCGGTTACGCCCCGATGATCCAGAAACCGCGCATAGTCCGCCAGATCGGACTCGTACGCGCTGACGGTGAGGGGGGACGCGCCGCGCTCGACGCGCAGGTACGCGAGGTACTCTGCGCGAACCGATTCGAACGCCATACCATCCCCCTTCCGGCAGCCGACCTAGCCGCGTTTCGCGCAGGCCGCCTTCACGAAACCGGTGAACAGCGGATGCGGGCGCGTCGGACGGCTTTTGAACTCCGGGTGCGCCTGGCTGGCAACGTACCACGGATGATCGGGGATTTCCACCATCTCCACCAACCGCCCGCTGGGCGACACGCCCGAGATGCGCAGGCCGGCCTCGACCAGCTGGTCGCGGTAGGCGTTGTTCACCTCGAAACGGTGGCGATGCCGCTCGTAGACCACCTCTTCCCCGTACGCCTCGAACGCCTTGCTATCCGGGGCGACCTTGCACGGGTACGATCCGAGGCGCATCGTGCCGCCCTTGTCCTCGACGTCTTCCTGTTCGGGCATAAGATCGACCACGGGATGCGCGAGATCCTCCTCGAACTCGGCCGAAGAAGCGCCCGGCAGATGGGCGACGTTGCGGGCGAATTCGCACACAGCCGCCTGAAGGCCGAGGCAGATGCCGAAGTAGGGCACCCCGTTCTCGCGCGCATAGCGGGCGGCGGCGATCTTGCCCTCGAACGCGCGCTGGCCGAAACCGCCCGGAACCAGGATGCCGTCGGCCCCGCCCAGAATCTCCGCTGCGTTGTCGTCGGACAGCTCTCCCCCGTCGACCAGGCAGACGTTCACGTTCACTCCCAGCGCCACCCCGGCATGGCGCAGCGCCTCGGTAACCGACAGATAGGCGTCGGGCAGGCTCACGTACTTGCCCACCACCGCGATATCGCACGACTCCTCGCACGCGCGAGCCGCCTGGACGAACCCGGAAAGCGGTCCGAGGTCGATCGGAGGGGCCTGGACCCCCATCCGCTTGCACACCTTGACGTCGAATCCCTGCTCGAACAGCTTGAAGGGCACTTCGTAGATCGACGGGGAGTCCTCGCAGCCCAGCACCGCATCGGCATCGACGTCGCAGAACAGCGCGATCTTCTCGCGCACGGCCGCATCGACCTCGTGGTCCGAGCGGCACACGATGAAGTCGGGCTGCACGCCCAGCGAGCGCATCTCCTTCACCGAATGCTGGGTGGGCTTGGTCTTCACCTCGTGGGCAGCGGCGATGTAGGGAACGAGCGTCACGTGGACGAACACCGCGTCACCTGCGGGCAGCTCCTTTTTGAATTGGCGCGCGGCCTCGATGAACGGCTGGCTTTCGATGTCTCCGATCGTGCCCCCGATCTCCGAGATCACGAAATCGGCGCCGGACTGATCGGCCGCACGGCGGATACGCTGCTTGATGGCATCGGTCACATGGGGAATGACCTGCATGGTCCCCCCTAGAAAGTCGCCGCGCCGCTCTCGGGCGATCAGCGTCTGGTAAATCGAGCCCTGCGTGAAGTTCGACTCGCGCGAAAGGTTCTCGTCGATGAAGCGCTCGTAATGGCCCAGGTCGAGATCGCCTTCGTGACCGTCTTCGGTGACGAACACCTCGCCGTGCTGGAACGGCGACATCGTTCCGGGATCGACGTTGAGATACGGATCCATCTTCTGCATGGTCACCTTGTACCCGCGCGCTTTGAGAAGGTGGCCCAGGGAAGCCGCCGTGATGCCCTTGCCCAGAGACGACACCACGCCGCCCGTCACGAAAATGTACTTTGCCATCGCGCTATCCGCCTCCCGAATCCGCAGCCCGAACAGCCGCGTCGCTGAAAAATAAAAAACGCCTGCAACGCCGAGAAAGCCTTGCAAACGTCTTTCGATTCTAGCATCCAACACCCCGTCGGCTGGTAATTCGCAATTAGAACACGCCCAGATTTCCAGCATGTTTCATCGCAGGTGGAAGCACTTCGCCGACGAGCCCCGAAGCCGGGTCGAGAGCGAGGATGCGCGGGGGCGAGCCTTCTTCCAGACGACGCAGCGCACGGCTGCCCGCATCGATTTCGGCGGACGGCGGCGTTTCCCGCCGAGCGCGGCGCTGCGGGTGATCTATACTGTTCCCTATTGCCGAAAACCGCCCGAAAACCGTCGAGCGTTTTTCGGCAAACGGCTGAAATACCTTATTCACCAGGAGGGATGGAATGCGACAAGGATTCGACAACGAGAAGTACATCGAGCTGCAGGCGGCCCACATCAGGGAGCGCATCAACCAGTTCGGCGGAAAGCTCTACCTCGAATTCGGCGGCAAGCTGTTCGACGACTACCACGCCGCGCGCGTGCTCCCCGGCTTCGAACCCGACACCAAGCTGCGCATGCTCCAGGCTCTGGCCGACGAGGCCGAGATCGTCATCGCCATCAACGCGAACGACATCGAGCGCAACAAGATCAGGGGAGATCTGGGCATCACCTACGACGAGGACGTCCTGCGCCTGGTCGACGCCTTCAACGACCGCGGGTTCTTCGTGGGAAGCATCGTCATCACGCAGTACCGCAACCAGCCCAACGCAGACCAGTTCCGCGAGCGCCTGAACGCCCTGGGCCTGCGCACCTACCTGCACTATCCCATCGCCGGCTACCCTTACGACATCGACCACATCGTAAGCGACGAGGGCTACGGGAAAAACGACTTCATCGAGACCTCGCGGCCGCTGGTGGTCGTGACCGCGCCCGGGCCGGGTTCGGGCAAGATGGCCACCTGCCTGTCGCAGCTGTTCAACGAGCACCGGCACGGCATCACCGCCGGGTATGCGAAGTTCGAGACCTTCCCCATCTGGAACATCCCGCTGGATCATCCCGTCAACATCGCCTACGAGGCGGCTACGGTGGACCTCGACGACGTGAACGCCATCGACCCGTTCCACCTGGAGGCCTACGGGCAGACCACCGTCAACTACAACCGCGACATCGAGATCTTCCCCGTGCTGAAGGCCATGCTGGACAGCATTCAGGGTGAAAGCCCCTATCAGTCGCCCACCGACATGGGCGTCAACATGGCGGGCAAGGCCATCGTCGACGACGAGGCCGTGCGCGCGGCTGCGAACCGCGAGATCGTGCGCCGCTACTTCAAGGCCGCCGAGGCCGCGCGCCGCATGGGAACCGAAGCCGTCGACGCGGCCAAGGTCAAGCTTCTCATGAAGAAGGCCCATATCGACACCGATCTCATCCCGTCGCGCGCCGCCGCGCTGACCCGCGCCGCCGAAACCGGGCGCGCAGCCGGGGCGATCGAGCTGCACGACGGACGCGTGATCACCGGGAAGTCCTCGGAGCTTCTGGGGGCCGCCGCCTCGGTGCTCATCAACGCCATGAAGGCGCAGGCGGGCATCGCCGACGAAACGTGGGTGATCTCGAACCGCGCGCTCGAGCCCATCTGCAGCCTGCGCGAAAACCAGCTGAACCAGCGCACTCCCCAGCTTCATCCCCTCGAGATGCTGATCGCCCTTTCCACCAGCTCCATCGACTCCCCCGATGCCGAAAAGGCCATCTCGCACCTCAAGGAGCTGCGCGGATGCGATGCCCACTTCTCGTTCATCCTCCACGAGGAAGACGAGCAGCTCCTGCGGACGCTGGGCATCAACGTGTGCTGCGAACCCCAGTTCGAGCAGGGACGCTACTACCACGCCTAAACGGCGCGGCGGCCCTTCGTCGAAGGGCCGCCTCCTATCGCCCGAACGAAAACGGGACCGGCGACGACGCCGGTCCCGTTTTGCGTACTGGGAGTGAAAACCTTAAGCAACCTGGGTTTTCGGAGCCAGCTTCTTCGAGGACTCGCCGAAGAACACCTCGTACCAGCACAAGAAGCAGTAGATGTTCCAGATACGCATCATCTTCAGCTTGCCTCGGCCCTCGGTGGTGGAAAAGCTCGCGCTCTTATGGTCGTCCAGCATCCGCATCAGGTAGTCCACGTTGAAGAACTCGTGAGCCGCCTCACCCGTGAAGGCCTCTTTGATGCGATCGTAGAACAGGTCGGTTTGCAGCCACACCGTCAGGGGCGTGATGAAGGGCTGCTTGGGCATGTTGGCGACCTTCTTCTGGAATCCCAGCTTGCTGGCGGCCACGCGCAGGGCGTACTTGGAGTGCGTATCGTCCACGCGACATACGGTGGGCAGCTGAAGCGCCACATCCAGCACCTTCTTGTCGAGGAAGGGGACGCGCAGCTCGATGGAATGCGCCATGGACATCTTGTCGGCCTTGAGGCAGATGTCGAAAGGCATGTAACTCACCATGTCGACGTACTGGGTCTGCGTGATGATGTCGGTGTTCTGCTTGGCCGCCTCCTCGAAGTGGGGACGCGCCCACTCCCACGGCTTGCACGGACCCGCATAGCCCTTCAAAACGCTGGGGATCTCGTCCCACATGTAGTTCATCGACGTGCGCTGATACGACTTCTCGGGGCCTCCCGATCCGCGCATGAGGAACCTGCGCCCATGGAAAGGCGGCAGCTTCTCGGCCACGGCGCCGGCCAGGGCGCGCAGGGGGCGCGGGACGGACAGGTACTTCGAGAACTCGTACTGGTCGTGGTAGATCCAGTATCCGCCGAACAGCTCGTCGGCGCCCTCGCCCGACTGCACCACCTTCACCTGCTTGCGCGCCAGCTGCGACACGAAGTACAGGGGGATGGCGCTCGGAGCTCCCAACGGTTCGTCCATGTGGTACTGCTCGGTGGGGACGATATCCAGAAACTCCTTGGCCGACACGCGCGTCTCGAAATTGGGAAGGCCCGCCCACGCCGCGAAACTGCTGGAATCGGCCAGCTCGTCGAGCTTGATCTCGAAATCGGACTGCTCGGCGATTTCGGCCAGCTTGTCCTCGCACCCGATTTCGTATCCGACCGAAAACGTCTTGACGCCCTCGGCATGGTGCTGGCCCATCGCGTAGGCGGCAAGCGACGAGTCGATGCCCCCCGACAAAAAGCTGCCCACCTCGACGTCGGCTATCTCGTGGGCGCGGACGGATTCGTCGAAGGTGTCGCGCACGATGTCGGCCCACTCGTCGAGGCTCTTCGACTCGTCGATCTTGTACGTGATGCGATAGAAGCACTCGATGTCGAGGCGCCCCTGCTCGAACACCATGAAGTGGCCGGGCAGAAGCTTGTGGACCCCTTCGAACATGGTCTGGGAGTCGTTCATGTACTCGAAGCACAGGTACTGGGGCAGCATCGCGCGGTTCACGGCCTTGCGGAACTTCGGGTGCGCCAGAAACGCCTTGATCTCCGACCCGTAGATGAGCCGCTCGCCGTCATGCTGGTAGTAGAAGGGCTTGATGCCGAAGATGTCGCGCGCGCATACCAGGCGCTTCTTCGCATCGTCCCAGATAGCGATGGCGAACATGCCGCGAAGCCGCTCGAAGACGCCCGTTCCCCACGCCTCGTAGCCGTGAACGATGGTTTCGGTGTCGCCGTTGGTGACGAACGTGTAGCCCATGCCCTGGAGCTCGGAGCGCAGCTCCTGGAAATTATAGATCTCGCCGTTGAAGGTGACCGTCACCGTGGCGTCTGCGTTCTGCATGGGCTGACGGCTTCCCTCCAGATCGATGATCGACAGGCGCCTGAATCCCATCGCGATGTCGTCGTTCACGAAATAGCCCTCGTCATCGGGGCCGCGATGGATGATGCGGTCCGCCATGTCCTTGACGACGTCGCGGTTGGCCCGCTCGTCGAAATCGACCGCGGTGAAGCCTACGAATCCACACATGCGGATATACCTTCCTCTTTACGATAGTCTAACGCGAAGACGCGCGCGTTTTTGGGGCGCTTGCGTTGTTTCGCGCATCTCCGTCGGCGCGCTGGAACCCAAAAGCCCGCGGTATGGAATAATGACTGCGTCACGAAGCACGCAGTATCCCACGTTGAGGAGCAAAGTCTACCATGAGCGCAGACGCGAACGTTAACCTGCAACAAAACGATATCTCGAAGCACCTCGTTCCCGTCGTCGTGGGAGGCGACATCCTCGCCTACAGCTACGTGCGCGAGCTCCACCGCGCCTACGGCATCGCGCGCACCATCGTGTTGGCCAGCCGCGACATCAAGATGCTGTCCAGCAGCAAGTTCACCGACTACCGCCTCATCGAGGGCGTCACCACGCGCGAAGACGTCTTGTA
This sequence comes from Berryella intestinalis, assembly GCF_000814825.1. Classification (NCBI taxonomy): domain Bacteria; kingdom Bacillati; phylum Actinomycetota; class Coriobacteriia; order Eggerthellales; family Eggerthellaceae; genus Berryella; species Berryella intestinalis. Next base: position 1,406,967 of record NZ_CP009302.1, read on the forward strand.
CCCCGCCCTGGAATCGATCGCCCGCGAGGCCCGCGCGTCCGACCCCCAAGCGCACCTGCTGGTGCTGGGCTGCGACGACGTGCACGCACGCCTCCTATCGTCGGGAAAGCAGCGCCTGGAAGCCGCCGGGTTCTCGGTTCCCTACATCGATTTTTCCCTGCTCGACGAGATCACGCAGAAGCGCCGCTTCTACGAGTTGTGCGAAGAGCTGGACATCCCCTATCCCGAAACCCGGTACTTCGACTGCGCGAACGGTCCCGCCGACTTGCCGGTGGACACGTTCGGCTACCCGCTTATCGCCAAGCCCTCGAACTCCGCCCAGTTCCAGGACGCCTCCATTCCGCGCAAGCGCAAGATATACGAGATCGAATCGCCCGACGAGATGCAGCAGGTATGGCACGACATCCGCACCTCGGACTACAACGCCGAGCTGGTGCTGCAGGATTTCGTCCCCGGCGGAGACGACGCCATCCGCACGCTCACCACGTTCTCCGATGCCGAGGGCAACATCCGGGTCGTGTCGGGCGGGCAGGTGTGCCTGCAAGACCACGACCCCACCGCACTGGGAAACCCCCTGGCCATCATGGGAGAGCGCCAGCAAGACATCATCGACGCCGCCGCCCGGTTCCTCAAACGCACCGGTTATCGCGGCATGGCGAACTTCGACATCAAATACGACAGCCGCGACGGGTCGTTCCGCTTCTTCGAGGTGAACACCCGCTGCGGGCGAAACACCTACTACATGAGCCTCGGCGGCGTGAACTTCGCGAGCCTTATCGTGCGCGAGTTCGTGCTGGGCGAGCAGATCCCCTATCAGGAGGCCTACGAGCCCTTCCTGTACTGCTGCGTGCCCGCCTACGTGCTGAAGCGCAGCATCCGCGACGAAGGTCTTCTGAAGCGCGCCCTCGACACCCTCGGGCTCACCCGCGACGCCTACCCGCTGCACTACCGCCCCGACTCCATGATGCACGGGATCTGGTCGAGCATCATGCACCTCAACCAGATCCGCAAATTCAAACGCTTCTATTGGGACACCGACGGCAAGCAGCTGAAAGAATAGGCGGCTGCAACAGCTCGCGAGCAACGATACCCCGAACATCCCTGCAGGCACCATCCTCACAACCGGAAGGCAACCTCGTCAAACCATGAGGCTAAGGTCCTATCGACCCTCATCCGATGCATCGCCCCCGTTCACGAACCCCAAACACAATCGTGCGAGGGCCCTATAAAACGAAGTTCGCGCTTCTTTATCCACCCGATCCGCGAATAACGGCAGCCATAGCGAAAGATGCTCTCTGCAGAAGCGATCGCCCACGTTCCGAAGCAAATCCGCATCTTCATTGAGGCCTTGCTGCAGATACCGAGCTTCTCGAAGCGATAACTGCGACAAGAACTCGAGCTCGACAGCAAGGTGATCTGAAAAGAATTCGGAATCATCGACTAGGCGAAAGCCGTGGTCGGAATAATAGTCAGTAACGCACCGCTCGAAGCTGCCGCGCAAGATCCCTCTGCGGCCGCTTTGCTGGGCCGAAAGGTAAAACGACTCGTAAGGAGGCGCTGCAACCTGACCGGGACCCACGAACAGGTGGTTGTAGTCCGTTTCAAGAACGAGACGAAGGTCTTCGAGCGGCAATCCTGCGATTTGGAAAGAGAAATCATCGAACAGCGAAAAGACCCCGCCTGCGGCCGATTCCCCGAACGACGGAAACAGCATATCGAATTCGCGAAAATACGACCCCGACCGGACATCTGCGCAAAAACAGGCATCGGGGCGGTAAAAGCCGCGCGCGATCGAACCAAGCAGGCGCGCATCCGCGAAAGCGGAATCAACGGCAAGCTCCATCGCAACCTCCTTCACAACGAAATGGAGCGGCCGCGCGGCCGCTCCGCACCTCCTACAATCCCTGATTGACCGATCGCCAATAATGCACGTTCGGGCCGGTTTCCTGCTCGAGAAGGAGACGAATCGTCTCGTTTTCCCTTATCGTCCGAGATACGGCAGAATCCGGGTCATCCAAATCACCGACAACGATCGCGCGATTCGGACAACAGAGCTGGCACATAGTGCTCGATAGGCCCGCATCGAGGCGGTGTGCGCACAAAGAGCATTTCACCACCGTCTTTGAAGACTCGTCGAATGACCGGGCATCGTAAGGGCAGGCCTCCATGCACATCCGACAGCCGATGCATTTCTCCTCGTCGACAAGGACTATCCCGTCATCTCGCTTCGACGTCGCCCCCGTTGGGCATACTGGAAGGCAGGGAGACGAATCGCAGTGCATACAGGGGACGGGCGTCCATTCGAACGACAGGGCGGGGTATGAGCCCGAAGGCACGTCGTACACCGTATCGCCCTGATCGTTAAGCACACGCATATGCTGAATCCCCTCGGGCACCGAGTTCTCCATCTTGCAGGCTATAGTGCAGGTTCGACAACCGACGCAGCGATGAAGGTTGATTGCAAAACCATATTTCGTCATGACGCCCCCTTAAGCCTTCTCTACCTGCACCAAGTTGTCATACGGTGCGAAATTGGTTTCCATAACGGCATCCTGAGCAGGATTGAGCTCCATATGCAACAAACTGCTGTAGTGCGATCCATCCGGGAAATGTTTGGGCCACCACCCTTGCCGCTGGTTAATGCACCCGGGTTTGATTTCTTCGGTAACGAGGACCTTCACCCGATATTCGCCGCGATCATTGAAGACGCGTGCCATATCGCCCGTTGAAAGATCGCGTTCCGCAGCGTCCGCAACCGATATCTCCAACCATGGCTCAGGAGCGACAACTTCTCTGATCCAAGGAAGGTTCACGTGCTGAGAATGCGTGGTGTAAACGGTTCGGCAGTTCATGAACGTGAGAGGGTATGTCTTCGCCTTGTCGTTACGGTTGCTCTCATAGGGTTCGTAAAACGTTGCGACACCCTCCCCTAGATCCGCAAGGCTCTCGGTGTATATCTCCACCTTTCCAGAAGGGGTCATGAACCGCTGGCTTTCAAAGGCGATATGCGGTTCGGCAAAATTTGCGCGGAGAACCTTCTTCTCGCACAGCTCGTCGAAATCCATCGTTCTGAACTCGGGTGCAAGATTGCGGGCGAAAACATAGTCGCGGTAATAATCCTTGATGTCGAGCTCCCAAAGGCTCCCTTTCTTTATCCCGAAGCGCTCTGCGAGCATCTGGCCGATCTCCCAATCGGTTTTAGCTTCGTACATTGGGGAAATCGCCTGCTCTCGAACTTGAACGTAAAGCGACGACCAGGCTGTGACCACCTCGAAAGGCTCCTCGTAATACGTAGTGACCGGCAAAACGAGATCGGCGAAATTCACGCCCTCGTTCATTATCTGCTCGCTTACTACAACGAAGTCGAGTTTAGGGAGAACTTCGCTTAAAAGTTTCTCCCGTTCGGGCCCCTGCGTTCCCCATCCGTAATTGTTGATCCACAGCATCTTGATGGGGTACGGCTCTCCGGAAGCAACGATATCCATCCACTGAGTACCCGGGAGCTGTTTCGCAGCCTTCCCCGAAACGGGCATGACCGCCTCGGGAGGCAGGGAAAACAGAAACCTCATGAGAGATCCGCCAGCCCAGTTTACGTTCGCATGGGGCTTTCCGATGTTTCCGCACAAAGCAGCCAGCTGAATAGCTGCGCGCGTTGGAAGATGCCCGTTCCAGTAACGATTGGTACCCTGACTGATACGCAAGTTGGACGGCGCATCGAGATATAGCTCCGCAAGTTTGACGATATCTTCGGATGGAACCTCGCAAATCTCGCTCGCAGCTTCCGGGCTGTATGCAGCAAGCGACTCGAGTATCAGCTGAAATGCGGGTTTGACCTCAACGGACTCACCATCGATCTGAACAGAGAAAGATCCCTCGAGAACCGCCGTAGACGGAACCTGGCACTTTTCAGGCACCTCTCCCTCGACTTTTACCGAAGGGTACTGCGGCTTCGTTTCATCGGGGAGCGCGGCAACCGGTACGGAGGCGTTTTCCTCGCCATCCCATACCAGGTAATCCTCGCCCTGGCGCACGAGTTTGCCCGTAGAGACATTGACGAGGAAAGCGGAGTTGGTGTTCGAACGCAGGTAGCTTTCATCGTGCTTTTTCCGATTAACGATAACGTTCATCATCGAGAGAATGAGAGCCGAATCGGTGCCGGGGCGAATGGGAATCCACCAATCCGCTTTGGACGCCGTCCGCGAGAAACGCGGGTCTATCACAACCAGCTTGGACCCTGCTTCTTGAGCATCGATGACGAAGTGCATTTCCTGCATATTCGTCTCGGCATAGTTGCACCCGAACATGATGATGCTCTTCGCACCAACAAGATCCTCCCAAGCGCTCGCATCCTGATGCACTCCCAGTGTCGGTAAAAACCCCAGGTTCACACCTAAATCGCCCATGATTCCGAAATTCGTCAAGGAGGTCCCCCCGTACGACATCGCCATAAGCGTCCCGAAGATCTGAGGAACCGCTGCATAATTGCCGGTCATACCGAGCCAGGCATTCGACTCGGGGCCGTAATTCTTTATGTTGTCTTGCATCTTCTCGTAGATCAGATCCATTGCCTGATCCCAGGAGATGCGCTCCCAGTTTCCAGAACCCCGCTCTCCCACGCACCTCATCGGGTACTTCACTCTATCGGGAGAGTAAACGCGCTGCATGGCGTTGGAAATCCCGCGCAGGCAGATACGGTTGTACGCTGTGTCCGGAAAATCGGCCGGTTCGATTTTTTCGATCACGTCATCGTTGACGAATGCGTTGACGCCGCAGCTCCCCACGCAGTTAGGAGCGCACACGGTACGAGCGATCCTGTCATACGAAGGAGACTGAACCGATGCCTCTCCTTTTTTCGCATCCTCCCCCGTACGGGGCGCGCACGAAGCAAGCGACCCGGCGAACGGAACGGAACCGGCCGCGATGGCGGCCGCCCTGAGGAACCGACGACGACTTACGCTAGAGCATGCGATCCCGACGCTTTTTTCGATCGGATTCTTCTCACCTTGCATTCCCATCCTCCTGTTCCCGAACAAAAAGACACGACAAGCTAGAGCCCCGATGGGGTTTCGAATACCCTTTTTCAGTAGATCGATCTATAGGTCAGCGCCCAGGCGACATCGCCTCTGATCCGGTCAGCCCCCTCGCATCCCCAGCCTCTACGGCACACCTTACTCATCGAATAGCGCCCCTACAACTTGTTTGCAGATAAATAGCGATTCCGTAATGAGCCTATCGACTAAACCGCACCCGAAAAGTCGAAAAGGGCATCGTCTCGAGATATGGGATCCTTCTGGGTCATGCAACGCTCCATCCTATCGAGCAAAACGATGGACTCATCGGCAACGAATAACCGATTTCTTGCGCCGGGGAGCTCTTCGCAATGAACGATCCCCTCTTGGAGTAGGCGATTCATCGCGTCGTTCGTAGCGGATATCCCCCGTCCGATAAGCCGGGACGCATGGGACACCGTCATGAGGGGATTGCCGATAAACGCCAAGATCAGCTCTTCAACAGCCGATCCTTTGCTTATCTTCCCCATACGGTTGCGCCAATGCCTCTCCAGAGCCGTGCACGTCTCAAGATGGGTGCGCATAGCCATGGCGGCAACATGGGAGCTGTGGGCGCAAAACCTCACCCACTCGTCTAAAACATGGGCCTTTGACCTCCCCTGCATCTCAGAGCCTCGCTGATACGGAAGGAGACGGATAGCGTGAGCCCGCGTATCGATGGCGGGCATGAGCGCAATGGGAACAACCGTTTTCCGAAAGAACCCCCTCCGCCTCATGATCGCATGGCTCATCGCCCGTCCGGTACGGTCAAGGGCGGTTTTGAAAGGTTTGATGCCTTCGAATTGAAAATGAGCAAGCGCCGCTTGAGCGATCGGCGAGTACAGGTTTCGGTTCTCAAAAAGGCACAGGTCGTCTATAAAATCGAGAACCCGAGACGGATCGGGAGGCAGATACGACATGGAAACGGTCTGCGATGCCTTGCCGCAAGAATGGGGGCGGCTCCGAAACGCGATCCCGCTTTGCGCGGCTCTGTTCCCGAACAGGCACATCGAATGGATATCGAGCAGGAAGTCGGGGGTGAATCTAAAAGATTCGTCAACCGTACGCACAATCCATTTGATCGTTTCGAGATATTTGAACGCGTCGATCGCCGATCTGCTGAAACCATGCTGGCCCAATGCAAGAAACTCATCGATCCGCAGACCCTCGCCTCCATCCTCAATGTTTTCAAGATTCATGATCTCGTATCGGCTGGATATGCGCAGCAGATCTTCTATCAGCGGTTTTTCACCGTCGATGCGCAACGTGGCTATCGCCTCAAGACGGGCGAGGTTTTGCGAGAGCGCTTCTCGGGAGCGATCGAGCTCTACGCGCGCCTCCAAACGAGAAAGTTCCATCTCCGCACGCGACAGCTCGGCCAAAGTGGCGCCGCTCAACACGAATCCGTGAGAAGCGATGAAATGCGGTTCGTACATGGCCCCCTCCTGACCATGAGTAACTCTATCGAACCATTATAGTTGCGGATCCGCAGCGCAAAACTCGCTTGCAGGATTTTGGGGATTCCGCAACGATGGCAAAGCCGCAGCCATGCGCGCAACGCGTCGATGCACAAGCCGAACCCCACGGTTCGAGAAGGAATCCCGGCAAAAAACAAGCCCCCTGCTTCCCGAATCCAAGAAGCAGGGGGCGAGCCGGAATCGAAAACGCTTTGTCCGCTCAGCGCATACGAGCCACGACCTTTACTGCGGGTCGCTCTTCCCGTCCTCGGCCATGATGCCGCCCGCGGCCATGTAACCGCCGACGAAGGCGAGGCCAAGGTCGGCGTACATGCCGGTCAGGGGCTTACCGGCAGCGTTGCCGTCGCCCGCCGATCCGCCGGCGGTATGCCATCCGGCGTACAGCCCGGGAATGGCCGCGTCGCTCCCGACGTCGAGATCACCTGCATGCGGCCGTTCACCAGCAGGCCGCATTTCGAACCGAACACGTGGCCGCCCAGCTTCGCCCCGTAAAACGGCGGTTCGTCGATCTTGATCAGCCATTCTTTCGGGTACTTGTACGACAGGGCGTAGTCTTCGCCCGCCTCGCACGCGTCGTTCCATGCGCGGACCGCCGAAACCAGCGTCCCCGCCTCAAGCCCCAGCGCCTCCTCCAGCTCCTCGACGGTATCGCATTTCTTGATGGCTCCCCCGTCGATCATCTGTTGGAATCCGGTATGCCAGTCGCGCAGCCACTCGGGAACGCGATCGATGTAGGGATCGTCGGCAGCCACGATCTTCGCCTTGCGGCAGATCACCTGGCCGAAGAAATTCTTCGTCACCAGCTCGTCGAACTTGGAATCGAAGCACACGAAGGTCTTTCCCCCGGGCTGCGCCATCTCGATACCGGCCGTGTCGCACAAGCCGGCAGACGAGGGGGAAGCCTCGGTGGTGTACGGGAAGCTGCGCGCCGACGTCGAGATGTACGGAACGCGCTGGCCCAGGCTGTTGATGCGGAGCCAGGGCTGACGCAACGCCTGATTGCCGTCCTTGTTGATGTGGCAGTCCATCTCGGTGTCGAACTCGTTGTAGTCGCGCCACCACACGCCGCCGTCGAACGCGCCCGTCGAATCGAACCCGCTCAGAGCCGCACCGACCCCCTGGCCCATGCGGATGCACTCGCCGGTGCCGTTCGGGGGCGTGGCGATGTTGGCGATTCCCTCGAGGCAGGTCGCGCTGTACTTGGCCATCATGGCCCGGTTCACCTCCATGCCCCCGGCAGTGAGAACCACCGCCCGCGTCGCCCGGATGAACCTGTCGCGGCCGCCCGACGAGATGCGCACACCCGTGACGCGGGTGCCGTCGAACACCAGGGCCGTCACAGGGCTGCTGGTGCGAATGTCGACCCCGGCGCCCTCCGCAGTCGCGGCCAGCTGCTTAAACGGGATGAGGTTCACGTTGATGCCGTTGGTGGGCGTCGACATGCCCTCCCATTCAAGCAGCCCCGCGCCCGCAGGAGAGGGGTTCATGGGAACCCACTTCGCACCCGCCTTCTCGTTCATCCAGTCGATGCACTTGGGCCCTTCGATCGCCATGGCGCGCATGAGCTCGGGATCCCCCGTCATCTGCTGGCAATCGAGCATGAACTCGACGATGTTGTCGACGTCGTACGGGTAGCTGGGATACGCCCATTTGCGGTCTTCGGCCTGCTTGTGGCCGCCGAAATTGGAGAATACCGAGGAGTGCTTGGAGTTTCCGCCCAGGTCTTCGTTGCGCTCGAGCATAACGACCTTGTAGCCCGCCTGGGCCAGGCGGATCGACGCATTGGTACCACCAGCGCCCGACCCGACCACCACGACCTCGAACTCCTCATCCCACGAGCTGGGCTCGGAGACGGGTTCGATGGGAGCGGCGGCCTCCTCGAAAGCGGCCTTCTCCTTCGACGCCGCATCGAGCGCCTCCCCCTTTGCCTTGGGCTGGGCGCAGCCCGTCAATCCCGCGAGCGCGCCTGCGCCCGTCGCCAGGGCGGCACCCTTCAGGAAGCTCCTGCGATCCATAGCCATATGAAACCCTCCTTCTCGTTTCCATCCCTCGCCGCTTGGACGCCCCCTTCGCACCCAAGCGACCTCTTCGGTTCCATGGTATGAACGCGAAGCCGAAAACGCACGGTCGAAGTTCGACCTCGATGCAGGAAAACCGACGGCTCTGTTGGAACGCCGACACCCGATGCGCTTTTGCGCACAGCAGCGCAACGGGGCCAAATCAGATATCCTGATAAGAACGACTGCGAAAGGAACGCCATGGATACCCGTCATCTTGAAGAGTTTCTTGCGCTGGCACACGACCTGAACTGGTCGTCCGCTGCCCAGAAAACGTACGTCGCACGGGCGACGCTTGCCGAGCATATGGCCGATCTCGAATCCGAGCTGGGATGCCGCCTGTTCAGAAAGGAGGGGCGGAACCTGGTGCTCACCCCTTTGGGCAAGAGGTTCGTCAGCGATGCCGACGAGCTGGTTCAGCGCGTTCGGAGAACCGTGTCGGAGTACCAATCTCTCGAAGGCAACTTCCTCCTGGTCAAGATCTCGGCGACGAACCTTCCGTGGATCGAAAGCCTGCTCCATAGGGCTTGCCGCAGCCTCGGCGCGGCATGCGAGCGCAAAACCATCGAGATAGCGACCGTTCCCAGCGCCGCCAGCAATATCCGCGCACTCGAAGACGGATCGAACGACCTGGTGGTCGCGGGAATCAAGTCATGGGTGCCGAAGTCGGAGGCGGAGGCTTCTCTTGACGAGAGGGAACTTGCGGGATTCTTCGTTCGCCGAGAGCCCATCCACTTCTACGTCACCGAGGGAAACGACCTGTTCAACAAGGAAACGATACAAGCCGCCGACCTGGACGGAAAGACGATAATCGCGCCGCCCGACATCTACGACGGGTACATCCGCGACGAAGTGGTCGAACGTTTCTCCGCAGCTGGTGCGCATGTGCGGCTGAAGTCGGTTCCCATCGAAAGCCACTTCGATTACTTCGGGCGCAATTTCGATCAAGGGGTGGGAATCGTGCCCGAGACCCTGGTTCCCCGTTTCGGGATCGATAACCGCAGAGAATGCCGAACGTTCGACCTGATCGACTTTCCGTTCGAGACCGACTTCTACGTGCTGTACCGCAAGGATTTCCTCGAAGACGAGACCGCGCGAATGCTGATAGACGAACTGAAAGAGGCTGCGCGAGAGCCGGATACCCGTTGATCGGCAAGTATCCGCAGGTTGCATTCTCCGGGTCAACGCACACGCAGTCCGCACCTGCCAACCACCGCGGTGGCGCGCGCGGTCGTGCGCATTATCCCCGTTCGAGCCGGACCCCTGCACGCGCAGATCGAGCTCGCCGAGTTCCCACCCAAAGCAACCCTCGGCCAAAAAACAGCAGGTTTGCATCGGCGTGCGCGCGAAAGCCGTTTCCGTGTCAAGAATTGGCAGGTTTGCATTCGCTATCCGAAGCCTGAAGAGCATTTCGAGCACATGATTCTTCTAGAAGCCTGCAAAATACCAGGTGAAGAATGATACACCGAATCGATGTGACAGGTGCGCCGATGCAAACGCATCGTTTTTTGACAGACAGGGACGATTTTCGTACACGCCGATGCAAACCTGCCGTTTTTTGACAGATACACGATCGAATCGAAAGCACCTGAAACGGCCGAGACGCCGAAATCCGCTTCCCGTCGCTTAATAGGCAACTGGACCGGAACATCTCGCTCCGATCCAGTTGTCCGAATTCGATTTGGGTTGCCGCGCTTGATCAGAACCGCACGTTTTCCTCGATACTTTCTGGAAACTAAGCCGCTCTGAGCTTTGCTTCGACTGCAGAACTAACCGCAGCTGTCCCTCCGAAAATATAACCATTCTTGATCTCCGCAGAATGAGGCGCAATGAGCTCATCGATGGCGGAAGCGCTATTGGCGCTGATCAAAAGAGAGGCGACCCGCTACGAGTCACCTCAACCAACCTAGAACTGCAACGCAGCCGTGAAACCCGACCAAGAGAGCGCGTCGGTGTCTCGCACTTGGGCTCCGAACGTTGGTGCATGAACATAGGGGACGCCGCCATAGCCAACGGCAATGCCAACATGCTGGTAACGATAGAGAACATCCCCCGGACGCGCCTGAGAAACCGGAACAACATTCTTGGCGCACGCGTAAAGCGATTCGGTGTAGTGCGGAAGGTTCATGCCGATCTGGCGATAAGCCCACACCACGAGACCCGAACAGTCGAAGGAGCTGGGACCCTCAGCCGCCCAGACATAAGGACAGCCGATGCGAGACATCGCATAGCCGACGACCGCAGAATTATCGCTAGCCGATCCGCCTCCCGAATACGACGGAGTGGAAGGAGCGGTGTAAGAGGGTGCAGAAGTGTTCGAAACGACCTGAGATCCCGCGCCGCTGCCACTCGTGCCCGACCCCGCACTAGACGAAGAATCGGAAGCTCCCGAATCAGAAGAGGATTGCTGCTGAGCAGCGGCGGCTTCAAGAGCCGCTGCAGCTGCAGCGGCAGCTTGCTCCTGTTCGAGAAGCTCACGCGTCTCCGCATCAAGCGACTCCAAAAGCGCCGATGCTTCAGAAATCCTGGAAGAAACGGTACGCTGCACCTGATCCGCTTCTGCGGCCCTGTCGGCAGCGATCTGCTCCTGACGAGCATACTCGTCTTTTGCGGTCTGGAGAGCCTCCTTCTGGGTCTTGGTCTCCTCCACCAGGCGCGCGTCGTCCTCGTTCATCTGGTTGAGGATGTCCCAGTTCTGAGTAAGCTGGGAGAACGAAGAGGCCCCGAGGATGAAGTCGAGGAAGCCCGTGGGGCCGGTGCGGTACATGCTGACGGCACGGGAATCAACACGCGTCTGCAGCTCATCGATGCGGGAAGACGCCTGATCGATGAGGGTCTGCTGCTCTTCCATGGAAGACTGTGCAGCCTGCTGCTGCTCGAGGGCGGCATAGTAATCGTTCGATGCCTTCTCGAGATCAGCCTGAAGCGAAACCAGCTGGTTGCGGACCTCGTCGGCCTCGGCCTGCTTCTCGGCGGCAGAGACAGCGAACGCGCGATTCGGGTTCATCACGAGTGCAGTGCCGAACAGCGCCGCGCCACCGATGAACACGCGTCTACTCAGATTCGTTACTTGTTCGCTCATAGAAACCTCCTGATCGAACAATTGGGTACATATCGAGACGTTGCACGCTCTATACTAACACGCGTGCTTTTTCAGGTTTGTGTTTTGTTCTTCACTTCATATCACCTGGTAGATCGCTTGAATTTGCGGTATTTCGTCAACGAAGGCCAATTTCGGACGTTTTTTCCCATTTTGGGTTGACAGAGCCGCGAATTTCACAATTCAGGATACTGTTTCCGCAGATCGGAAGCAAAAAATATCCGAAATATCAAGCAAAACCACCATGCATTGAGTGCAAACGCGAGGCGCACCCCAAGATACGGGGTGCGCCTCGCCTCGAGCTATGCATAGTGCAGAAAAAGCAGCCGGCAGACCGCGCATGCGCGAACGCTTCGATGAAAGAGCCGGCGCGTTGAAAACCCGAAGCCCCTTAGAACTGGAGCGCGCAGGTGAACTCCGACCACGAGAGGGGGTCGGTATCGCGCACCCTGGCGTTGCGCGTGGGAGCGTGAACGTACTTCGATCCGCCGGGAACGAGCGCGATGCCGCAGTGCCAGTAACGGTACAGCACATCGCCGCGCCGCGCCTGCGAGATGGGAACCACGCGCTTTGCCGCTGCGTAAAGCGACTCGGTGAAATGCGGAAGGTGAATGCCTATCTGCGCGTAGGCCCACACCACCAAACCGGAGCAATCGAACGTATCGGGCCCTGCGGTACCCAAGACGTACGGACAGTCGATCTTCGTCAGCGCCCAGTCGGCCGCTGCGGAATTATCGGACGTCTGCCCTCCCCGATCGATCGGGCCGGCAACGGGGGCAGGTGCCCTCTCCTCGATCGTTTGACGGCGCGCCGCCTCTTCAGCTGCAGCAGCCGCCTGCTCTTGCTCCAGCAGTTCGCGCGCTTCTGCATCCAGCGTGTTCAGCAGCACCGTGGCCTTTTCCACCCGTTCATTGGCATCGGCGCTGATGCGTTCTGCTTCAGCCGCCTTATCGGCCGCAATCCGCTCCTGGTGCGCGAATTCCTCCTGCGCCGCCTCCAGCCGCGCCTCTTCCTGCTTGGTCTCCTCGATCAGACGCGCGTCCTCGTCGTTGATGCGGTTCAGCAGGTCCCAGTTCTGGGCGAGCTCGTCAAACGATTTCGCACCCAGCATGAAGTCGAGAAAGCCCGTGGGGCCGGTGCGGTACATGCTGACCGCACGATCTCCCAAACGTTGCTGCAGATCGGAGATGCGACGGGTTGAAGCGTCGATGAGAACCTGTTGCTCGTCCATAGCCGCGCGCGCTGCGTCGCGCTCTTCTATGGCGCGATGGTAATTAGCTTCGGCCTGCTCCAAATCGGCCTGGAGCGACACGAGCTGCGCACGCACCGCATCGGCTTCAGCCTGCTTTTCCGCTGCGGAAACCGCGAAAGCGCGAGAGGGCGCCAAGGCCAGCGCCGCGCCGAACAGCACGGCCGAACCCGCGAATGCGCGTCGAGTGAGCATCGGTGATGTGAAATCCATCCAGATCCCTCCTGAGCGAACATCGCCTTTATACAAGCGCTACGGTCACCTATGCTAGCACAGCGCCGCCCTTTTCCGCGATGTTTGTAAAGGGAACCTCATAACACCAGGTAGATTAATCGTTCATGTTGAAGAACGTTTTTGCGATGAGTTTGTAGAACCCCTCCCGGCGGTACTTCAAAAGCCGCGTGGGACGATCACTCGCGCTGACGACGACGCTTCTCACCGGCCGCTCGAACTCGACCACGTCCCCATCCACGAAAAACGAGATGTCGTGTCCGTTGGGTTGGTCGTCTGCGATGGATATCTCGACCACATCGCTGTGAGCCGTGACGATGGCGCGCGAATTGAGCGTATGGGGCGCAACCGGAACCACTACCATGCCCCGATACCCCGAAGCCACCAACGGCCCTCCCGCAGACAGCGCGTAGGCCGTCGATCCCGTTGCCGACGCCACCACCACGCCGTCGCCGCGCATGCGGGCCACGCGATCGCCCGACACATCGATGTCGAAGTTGAAGATGCGCCCGGACGCACCGCGCGCGATGGTGATCTCGTTGAGGGCGAAAAGCGTTCGCGGACCCTCGATGGCCAGCCCCTCGTCGTCGCCCTCGCATTCCACCGAGATATACAGGTTCTCGCGCTTTTCCTCAGCGATCTCGCCGGCCAGCGCCTCCGACATCGTGGCGATGAGGTTACCTTCCACCGTATTGCACAGAAAGCCGAGATGGCCGAAGTTCAACCCCAAAAGCGGGCAGTCGAGCAGCGCCGTTACCCGCGACGTGCGCAGGATGGTGCCGTCGCCTCCCAGGGCCACGACCATCTGGAACCCTCCCGCGAAACGCGGGTCGAGCTGTTCGAGGGTCTGCCCCGAATAGACGAAGGTGCAATCGGGCAGATCGTCGATGTCGATGCTTTCGAAGCCGATCCCCTGCGACTGGAAGTACGCCATCAGCTGGAACCGCGCATCAACCGCCTGGGGGTTGTTCTTGCTTCCGACAAGCAGAATCCTCATGAGATCCGCATCCCTTCAAGCGCGCGCAAGCGATTCCGCGCGCGAATCCACTTGGTACATCTAATGAAAATGGCCGAGGCCCTGCCCGACATGGTTCATTATAAGCATTGTACGTTTTCGACCCCCGAGACGGCGCCCGTTTCGCCTATCTTCAAGAACAAAGGAAACGCTTTGAGCGAAGGAACATCGAGCGGCTCGATCGCGCGCTCCACGGCTTTGATGACGGTTGCGACCCTCGGCTCGCGCGCAACGGGCCTCGTCCGCACCTGGGTGATGGCCTTCGCCCTGGGAAACACGTTCGTCACCTCGTCGTACCAGGTTGCGAACAATATGCCCAACGTCATCTTCGAACTGGTGGCCGGGGGCCTTTTGGCTGCGGCGTTTCTGCCCACCTACCTTTCCGAGAAGGAGCGCCGCGGCGAGGCGGCGGGCAACCGCTTCGCGAACAACCTGCTGAATCTGGGCATCGTGGTGCTGGGCGCCATGTCGGTCCTAGCGGCCGTGTTCGCACCGCAGGTCATCGCCACCCAGACGTTCACCGTGGGGAACTCGGCCGAGGTCACCGAACTGGCCGTCGAATTCTTCCGCATCTTCGCCATCCAGATCCTGTTCTACGGGATCGGGGGGGTGGTTACCGGAATCCTGAACGCCAACCGCGTGTACTTCATCACGGCGATCGCGCCCGCCCTGAACAACGTGGCCGTCATCGTCGCGTTCCTCGTCTACATACCGCTGTCAGACGTCGATCCCCACCTCGCCATCGCCGTGCTGGCCTTCGGCACGTCCCTCGGCGTGGCCCTTCAGTTTCTCATTCAGATTCCCGCCCTGGTCAAGCAAGGCTTCAAATGGCGGTTCTCGATCGATTTGAAAGATCCCGCCCTGCGCGAGGCCATACGGATCGCCGTCCCCACGCTGATCTACGTGGTTGGGACCATGATCGCGTTCTCGTGCAGAAACGCCTTCTCCCTCCAGGCGGGAGACGAGGGCCCCGCGACGCTGCTGTACGCGTGGACGTGGTACCAGCTTCCCTACGGCGTGCTGATCGTGTCGTTCTCGCGCCCGCTGTTCACCGAGATGTCGGCCGCCGTGGCGAAGCGCGACCGGATCGCCATGCGCCGCCTCACGCGCGCGGGCATCGCCGTCACCGTGGTGATGGCCGTTCCCTTCACCGGGCTGATATGCGGCCTTTCCACGCCGCTCATCAGCTTGTTTCGCGCCGGTGCGTTCAGCGCCCAAGATGTCGACTACGTCGCCTCCATCCTGGCGCTGTGGGTGATCAGCCTGCCCTTCTACTCGGTGACCATGCTGATGTACAACGTGTATGCCAGCCTGCGCAAGTTCCTGCACTTCGCGCTGATCTGCACGGCCATGGTCGCGGTCCAATGCGGCATGTACGCCCTGCTGTGCTCGCCCGACGTGCTGGGGCTCTACGGGGTGCCGATAGCCGATCTGGTGTACTACGGCGTCACCAGCATCGTGCTCACCCTGCTTCTGCGCCGCTACATCGGGTCCTTCGGCATCAGGCTCGTCCTCTCCTCTACGCTGCGCATCCTTCCCGCCTCGCTGATCGGGGCGGCTGCGGCCTATGCGCTCAGCACGGTTATGCCCGGCTTGGCGGGGGAAGGATCGATGCTCGACGGCTTCGTGAAGCTCGTGATATGCGGCCTCGTGGGCCTGGTCGTATCGTTCGGCCTCGCGTTCCTGTTCCGCGTGCCCGAGATGGATCGCCTCAAGCCCGTTTTGGCGAAGCTGGGCCGGAAGATCAATCGGAAACCAACACGGGGCCGTCATTCGAGATAGCCACCGTCTTCTCGAAGTGAGCCGCCAGGCTCCCATCACGCGTCGAGACCAGCCAGCCGTCGCTTCCGTCGCGCGTCTTGTGCGACCCGAGGGTGATCATCGGCTCGATGGCGAGCACCATCCCCGCTTCGAGCCGGGGACCCGTGCGTCTGAGACCGAAATTGGGGACGTCGGGGTCCTCGTGCATGCTCCTGCCGATCCCGTGACCGGTGTATTCCCGCACCACGCCCATTCCCGCCGCTCGGGCCACCTTCGACACCGCATATCCGATATCGCCCACCCTGCCGCCAGCGCGCGCCGCTTCGATTCCCGCCCACATGCACGCCTCGGTGACCTCGAGAAGGCGCTGCGCCTGCGCCGAGACCTCCCCCACCGCAAACGTCCAGGCATTGTCCCCCGCCCAGCCATCGACTGTGGCCCCGGTATCGATGGAGATAATATCGCCTTCCCGCAGGATGCGCTTCTTGCTGGGAATACCGTGGACGATCTCGTCGTTTACCGACGCGCAGATCGAGCACGGGTACCCGCAGTACCCCTTGAACGTGGGCACGCCCCCGTTATCGCGTATGAACGCTTCGGCGAACACGTCGAGATCCCAGGTAGAGACCCCCGGCTGGCATCGCGCTCCGATCTCTCTGAGCACCCGGGCCGACAAAGCGCCCGATCTCTTCATGGCTTCTATCTGTTCCGGCGATTTCTTGATGATCACCGCAGCCTCCTTCCCCGGCCGCACCCCGTCGGACACCTGGTGAATACGCATCACAGGCCGAACCGCACAGCGCCGTACAGCGAAAAGGGCCCCGCTTCAGCAAGCGAGGCCCTTTCATTCGATAGAGTGAGCGCTTATTCAGCGACAGGCTGAGTATAACCCTTCTGAACGGAAGGATCGACGTTCAGGCCCGGGCTCATCGTGGAAGCAACGGTGATGCTCTTCACGTAGCGGCCCTTGGCGCTGGAGGGCTTCATGCGCAGAACCTCGTCGTAGACGACACCGTAGTTCTCGGCGAGCTGCTCGGCGGTGAAGCTGGCCTTGCCCAGAATGACGTGCGCGATGCCGTAACGGTCGGCGCGGTACTCCACGCGGCCGCCCTTGAGCTCGGTGATGGCCTTGGCGACGTCGGGGGTGACGGTGCCCAGCTTGGGGTTGGGCATAAGGCCGCGGGGGCCCAGCACCTTGCCCAGGCGGCCGACCTTGGCCATCTGATCCGGCGTGGACACGGCGGCGTCGAACTCGATCTTGCCGGCGAGGATGTCGGCGACCAGGTCGTCGGAGCCTACGATGTCGGCGCCGGCCTCGACAGCCGCACGCGCGGCGTCGCCCTCGGCGAAGACGGCAACGCGGACGGTCTTGCCCGAACCGTTGGGCAGAGACACGGTGCCGCGCAGCTGCTGGTCGGCCTTGCGGGTGTCGATGCCCAGACGGAAGTGAACCTCGACGGTCTCGTCGAACTTGGCGCTTGCGAGCTCCTTCAGCAGGGTGAAGGCCTCGATGGGAGCGTACTGCTCCTTGTCGATCTTCTCGACCGCAGCGCGGTACTTCTTGGTGAGTTTAGCCATGCTTGTTTCCTTTCGTGGTACGTAGCGAGCCTGGACGGCTCTTCCACCCTATATCCTCACGGCGAGGGCCGTGAAAGATCCGTTCGTGCGGGAAAGCCCCGACTAATTGCCCATCTGCTTGAGGACTTCGGCCAGCTTCTTGGACGGGACGTACTTCTTCTTCATCTCGCGGCCCTCGATGCGCACGCCCATGGAGCGAGCGGTTCCGGCGATGATCTCCATAGCCGCCTCGATGGTATTGGCGTTGAGGTCGGGCATCTTGATCTCGGCGATCTCGCGCAGCTGAGCCTCGGAGAGCGTGCCGACGGTCTGGAGCTGCGGGATGGCGGCGCCGGACTTCAGGCCCAGCTTCTCCTTGATGAGGACGGCCGCGGGAGGGGTCTTGCACACGAAGGTGAAGGACTTGTCCTCGTACACCGTGATCTCGACGGGGATGATGGTGCCGGACTGCTCCTGCGTCTGGGCGTTGAACGCCTGGCAGAACTGCATGATGTTGACGCCCTGGGCACCCAGCGCGGGGCCGACGGGAGGAGCGGGGTTAGCGGCGCCTGCAGGAATCTGCAGCTTCACGAAACCGGTGACCTTCTTAGCTTTAGGGGCCATGATCGATTCCTTTCAAATGCTTCAATGCTGAATAACTCTATCGAAAACGCTGTGCACGAGAAGCCCCGGTCCACGCGGGCGCACCCAGCAGAAAAACGCTTAGTCCAGTTTAGCAACCTGGTCGAAGGAAAGCTCCACCGGGGTCTCGCGACCGAAGATAGAAACCATAACCTTGACCTTGCCGGCGTCGGGATGGACTTCCGACACCACGCCGTCGAACTCGGCGAGGGGACCGGAGACGACCTTGACCGCCTGCCCCTCCTCGATGTCCGTCGAGGTCTTCTTCGGGGCGCCGGGGACGTTGCGTCCGATGCCCATGATCTTGTTGTACTCGGCGCGGGTGAGCGGCTCGGGGTTGCCCTGGCTTCCCACGAAACCGGTGACGCCGGGGGTGTTGCGCACGGCGGCCCAGCTGCGCGAGTCGAGCTCCATGCGAACCAGCACGTAGCCCGGGAAGATCTTGCGTTCGGTCTCGACGCGGCGGCCGCCCTCTTTGATCTCGGTCACCATTTCGGTGGGGATCTCGATGGCGAACACGTTGTTCTCAAGCCCCATGAGCTCGACGCGCTGAAGCAGCGTCTGCTTGACCTTGTTCTCGTATCCCGAATACGTATGGAGCACGTACCATTTCTTAGCCACGACTAAGCCCCCAACCCAGAAATCGCCACCAGAAGCGGCGTGATGATCACGTTGTCGAGAAGGCCGACGTACAGGCCGAAGAACAGCAGCGCGGCCACAACGACCAGGCTCCACTGAACGACGTCTTGGCGGGAAGGCCACGTGACGCGCTTCAGCTCGGCTTTAACGTCCTTGAAAAACGCAAAACGAGACTTCTTGGGAGTCTCCTTCTCAACCTTCTTGGCCTTCGTCTGCTTATCCTGCGCAGCAGCGGCCTCTTTCTTCTCGGACTTTGCGAAAAGTCCCTTCTTGGGTGCCTCGGTGCTCTCTGCCGCAGCCATAGGCTCGGAAGAGGCGACGGAGCTCTGCTCTGCCCGCTCTGCCTTCTTGGCGGACCGGGCGGCGGATGCCTTCGCTCGCTGAGTCTTCGATTTGTGCGCCATAAACTACCTAATTCTAAAGACGGAAACACATGCCATTAAACACCAAACAAGCAGCCTGGCTTCAAGTTGCTATATAAAGCAAGTAACCTGAAAGCAAGCTGCTTATACAAGCTGGCAGGCCAGGAGGGACTCGAACCCCCAACATGCGGTTTTGGAGACCGCCGCTCTACCAATTGGAGCTACTGGCCTATGCTTGTCATCCTAAACTATCGAGTCTCGCGATGCAACGTGTGCTTACCGCACCACTTACAGTACTTCTTCATCTCGAGACGATCAGGAGTGGTCTGCTTGTTTTTGTTGGTCGTGTAGTTGCGGCGCTTGCACTCGGTGCATGCCAAGGTGACCAAGGTACGCATAGAATTCTCCTCTATGTTTTTCTACATCAATTGCAATGCTTGGGTATCACATGAATCTCATAACGGAGCCCGCGTTGAAAGCGGGCTCCGAAACAAGCGAGTAGGAACGAGAACTACTTGATGATCTCGGTAACCTGACCAGAGCCAACGGTGCGGCCGCCCTCGCGGATAGCGAAGCGGAGACCCTGCTCCATAGCGATCGGGTGGATGAGCTGAGCGGTGATCTCGACGTTGTCGCCGGGCATGACCATCTCGGTGCCCTCAGGCAGGTTCGCAACGCCGGTAACGTCGGTGGTGCGGAAGTAGAACTGAGGACGATAGCCGGTGAAGAACGGGGTGTGACGGCCGCCCTCCTCCTTGGTGAGGATGTAGACCTGACCCTTGAACTCGGTGTGCGGGGTAACCGAACCGGGCTTGCAGAGAACCTGGCCGCGGACGATGTCCTCGCGCTTGATGCCGCGCATCAGGCAGCCGATGTTGTCGCCGGCCTCGGCCTGGTCGAGCAGCTTGCGGAACATCTCGATGCCGGTGCAAACCGTGCTCTGGGTCTCGCGGATGCCGACGATCTCCATCGGGTCGTTGAGGTGGAGAACACCGCGCTCGACGCGACCGGTGGCAACGGTGCCGCGGCCGGTGATGGTCATGGTGTCCTCGACAGCCATCAGGAAGGGCTTGTCGGTGTCGCGCTCGGGAGTCGGGATGTACTCGTCAACGGCGTCGATGAGCTCCCAGATCTTGCCCTGCCACTCGGCGTCGCCCTCGAGGGCCTTCAGCGCGGAGCCGCGGATGATGGGCAGATCGTCTCCGGGGAACTCGTAGCTGGAGAGCAGCTCGCGGGTCTCCATCTCGACGAGGTCGATGAGCTCCTCGTCGTCGACCATGTCGCACTTGTTCAGGAAGACGACGATGTAGGGAACGCCGACCTGACGGGCGAGCAGGATGTGCTCGCGGGTCTGGGCCATGGGGCCGTCGGTAGCGGCGATAACCAGGATAGCGCCGTCCATCTGGGCAGCACCGGTGATCATGTTCTTGACGTAGTCGGCATGGCCGGGGCAGTCAACGTGAGCATAGTGGCGGGTATCGGACTGATACTCGATGTGAGCGATGGAGATGGTGATGCCGCGCTCGCGCTCTTCGGGAGCCTTGTCGATGTCCTCGAAAGCGGTGAAGTCGGCGGTTGCGGTGCCGTGAGAGCCGTCGTTGTCGGACAGGGTCTTGGAGATAGCAGCCGTCAGAGTAGTCTTGCCATGGTCAACGTGACCGATGGTACCGATGTTTACATGCGGCTTAGAACGGTCAAACTTTTCCTTTGCCATGAAAATCATCCTCCTAGTTATTTCCATCGCTTTCAGCGATTTTAACCGATATATACAAGAAGCACCCTCGACGAGGATGCTTGATTTAGAAATGGTAGCGGTGACTGGATTCGAACCAGTGACGCCACGGGTATGAACCGTGTGCTCTAACCAACTGAGCTACACCGCCGAATGGAGCCCGCGACCGGACTTGAACCGGTGACCTCTTCGTTACCAACGAAGTGCTCTACCGACTGAGCTACACGGGCAAGATGGTGGGAGCGCAAGGATTCGAACCTTGGTAAGCATAGCTAACGGGTTTACAGCCCGTCCCCTTTAACCACTCGGGCACACTCCCATAAGGACTCGCTCAAATTCATGTGTACTTTTCAAGCTGCCTGCCATGCTCGAAAGGCGTTTCTCGCGCATGAGCAGATGAATAATACGCTATGGATTTCAGCGTGTCAACAGTTTACACGCTACCGGGCGTGTCTTTTTCGGAGCAAAGTTTCCCCTGTTGACACGGATGCTTCGCTGCATCCAAGGAAACTCGTCCGAGAAAAGCCCGAAAACTTTCCCCGAAGGGAAACGCGCTATCTCCCCTCCCCCGACTGCATATAGGTATCGAACTGCTTTTGCACTTCGTCAGTAGGCGGCTTGGTGAGCAGCGAAACCACCACATTCACCGCCAAGGCGATGACGAACGCGGGAAGCAGCTCGTAGATCCCGAAGACGCCTCCGAGGGGCTTGACGAGGTTGTGCCACACGAGGACGGACAGCGCGCCGGCCACCATTCCGCTGAGAGCGCCCTGCATAGTCGTGCGACGCCAGTAGAGGCTGGTGAGCGTGAGCGGGCCGAACGAAGCGCCCAGGCCGGCCCACGCATACGACACCACCGAGAAGATGGACGAATTCTCGTCGTAGGCCACCAAAATGCCGAACAGGAACACCACGATCAGCGTGAAGCGCGCCACGATGAGGACCTGGCGGTCGTTGGCGTCGCGCTTGAACACGCCTCGGAACATGTTCTCCGCAACCGACGAGCTTGCGATGAGCAGGTACGAAGAAGAGGACGACATCGAAGCGGCGAAGATGCCCGACACCACGACGCCGCAGATGAACGACGGCAGCATCATCTGGGCAAGGACGATGAAGGCGTTTTCGGCCTCGGCCTGGGTGCCGAAGTACGTGGGAAGGATCACGCGCGAGACCAACCCGATGATCACCGCGCTGGCCATGGAGATAACCACCCAGGTAGTCGCGATGATGCGCGACTTCCTCACTTCCTCGGCGTCCCGAATGGACATGAACCTCACGAGCACCTGGGGCATACCGAAGTAGCCCAGGCCCCAGGCGAGCATCGAGATCATGGTGACGAAACCGTACTCGGCCGGGGGGCCGAACACCGGGCTGCCGTCTGCGACCAGCTGGCGGCCCGTTTCGTCAAGAGCGGGCACCGCGATCTGCGAACCGCTGAGGAACCCCGGAATGGCCTGCATGAAGGCAACGGTGTTGTCGATGCCGCCCGCCCAGGCGATCGAGCCGACCACGACGACGGCGAGGGCGAAAAACATCAGCATGCCCTGCACGAAGTCGGTCACCACCACCGAAAGGTAGCCTCCCACCAGGGTGTAGAGGAACACGATAATGGCCCCGAGGATCATCATCGTGGCGTAATCGAGGCCGAACAGCGTGGCGAACAGCTTGCCCACCGTCACGAAGCAGCTGCCCACGTACACGCTGAAGAACAGCACGATGATGATCGCGGCGACGGTCGAGATGATGTTCTTCCGATCGCCGAAGCGCTTGGAGTAGAAGTCGGGAAGCGTGATGGAATCGGTGCGCTCGGAGTACAGGCGCAGACGCTTGGCGACGAACTTCCAATTCAGGTACGTGCCGATGGCAAGGCCCAAACCGGTCCACAGCGCGTCGGAGGCCCCGGTGAAGTACGCGACGCCGGGAAGGCCCATGAGCAGCCAACCGGACATGTCGGAAGCCTCGGCCGAAAGCGCGGTGAGCCACGGGCCCACGCCACGCCCCCCGATGAAGTACTCGGAGGCCGAAGAGTTCGACCGCTTCGCATACACGAACCCGATCGTGAGCACCACGATAAAGTACAGAAGCATTGCGAGCAGCACGAAGAAGTCGTTTTCAACCATCGACGCTCAAACTCCCCTCGATCAGACGAATGAGAGAGGATTATACCTCGAACGGGCCGCTTTCCCGTGGTAAAGCGCGCTTCGGGCCCCTCGCGGCGCCAGCGGGGCCGCTCTGGCACGGACGTCGTCTTTAGGAAATCTTAAGAAACGTCCCCTACCGTTGTGATGCAACGAAACCGAGGGGGGACCGATGGTTGATATTTCGCGCCGAAGCGCTCTCATCAGCATGGGCGCCGTATGCAGCTTGTTTGCAACCGGCAGCGTAGCGAAGGCTGCGCAGTCAGAAGAACGCATGCGTCCTCCGACCGTTGCGGACGAATCGAAGTTCCTCACCCTATGCGTCCGCTGTCAGAGATGCATAAATGTATGCCACGCGCACATCATCCAAACGGTATCGATTGCCGACGGTCTGGCCGCAATGGGCACTCCAGAAGTTTCCTTCTTGCACGGCTATTGCGATTTCTGCGAGGAAGCAAACGGTGGCATTCCCCGCTGCGCTCTATCCTGTCCTACCGGAGCCCTCTCATGCGCCGAGGAAAAGCCGACAGTATCAGCCCTTCCAAAGGTCTCCGCTGAAAACTGCATCGCTTTCAGCGGCGATGCCTGCCGCGTGTGCATCGATCTGTGTCCGCAGCACGCCATAGAGCCAGACGACTTCGGTCGACCAAGCATCGTTTTCGACGCATGCGACGGATGCGGTCGGTGCGAGCTCGAGTGCCCGTCAGTATCCATCGGCAACTCAAGCCTACTTTCGGGAAACGGAAAAGGCATCGTACTGCGTCCGAGGAACTCGGTTCTCAATGAGGACTCCGCGTCGGAAGTGGTCGGTAGATGAAACGGATAGCCCCCACCTCGACGCGATCCAAGAGGTCACCGAAGCACCTGTTCATCCTGCGTATCGTCACGATATCGTGCCTGACCATCGGCATAACGATCATCGCCTTCGCGTTCAATTTCGACATAGGGACGCTATGTGGATATTGCCCAGTCGGGCTTTCGCAGATAGCCGCCGCATCGCGCACTGTACCGCCCCTGCTCATATATTCGTTGGCAGCGTTCGTCGGAATCGCCCTTCTCTTCGGGCGGTTCTTGTGTTCGTGGCTGTGCCCGACCAATTTGCTCCCCTTCAAACCAAAGGGGAGCAAGGCAGGCGTTCCTCGATCGCACACGGCAAACGACCCCGCAGGAAAGGCGGACTCTAAGAGCTTGCTGGCGGTCAGCAGCCCTAAACGGGCCGCCATTCTCGTCCTTGGAACCATCGCCGCCTCGTTTGTCGTCGGCTTTCCTGTGTTTTGCCTATTCTGTCCGATAGGTTTGATCTTCGGCTTCGCATACGCGACTGTGAAGTCGCTCACGGCCTATACCCCCACCTGGGACCTGCTGGTCTTTCCTGCAATTCTGTTCGCCGAATTCAAACTGTTCAGACGCTGGTGCAGCCTGGTGTGCCCGATAGGAGCGCTCGCGAGTCTGATCGGCCGTTTCAGCCCCATACGTTTCGCCCCATCGAAAAGAGCTTCGACCTGCAAATCGGCTCAGGGCTGTCGAGCCTGCGAAAACACCTGCCCTAGCGGCATATCCGCTCTCGATACGGGACTCAGAAACGACGAGGACTGCAGCCTGTGCCTGAACTGCCTGGGAAGCTGCCCCCACAACGCATTTCGAAAACCAGAGCCGGTATCAAAACGCGAGAAGGACACGCGGATCTCGCGGCTCGGTGATCGATAAGGGCCGCTGCCGAAACCAATCGAAAGAAAACAATTAGAAGGAGGAGCCAGTGAAATCGATTTCTCGAAGATCGTTCGCGAAATCCGTCGCCTCTGCAGGAGCGCTTGCCGCCGTTGGCAATGCGATCAGTGCGAATTGGGAGCCACTTGAAGCTCGGGCGGCGAATGACCCCAAGGATGCGGATACCCGACTGGTACCGAGCGCCTGTCGCCAGTGCTACGGTCGCTGCTCCCTCATTGGAACGGTGAAGAACGGAAAGGTGACCAAGGTCGAGGGACGACCGGGAACGTTTTCCCGCGGCACGCTGTGCTCGAAGGCGTTCAGCATTCCCGAGCTAATCAACAGCCCCCTGCGCGTGCGCTATCCCATGAAGCGGGTCGGCGAACGCGGCGAAGGAAAATGGGAGCGGATCAGCTGGGACGAAGCCTGGGATATCATCATTCCCAAAACAAAGGAGATCATCGAAAAGCACGGCGCCAAAAGCATCGTCCACAACTTCGGCACCGGACGAGACCAATTCCTCATCTGGTCGGTTTCCGACGTGTGGACCCAGATCGGCTCCACCGCTACTTTCGGCGTAGGAAACATCTGCAAAATCGGTGGCGACTTCGTTCAGAAAAAGGCAACCATCGGTTCGGCTTGCCAATTCACAGGGTGGAATCCCACCGATAGCAAACTCATCATATGGTGGGCGCGCGGCTTGTTCGCCTGGGGTGCTTACGATTGGCTCTACATCAAGGAAGCCCAGGAAAAGGGTGCCAAATTCCTCGTCATCGACCCTCGTGAATCCTACGCGGCCGACAAAGCCGACCTGTGGATCGCGCCACGCCCCCACAGCGATACGGCGCTCGTTTTGGCCATCATCAACGCAATGCTCTCCTCGAAGCGCTTCGATCAGGACTTCACCAGGGAGTGGACGACAGCTCCTTTCTTGGTCGCTCAGGACGGGAAAAGGCTTCTGCGTGAAAGCGATCTGCTCGACGGAGGATCGGCAGACAATCTAGCCTATTGGGATGAATCCCTGGGTACCGTCGGATACTGGAACGTCAAGGAGCTTTCGTGGTCGACCGAAGACCATGTTCCCGCACTGTTCGGCGCATACGAGATCGATGGAACCTCGTATAAAACCGCCTTGCAGGTACTGGCCGACTCGACAGCTCAGTGGACGATCGCCAAAACCTCGGAAGTCACCTGGGTACCCGAGGAAAAACTGGAAGAAATGATCGAGCTCTATCTTTCCTCGAGCCCTGGGTCGTGCTTCAGTCGCGGTCAGAAAACCGACTTTTCCGACAACACGTCGGCAAATTCCCAAGCATTCACTATCATGATGGCCATAGCCGGAAACTACGAAGTACCCGGTGGCAACAGCGTCGCCCAGAGCAACAAAAAAGTTGCCCAACCGCGTTTCCCCATCACGCCCCTAACCCCGATCGCCGCAGAAATAGCAGACGACCCCGACAAACACAGCATCAACCCAGGCAGGTTCTACCTGTACGGCAACCCGGGGGCAACCTCGAGAACCACCACCGCCGCCCTGCTGACCGAAGAGCCCTGGAAGATGCATATGTACTGGGGGCAAACCGCCGATCCCATCATGAGTTCGGCTGACTCCCATAGCATCGAAAAAGGGCTGAGAGACCTTGACTTCATCGTCCACGTCTCTTTGCTGATGGATCCAGCCACCGAGCTTTCAGACGTGGTGCTTCCCGCCGCACACCCCAACGAAGTTGACCGAATCGAATTCGCCCAGTCGGGACATTGTTATCCAGCAAATGCCACCGTCACCATCCGCCAACCGTTCACCGACCCTCAAGGAGAAGCGAAAGACGACATTGATATCTTGCTCGAACTGGCCCGACGCATGGGAATCGACTACGGAGGAATCGACAAGTACAAAATATACGACAAGGCACTCGAGAAGACGGGGATGACCTTCGAGCAGTTCCGCGAAGCAACCATCGTCGAACCTGCGCCGCAACCGTTCAAACAGCACGAGAAAGGCCTGCTGCGCAAGGATAAGCGTCCCGGATTCCAAACCTCTACCGGTAAAGTGAACGTGTTTTCAGAGGAGCTGTCGAAGTTCGGGCACGGGCCTCTCCCCTCATATCGGGAGCAGGTGGAAAACCCCTTCAGCGAGCCCGAACTCGCAAACGACTATCCCTACATCGTGATATCGGGCGGTCGATGCCACCAGTTCTTCCATTCCGAATACCATGAGTCTCCCTTCATGCGCGACGTGCATCCCTATCCGCTCGTCGAGCTCAATCCAAAAACTGCCGCCGACAACGACATCACCGAGGGAGATTGGGTGCTGATAGAGAGCAAACACGGGTCATGCCTGCAGAAAGCAAAGATCACTCCGGGGATCGACCCTCGCGTTATCCATCTTGAGCACGACTTCTGGTATCCCGAAAAAGGAGCGGCCGACGGACTGCACGGCGCTCATGATTCCAATCCCAATGCACTGTTCTCCTACGAAAACCCGCAGGATCCCGCCATCGGAACGAACTGCTTCGGAACTATGGCCCGCATCCGCAAATCACCCGATGGGCCTCCTCGAGGAATTGCAGAGAATCCGCGGGATATCCAGGAAAGGTTCAGAGCAACCGACCAGCAGATCAGCTCGTTTATCTCGAAAGGAGCGGAATAGATGGCCAACAACAAGATCGTCATCGACCTGGACCGCTGCATGGGGTGCGACTCCTGCACTGTGGCGTGTATGCAGGAGAACCGGGTCGATCTCGGAAGGCGCTACACCAAAGTGCTCGAGGTGGGTCCTTACGGAGAGTTCCCCCATGCGCAGCGATACTTCCTCCCCGTGAAATGTCAGCATTGCCTCAACGCACCCTGCGTACGCGTGTGCCCTACCAAGGCATCGTACAAACGCGGGGATGGAATCACCCTAGTCGACCATACTCGTTGCATCGGTTGCCAATACTGTGCTATGGCCTGCCCTTATGGGGTTCGGTCGTACAACCACGACACCGGCGTCATCGAAAAATGCACACTGTGCTCCCACCTGATCGACGCAGGCAAAACCCCTGCGTGCGTGGATATCTGTCCCGGCCATGCGCGATTATTCGGAGACCTCGACGATCCCTCCTCGGAAGCAGCGCAAGCTATCGCTTCCGCAGGTGACGGAAGCGTTCATCATCTCGCAGATGTGGGAAACAAACCCGGCGAGGCGTTTATTCTGACCCGACAGGCCTGGAGGAGCTAAGCTATGGAGACACAATGGTCACTACTGCTATTCGCCGTTTTCGGCGGAATGGGAATGGGGATTCTGACCTACGTTTCCATCCATGTCCTCGCACGCATGGAAAGCACCCTGAACGATAAGGGCGTCATCGCCTCGCTGGCTCTGCTCTTCGTCGGCGGCGCATGCTCTTCTTCCCATATGGGCCACCCTGATAAAGCTCTCTACGTGCTCAGCAATCTGGAAAGCGGTATCTCCCAGGAGCTCATCGCCACCGCTATAGCAACCTGCGCTTCCCTGGCTTTGCTCTACACCCTGAAGAAGAAAGGCTCTTCGGAATCGACTCGCCGCATCGTTGCCTCCTTCGCCCTGGTAACGAGCTTGGCACTGCCCGCTATCATGGGACACGCCTATCTGATGGAAGCCCGTCCAGCTCTGAACACCTGGGCCTTGCCCTTCCTGTTCCTCTGCAACGCTCTTGCGATGGGGGCTTCGGCAGCAGCCTTGCTCGCCCGCGTCTTTCAATCCGGAGCGGATGAGCTGAGACGTTCTCATCTATGGGCCCTCGCGGGAATCGCTGCATTCGCCTGTTCAGTTGTCGTGTGGCTCTCCGCAGTCGGAGTGGCCTACGAACCAGACTACTCCCGCTCGGTGGCGCGTATCGCAACCGGTGATCTGGCACCTCTATTCTGGGGAGGGGTGGTGATTGCCGGTATGGTCGTTCCCTTCGGAGCACACTGCGCTGCAAAACCCGACTCTCACGCAACTGCAGGTCTCGGAGCGGCCGCGCTGGGACTGACCGGCATCTTCATAGGATCCGTAACCGTGCGCATCGTAATGTATGCCATCGCCACAAGTGTTCAGTCCTTCATCTACTAGCACGTTACATGCGTCCGGCCCGTCAAAAACACACTCGACGGACCGGACCGATCATTTCGAGGAGAACCTCATGAACGGCACCGAGAGCACGTCCCTTGCGATCGATTACCGATATAGAGCAGATATCTACCTGCTTCTCGCCCGAGCATTCAGCCACGAGCCGGACGATGCATTCAGGACGGCGCTAGGTTCGATCGGCAAAGAGAGCCCTTTGGTCGTCAACCGCGACTCCGACGGCAATCTTGTCCAACGGGCTTTCGACCTCATCAACCGCAGCGTCTCCACCGATCCTTCCCCAAGCGACCTGAACGCCGATTACGTGAACATCTTTCTTGGGTTCGGGAAAGATCTGACAGGGGCCTTTCCCTACGAATCGTATTATCGAAGTGGAAGAAAATCTCTGATGGAAAAACCCTATGACGAACTCTTGTCGATACTGCGCAAAGAAGGTCTCACACCGACTCAGATAGACCTCTCGCCCGAAGACCACGTCTCCACCGAGTTCTTACTGCTCGCGCATTTCTCAAACAAGGTTCTCGCGGCGCTCGAAAGAGCTCGACGAAACGAAAACGACGGATCTGACATCCAGCAGACTCAAGACAAAAGCATCGAATCGGCGCAGGCACGATACAGGGATTTTCTCGTCACTCATCCGCTACAATGGGTCCCGCAGATGTGCGACGAAGCGTTTGCGTTAGCCCGCACCGATTTCTACCGTGGGTTCTCCCTGCTCGCAAAGGAAGTCGTGATAGCCGACGCCACAGCGCTTGGGTTTTCCGGGCCAACGTGCCGCTGAGCGCCCATCTCGATACCGAGGGGAGTAACGCTGTGCGAATCCTTGTAGCCGAAGACGATATCCAGGTCCTAACCGCCGTGACGACTGCTCTACGACGCGAAGGATACGAGGTCGACGGGACGGGCGATGGCGAAGAGGCCCTTTACCTGGCAACAAAAGAGATATACGACCTGGTAATCCTCGACATCGTCATGCCGTCCCTTTCCGGACTCGACGTCCTGCACGCTATCAGAGAGCGCGATTTTGCCGTACCTGCCATATTCACCACCGCACGGGACAGCATTCGGGACCGCGTTGTAGGACTCGGTTCGGGAGCCGACGACTACTTGGTGAAACCCTATGCCCTTTCGGAACTCGTGGCCCGCGTCCAAGCGCTCCTCAGAAGAACGTCGGGCGTCCAGCAAAACGCCCACATCCTTCGATACGGCTGCCTCGAGCTCAATACGCGCTCCCATGAGCTCGACATCAACGGAACTGCCGTTCATTTGACCCAGAAGGAATTCGAACTGTTTGAGTATCTACTAATCAACAACGGCCGCATCCTTACACGCGACCAAATCATCGAACGGCTTTGGGACTGCGATACTGATCTGGGATACGATATTCTCGATGTCCACATGCACAACCTGAGAAAAAAGCTTCGGAAAGCGATGCCCGACGCCGAGCTCATCGCAACGGTCCGCGGAGTGGGTTATCTGCTCAAGGTAGAGTCGGATGCACAGTAGAGCTTCTACAGCCGTAATCGCGGCGGGCTCTGAACGGCAATCCAAGCTCAGCCGTCGTGCCATTTGGCGCGTAGCCATCCAGAACGTTACTCTCACCCTCGTACTGTTCGTCGTCTGCATCGCTGGGTTTAACATATTCCTGCAAGCAAGAATATACGAGAAGATCGACGGCAAAATGGAGAGCGAACGTACAGGATTCGTTACCGCCCAGGAAGACCCCGACGCACGCGGCATCCGCCTTCCCCTGGGTCTTTTGCCGATCGTGTACTTCTGGGACGATTCAACCGGGTACGTGAACCCCTTCCCCGCCTCTGAAGCCGTTCCCGAAGACTACGAGCCCCTCCTCGCCCAGGAACCCCCCAAGGGCTTCAGCACCCAGTCTGTGAACGGGCGATCCTACCGCGTTTACCGAGTCGATTACCAAGACCCACTGGTTTTTCGTTACAGCCACGGGGACTTCACCGTATCGCGCACCGTGTCGTTCAAGGACGTGAGCAACGAAGTTGAAATATTCCAAACCCTTGAAACGGGAAGCGTGATCATCTGCCTATTCGGCGGGATTATATACGGGACGATCTCGCTTGCGTTCGCGCGGCGATCCATCGCCCCTATCGAACGCGCATGGCAAACTCAGCGGACGTTCCTTGCGGACACCTCGCACGAATTACGAAACCCCCTGGCGGGAATCAAAGCCAATGCAGAGCTCCTCCTGCAAACCCCCGACAAGACCGTTTTGGAGTCCATCGATGGCGTATCGGGCATACTCCGCAATGCAAACCGCATGTCCGACATGCTCTCGACCCTGCTCACGCTTGCTAGATCTGACGAAGACAGCGACGAGATAGCGCACGATCGCATCGACCTTTCGGCGCTGCTTCAATCGATCTGCGATCAATTCTCCCAGATCGCCTACGCGCGGCAGATCGGACTAATCGGAAAGATCGAAGGGGGCCTGACCATACCGGGAGACGAAGCCCGCTTACTGGAGTTTTTCGACGTCCTGCTTGACAATGCAGTTCGCTACAGCATGCCTGAGAGAACCGTGACGGTGACCGCACACCGAGAGCATCGCCATGCGATCGTGACGATACAAGACCAGGGAATCGGAATATCCGAAGAGGAGCTGAGCACGGTATTCGAGCGCTTTCACCGCACCCAGCGTTCGCGCGAAATGTATCCCGATGGAACGGGCCTCGGCCTACCGGTGGCCCAATGGATAGCCCGGCAGCACGGAGCCGAATTCGAGATCGAAAGCAAAGAGAATAAAGGAACCCTGGTCACTGTCAGGTTCCGAATCGAAGACTGAGGTGGCGCTCAGACAACCTACTGAAGAGATGCCCCAAAACGTCTCGCAAGCACCGCCGGGAGAAGTCTTGGCGGGCTTCGCGTGATCTTTCCTCTTCTTCCCGCTTGAAAGGCTAGAATGGTCGGGTTGGGGCAACCACGGAAAAGCAACCGCGAACGGAAGGACCGGCCATGTACGCGGATTTGGAAACAAGCGCGCTGGAAGCGCTGACGGCGCGACTCGAACGCGATTTCGGCGCCATGAAGGCACGCGGGCTCTCGCTGAACATGGCGCGCGGAAAACCCGCCGCCGAGCAGCTCGATCTGAGCATGCCGATGCTCTCGTCGGTGGTCGATTCCGCATCCTGTGCCGCCGAAAGCGGCCTGGACTGCCGCAACTACGGCGTCCTCGACGGCCTTCCCGAGGCGAAGCGCCTCATGGCGGTCTTTCTCGACGACATCCCGGAGCGCGTCGTCGTCGGGGGAACGTCGAGCCTCACCCTCATGTACGACGCCCTGGTGCGCCTCTGCCTGTTCGGAACGGACGGATGCGCCCCTTGGAGTTCTCTTGACCAGGTTAAATGGCTCTGTCCCGTCCCCGGATACGATCGGCATTTCGCCATCGCCGAGGCGTTGGGATTCCAGATGATCCCCGTTGCGCTCACCGACGAGGGGCCCGATATGGACGCGGTCGAGAGCCTTGTGCGCGACGACGAGTCCGTCAAGGGAATATGGTGCGTGCCCCAATACGCCAACCCCAGCGGCACCACCTATTCCGACGACACGGTGCGGCGCCTGGCAACTATGGAGTGCGCCGCTTCGGACTTCCGGATCATATGGGACAACGCCTACGGTGTGCACCACCTCTACGGCGAGCCCGGGCGCCAAAGCCGCGTGCTCGACATCGGCAAAGCCTGCGATCAGGCGAAAAACCCCCGACGCTACCTCAAATTCGCCTCGACCTCGAAGGTGACGTTTCCAGGGGCCGGCCTCGCTGCGCTGGCCGCCGCCCCCGAGAACCTCGACGAGATCAAACGGCATATGGGTGCAGCGACGATCGGATACGACAAGCTCAACCAGCTTCGCCACGTGCGCTTCCTCGAAGACGCGCGAGGCGTCGCCGAGCACATGGCCCGCCACGCCCGTATCCTGAGGCCGAAATTCGAACTGGTCGCGCGCAAGCTGGAAGAATCCCTATCCGATGTGGGAGGATGCTCGTGGAGCACCCCGCAGGGGGGCTACTTCGTATCGTTCGACGCCCCCGAAGGATGCGCCTCGCGCATCGTCGAGCTTGCGGCCGAGGCGGGCGTGACCATGACCGGCGCGGGTGCGACCTGGCCCTACGGACGCGACCCCCGCGACTCCAACATCCGGATCGCGCCGACCCTTCCTCCCCTGCACGAGCTCGACGAAGCGCTCGACGTGTTCGTCTGCTGCGTGAAGCTGGCTTACGCCCGCAAGCTGCTGGAAAGCCGGCGCTAAGGCGACGACGCGCGCCACGCGAACGCCGCGCGAGCGACCGGAAGCGCCGCGCATCGTCGCGCCTTCGCCCCCGCCCGCGCCCGTCGCGTATCGAGACGAAAAAAAAACGGCGACCGCATACTCGCGGTCGCCGTTTTTCATCGCGCCTGCTCGGACGCCTACTCGGAATACACCGTCTTGAGCTTCTCGAGGTGGGACCAGCGCTCCAGCGCGGCGGCCTCGTTGCGCTCGAACAGGTCGGGAGCACGGTCGGGGAACTCGCGGACCAGACGGCTGTAGCGCGCCTCGTTCATGAGGAACTCCTGATAGCCTCCCGCAGGGGCCTTGCTGTCCAGCACGAACTTCTTGCCCGGGGCGCCCTCGGGGTTGAAGCGGAACAGGTTCCAGTAACCGCAGTCAACCGCGGCCTTCATCTCGTCGTGGCACTTCGCCATGCCGCCCTTGATGGAGTGCATCTCGCAGGGAGAGTATCCGATGATCAGGGACGGTCCGGGATACGCCTCGGCCTCGGCGATGGCCTTGATGGTCTGCGCGGGCTTGGCTCCCATCGCCACCTGGGCGACGTACACGTAGCCGTAGCTCATCGCGATCTCGGCGAGGCTCTTCTTCTTGATATCCTTGCCGGCCGCGGCGAACTGAGCGACCTGGCCGATATTGGAGGCCTTGGACGACTGGCCGCCGGTGTTCGAGTACACCTCGGTATCGAACACGAACACGTTCACATCCTCGCCGGACGCCAGGACGTGGTCGAGGCCGCCGAAACCGATGTCGTAGGCCCAGCCGTCGCCGCCGAAGATCCAGAATGACTTCTTGACCAGGAAGTCCTTGTTCTCGAGAACGGACTCGGCCAGGCGCTTGGCCTCGCCTTGCGCCGCCGGCGCGAACGAAGAGAGGGCCTCGACGTACGCCGCGGAGGCAACCTTGCTCTCCTCGGCGCTCTCGCGCGAGTCGAGCCACGCCTGGGCAGCCTCCCTCAGCTGATCGGACACGCCCTCCTGTTCGAGCAGGGCCGCGGTCTCCACTGCGGCCTTGTTGCGGACCGCGTCGTGGCCGAGCTTCATACCCATGCCGAACTCGGCGTTATCCTCGAACAGCGAGTTGCACCACGCCGGACCGCGGCCGTTCGCATCGGTCGTGTACGGCGACGTGGCGGCGGGGTTGCCCCAGATCGACGAGCAGCCCGTGGAGTTCGCGATGAACATGCGGTCGCCGAACATCTGCGTGACCAGGCGGGCGTACGACGTCTGGGCGCATCCCGCGCAGGCGCCGGAGAACTCCAGCAGCGGGCGCTTGTACTGGCTGTCCTTCACCGTGTTGCTGACGAGCTCGGTCTTCTCGGACACCTCGGCCACCAGGTAGTCGAAGATGGGCTGGCGCACAAGCTGCGTCTCGATGTTCTGCATCACCAGCGAGTCGGTGGGGCAAACGCTCACGCACACCTCGCAGCCCATGCAGTCGCTGGGAGAGATGGCCAGCGAGTACTGGTACACGCCCTTGCCCTTTCCGGCCTTGATGGGAAGCATGACCGATCCCTCGGGAGCCGAAGCCGCCTCCGCATCGGTGAGCGCGAAGGGCCGGATGCAGGCATGGGGGCAGGCGTATGCGCAGTTGTTGCACTGGATGCACTTGTCAGGCTGCCATTCGGGGATGAAGGCGGCCACGCCGCGCTTCTCGTAGGCCGACGCGCCCAGCTCGAACTGGCCGTCGGCATGATCGACGAAAACCGAGACGGGCAGGCGGTCGCCCTCCATGCGCCCGACGGGCTCCATGATCTCGCGCACCATCTTGAGGGTCTCGGGGCGCCCGGACATGATGGGCCCCTCGACGTCGTCGATGGCGTCGGCCCAGGCGGCGGGAACCTCGATGGGCGTGAACGCGGTGGCACCGGCGTCGATGGCCTTGTGGTTCATCTCGACCACGTCCTGGCCCTTCTTCGAATACGACTTGGTGGCCGCATCCTTCATATGCTGCAGCGCCTCGTCTTGCGGGATGATCCCGGCGAGCGTGAAGAACGCCGACTGCAGGATGGTGTTGGTGCGCTTGCCCATGCCGATCTGCTCGGCCAAGTCGATGGCGTTGATGGTGTAGAGCTTGATGCCGTTGCGCGCGATGTAGCGCTTGGTCTCGGCGTTCAGCACCTCGTCAAGCTCGTCGGCCGTCCAGCGGCAGTTGATCATGAACACGCCGCCGGGCTTCACGTCGTTGACCATGCGGAAGCCCTTGGTGATGTAGGACGGGTTGTGGCATGCGACGAAGTCGGCCTTGTTCACGTAGTAGCTGCTGCGGATGGGCGCATCGCCGAAGCGCAGGTGGCTGATGGTGATGCCGCCGGTCTTCTTCGAGTCGTACTGGAAATACGCCTGGACGTACTTGTCGGTGGTGTCGCCGATGATCTTGATGGAGTTCTTGTTGGCGCCCACCGTTCCGTCGCCGCCCAGACCCCAGAACTTGCACTCGATGGTGCCGGGCGCCGCGGTGTTGGGCGCATCGGGGTTCTCGGGAAGGGACAGGTGCGTCACATCGTCCACGATGCCGATGGTGAACTCGCGCGCGGGGGCGTCTTTGCGCAGCTCGTCGAACACGGCGAACACCGAAGACGGGGGCGTGTCCTTCGATCCCAAGCCATACCGGCCGCCCACGGCGACGATGTCGGTGCGGCCCTCTTCGTACAGGGCCCCCAGCACGTCCATGTACAGGGGCTCGCCGATGGAGCCGGGCTCTTTGGTGCGGTCCATCACCGCGATCTTCTTGACGGTTGCGGGCAGCGCCTCCATGAACCGCTTGGTGACGAAGGGCCGATACAGGCGAACCTTCACGAGGCCCACCTTCTCGCCCTGGGCGTTGAGGTAGTCCACGACCTCTTCGCACACGTCGCAGAACGACCCCATCGCCACGATCACGCGATCGGCGTCGGGCGCGCCGTAGTAGTTGAACAGCCGGTAGTCGGTGCCCAGCTTCTCGTTGACCTTGGCCATGTACTCCTCGACGATGGCCGGCAGCTCGTTGTACTGGTTGTTGCACGCCTCGCGGTGCTGGAAGAAGATGTCGCCGTTCTCGTGCGAACCGCGCGCGGCAGGATGCTCGGGGTTCAGCGCATGGTCCCTGAACGCCCGCACCGCGTCCATATCGACCATGTCGGCGAGATCGGCATAGTCCCACGCGGCGATCTTCTGGACTTCATGGGACGTGCGGAAGCCGTCGAAGAAGTTGATGAAGGGGGTCCTCCCCTTGATGGCGGCAAGGTGGGCGACGGCGGAAAGGTCCATGACTTCCTGGACGTTTCCCTCGGCGAGCATGCCGAAGCCGGTCTGGCGGCATGCCATGACGTCGGAGTGGTCGCCGAAGATGTTGAGCGCATGGGTCGCAACCGTGCGGGCGCTCACGTGGAACACGCTGGGAAGGCGCTCGGCGGCGATCTTGTACATGTTGGGGATCATGAGGAGCAGGCCCTGGGAGGCGGTGTAGGTCGACGTGATGGCGCCGGCGGTAAGCGAGCCGTGCACCGTGCCGGCCGCGCCGGACTCGGACTCGAGCTCGGCCACGCGCACCGTGGTGCCGAAGATGTTCTTGCGGCCGTTCGCGGACCATTGGTCGACGTAGTCGGCCATGGGACTGGACGGGGTGATCGGATAGATGCCGGCAACCTCGGTGAATGCGTACGAAACGTGCGCAGCAGCGTTGTTGCCGTCCATTGACATGTACGTTCTCGCCATAAAACAACTCCTTTTTGAGTACCCCATGCCCCCCGATCGCCGCTTTGCAGGCCCTTGGTTCCTGCAACGGCGCCGTCTGTGCTCATCGGGGGAAAGCCTGCGGCTTCGGCACACCGTACGATTCCCACTCCACTGCCGAAGCGATGCGAGCACATGATACCGACCGATCCGGGAAGACCCCGCCGCGCAGGGCCTCCCGTCCCTGTTTGGGGCGCAGCTAGTCGGCAAGCGGCTTGCCGAGCTGCCGGGCGAGAACCGGCAAAAGCTCGGCCATCGTGTCGTCGATGACCTTCTTCTTAAGCTGGCATTCCCATACGACGTGGACGCTCCAGCCGTCCTCTTCGAGCTTGGCGATGTTGGCCCGATCGCGCTCGACGTTGCGCTCGAACTTGACCGACCAGTACTCCACATGGGACTTCGGGACCGAGGGGTTGCAGTGGGGGCAGCGGTGCCAGAAGCACCCGTTCACGAACAGGGCCACCTTCTTTCCCGGCCAGGCCACGTCGGGTCGGCCCGGCACCTTCCATTGAAGGCGGTACCCCGTCAGCCCGGCTGCGCGCAAACGCTCGCGCATCACAAGCTCGGGCTTGGTGTTCGCGCGCTTGTTGCCCTGCATCGACTTGCGGACATGATCGTTCACCGCTTTGGGAGCGCCTTCGCCCACCGCCCGTTCCCCTTTCGCCGCGTTCCCTCCCGAATCCGCTCCGATCCGGAGGGGCCTTTGGCCTTGCCAAAACAACCGTTCGAAACGGGAGGATGATGCTCGCGCCCCCCAAAAGCAAATCCAAACGTCTAATAGCGCCAGTTCAAAAGAATTGTCGGCATAATTTCATCTTTCCTTCACAGTTGGATTGGGAGATAATACGGCTGATAGTGCGCCGTCGACAACGGCGCAGGGAAGAAACTGTCAAACCAATCAGGAGGCATTAATGCAGATGCAGAAGTCACAGCTGTCGCGCCGCACGTTCATCGCGGGCAGCGCGCTGGCCGCGGTCGCAGCCACGACCGGTCTCAGCCTTACCGGCTGCGGATCTTCCACCAGCGGTTCCTCGAGCTCGGGCGGCTCCACCGGAACCGTCGCCGACAAGCTTACCGGTGCGGTCGCCTACACCAGCACCAACGTCAACCCCATCGGCAACAGCTCCGCTCTGATGCTGGCTGCCACCTGGCATGTCTTCGAGGGCCTCTACGACCTCGACCTGCACACGTACAAGACCCACCCCTCGCTGGCCAAGGGCGAGCCCACCAAGGTGTCCGACACCGAGTACGAAGTCGCCCTGCGCGACGGCGCCCTGTTCTCCGACGGCAGCAAGGTCACCGCAGCCGACGTGGTGAACTCCTTCGAGAAGAACATGGCCGACGGGACCTACGGCGCGTTCCTCTCCTTCATCGAGTCCGTTACCGCCAAAGACGACGCGACGGTGACCTTCAAGCTGAAGTACGCTTTCGGCAGCCTCCTGCAGGCCCGCCTCTCCGTAGTGAAGATCTTCCCCGCCGCTCTCACCGAAGACCAGCTGAAGACCATGCCCATCGGTTCGGGCCCCTGGGCCTACGCCACGGTGAACGGCGATGACGGCGGCACCATGGTGTTCGAGCCCAACAAGCACTACACCGGCGAGTACCCCGCCGGCGCCGCTTCCATGGAATGGAACGTCCTTCTGGACGAGACCTCCCGCACCACGGCGCTTCAGGAAGCCTCCGTCCAGGTCATGGAGAACGTGCCCGACGCCAACGCCGACCAGCTCACCGCCGCCGGCGCCTCGGTCGAGTACGTCCAGGGCTTCAACCAGGCCTTCCTGATGTTCAACACCCTGAAGGCGCCCTTCAACGACAAGCGCGTCCGCCAGGCGTTCTTCTATGCCATCGACGTCGACAAGCTCATCAAGAACCAGATGAACGGCAACGCCACCGCCGTCACCGGCTTCCTCCCCAAGACCCACTCGAACTACCATGAGGCTTCGACGGTCTACACCTACGATCCCGAGAAGGCCAAGGCGCTGCTCGCCGAGGCCGGCGCTACGGGCCTGAGCTTCACCCTGCTCACCAACAACAACTGGGTGAAGAACCTCGCCGCCCAGATCAAGAACGACCTGGACGCCGCGGGCATCAGCTGCACCATCCAGGAGGAGAAGATCGACTGGAGCAAGCTGGCGGAATCCGACAGCGAGCTGCCTTACGACGTCATGCTGACCCCGGGCGACCCGACCTGCTTCGGCAACGACCCCGACCTGCTGATGACCTGGTGGTACGGCGACAACGTGTGGACGCGCGGCCGTTCGTGCTGGAAGAAGCAGGAAGGCAGCCGCTGGGCCGAGCTCCAGGAGCTCATGCAGCAGGCGCGCGAGGCCACCGAGGGCGCTCAGCAGTCCCTGTGGAACCAGTGCTTCGACATCATCGCCGACGAGGCGCCGCTCTACCCGCTGTTCCACCGCAAGCTCGCGACCGGCTACCAGCCCAAGATGATCGAGGGCTTCGAGCCCATCGCCACCACCGGTCTGGTGTTCCTGGGCGCCAAGGTGCGCAAGGCGTAGGGACCCCTCCCACATACAGCCTATCGGAAGGCCCCGCAGCACGCTCGCTGCGGGGCCTTCTCCTTAATAATGAATAGCTTGTCGGAATCGTCTTGAGGGCGCCATCCAAAGAGCTTTCATATAGAATGGCTTGTGGCTTAATCCGCCGCTTGTTTCGTCATGCCAAAAAACAGGCAAGCGGCGTATTCAAGCCGATGTAGCAAAAGGGGCGCACGCGTCCCTGTCATTGGAAAGGGGGGAACCGGTGAACAACCTATTACGTCTTATAGGCAGGCGCCTGGTCGCTTTGCCCATCATGATAATAGGCGTCACTATCCTCGTATTCTTCCTCATGTCGCTTTCCCCTATCGACCAGGCCTATTCGGTCTTGGGTGAGGGCGCATCGGAAGCGCAGGTTCAGCAATACCGCGACGAGCACGGGCTGAA
This sequence comes from Berryella intestinalis, assembly GCF_000814825.1. NCBI lineage: Bacteria > Bacillati > Actinomycetota > Coriobacteriia > Eggerthellales > Eggerthellaceae > Berryella > Berryella intestinalis. The sequence continues at coordinate 1,446,715 of NZ_CP009302.1, forward strand.
CGATCCCGTCGTCGTTCAGTACGGCAACTTCATGGCCGGCCTCGTCCACGGAGACCTGGGCACCTACGGCGCCAACAACGCCTCGGTCGCCGAGCGCATCTCCCAGGCCCTGCCCGTTACCATGCAGCTCACCTTCGCGGGCCTCATCATCGCGGTCATCATCGCGGTCATCCTCGGCGTCATCTCGGCGCTGTACCGAGACAAATGGCCCGACCAGATCATCCGCGTCTTTTCCGTCGCCTGCATCGCCACGCCCTCGTTCTGGCTGGCCGTCCTGCTCATCCTGCTGTTCTCGGTGAACCTCGGCACGTTCCCGGCATCGGGCCCGCTGCCCGCCTTCGCCGAAAACCCCCTCGGCTGGATCACGCGCATGGCGCTTCCCTCCTTCGCCCTGGGCGTTCCTTTGGCCGGACAGCTGACGCGCGTCATCCGCACGTCCATGGTCGAAGAGCTCGACAAGGACTACGTCCGCACCGCCCTAGGCGCCGGCATCCCCAAAAACGTGGTCATCGCGCGCAACGTGCTGCGCAACGCCCTCATCACCCCCGTCACCGTCTTGGGTATGCGCATTGGCTACCTCATCGGAGGCGCCGTGGTCATCGAGGTCATCTTCAACCTCCCCGGCATGGGCATGGCGATCGTGTCCGGCATCCAGTCCAACTACGTCATGCTGGTGCAGGGCGTCGTCTTGGTGGTCGCCATCACGTTCATCATCATCAACATCATCGTCGACATGCTCTACATCCTGATCGACCCCCGAATTAGGACGGTGTAAGCATGGCCTTGCGTGAAAACCTCACCCAGAAGTTCGAGCAGAACCCGGGCAAGATCCGCCTGCGCCGCTGGAAGGCCATGTCGGTCGGATCCCGCGTCTCGCTCATCGTCCTGGCGGCGGTCGTGGCCGTGGCGCTGCTGGCCCAGGTGCTCGCACCGTTCGACCCCCTGACCATCTTCGATGCGCGTCAGGCGCCCAGCTCCACCTACCTTTTCGGCACCGACGACAAGGGCCGCGACGTCTTGTCCCGCATGATGTACGGCGCGCGCTACTCGCTGACCATCGGCTTGGGAGCGACGCTGTTCGCCTTCGTCTGCGGATCCATCATCGGCGCGGTCGCCGCCGTCAGCCGCAAGTGGATCTCCGAAGTCATCATGCGCATCCTCGACGTGGTCATGTCCTTCCCCGGCATCGCGCTGGCCGCCACCTTCGTCATCGTGTTCGGCACCAGCGTCCCCTCGCTCATCTTCGCCATCGGCTTCCTCTACATCCCGCAGATCGCCCGCATCGTGCGCGCGAACGTCATGAGCGAGTACAACCAGGACTACGTCCGCGCCGTCGTCGTGTCCGGCGCCCGCGCGCCCCACATCCTCATCAAGCACGTCGTGAGGAACTGCATCGCCCCCATCGTGGTGTTCACCATCGTGCTCGTGGCCGACGCCATCGTGTTCGAGGCCTCGCTGTCCTTCATCAGCGCCGGTATCCCCGAGCCTACCCCCACCTGGGGCAACATTCTTGCAGACGCCCGCGGCGGCGTTCTTTCGGGCCGCTGGTGGCAGGCGCTGTTCCCCGGCCTGGCCATCATGATCACGGTCCTGTGCCTGAACATCCTGTCCGAGGGCATCACCGACGCCATGGCGGCTGCCCCCAAGGCCCCCGTCAAGGCCTCCGACGACAACCTCGTCGCCAACCGCGAGGCCGACAAGCTGGTCTCCGATCCGCGCCTGGCATACGCCGCGCAGGCCGAATCGCTCGAGCAGCGGCTCTCCCAGCTGCGCGAGATCGAGGAGAAGCGCTCCGACCGCTTCCCGGCCCGCACCGACGTTCCCCCCGTGCTGGAGGTCAAGGACCTCTGCATCCGCTTCCCGCGCCACGGCAACGTGAACGTCGTCGACCACGTGAGCTTCGTGGTCCGTCCGCGCCAGACCATGGGCCTTGTGGGCGAGTCCGGCTGCGGCAAGTCCATCACCTCGCTCACCATCATGGGTCTGCTCGATCCGCGCGCCGAGATCACCGGCGAGATCATCTACAACGGCCAGAACCTGGTGGGCCTCGACAACAAGCACTACAACCAGCTGCGCGGGCGCGAGATCGCCATGATCTACCAGGACGCCCTGTCCTCGCTGAACCCCTCGATGCTCATCCGCACCCAGATGAAGCAGCTCACGAGTCGCGGCGGCACGCGTAGCGCCGAAGAGCTGCTCGAGCTGGTGGGCCTCGACCCGAAGCGCACGTTGGACTCGTATCCCCACGAGCTTTCGGGCGGGCAGCGCCAGCGCGTCCTGATCGCCATGGCGCTCACGCGCGACCCCAAGGTCATCATCGCCGACGAGCCCACCACCGCCCTCGACGTGACAGTGCAAAAGCAGGTCATCGATCTTCTGAACAAGCTCCAGAAAGAGCTGGGCTTCGCAATGGTCTTCGTCAGCCACGACCTCGCGCTGGTCGCCGAGGTGGCCAACTCCATCACGGTCATGTACGCCGGCCAGGTCGTCGAGCAGGGCCCGGTCAGCGACATCCTGTGCCACCCCGTCCACGAGTACACCCGCGGCCTTTTGGGCTCGGTGCTCTCGATCGAGGCGGGCGGGGATCGCCTGCACCAGGTGCCGGGCTCGGTCCCCTCTCCCAAGGACTTCCCCGAGGGCGACCGCTTCACGCCGCGTTCCAGCCATCCCGACAAGGTGTCCCCCATCCGCCCGATGATCAAGCAGGTTGCGGGAACCGATCATTACTATGCCGAGCTTCCCGACAGCGAACTCGCCCGTCTGGGAATCGAACCGTACATCAAAGGAGGTGCGAACCGATGAGCCAGACCTCTGACGCCAAAGCAAGCGCCGAAGCCGCGCAGGCGGCGGCAAGCCCCGCTGCCGAGGAGCCCATCATCTTCTTGGACGACATCTCCGTCGTGTTCAAGACGCGCACCGGGTCGCTTCTGAACCCCAACCGCGTCACGGCCGTCAACCACCTCACCCTCAAGCTGCACCGCGGCGAGACGCTGGGCATCGTGGGAGAGTCCGGCTGCGGGAAATCCACCACCGCCAACGTGATGTGCGGCCTGCAGACCCCGACCAGCGGCCAGGTGTTCTTCAAGGGCGAGAACGTGACGAAGCGCTCCGCCGAGCAGCGCCGCCATATCGGGCGCGTGATCTCGGTCGTGTTCCAAGACCCCGCCACCGCCCTGAACGCGCGCATGTCCGTGGCCGATCAGCTGCTCGACCCCATGCGCGTCCACAAGGTCGGAACGCCCCAGGAGCAGGCCGCGCGCGTGCGCGAGCTCATCGGCATGGTGGGCCTGCCCTCCTCCGTCCTCGACGCGCTGCCCGGGCAGCTTTCGGGCGGCCAGCGCCAACGCGTCGCCATCGCGCGCGCCCTGTCGCTTTCGCCCGACGCGATCATCGCCGACGAGCCCACCAGCGCCCTCGACGTGTCGGTGCGCGCCCAGATCCTCAACCTTCTGATGGACCTCAAGCGCGAGCTGCAGCTTTCCATGGTCTTCATCAGCCACGACATCCAAACGGTTCGCTACATCTCCGATCAGATCGTGGTTATGAACAAAGGGCAGGCCGTCGAGCGCGGCAAAGCCTCCGAGGTGTTCGACAACCCCCAGGACGACTACACCAAGCTGCTTTTGGGCGCGGCGCCGTCGCTGCTTCACCCCGATCCGTCGCTTCTGAGCTGATTCGCTGAACAAACACGCGCGCACGCGCTTATTCCCTCGGTCCCGTTGTATGCTGTTCGCGCAACGGGACCGTATTCGTAGAAAGAGGAGCAATCCCTATGTCCGATGCGCAATTCAAAGGCGTCATTCCCCCGGTAGTCATCCCGCTCGATGCGAACCGCCAGATCGACCTGGTGGCGTTCGAGCGCACCATCAACCGCATGATCGAGGCGGGCGTCGACGGCCTGTTCTTCCTCGGATCCAGCGGAGAGGTCGCCTTCCTCACCGACGCCCAGCGCTACCATGTGCTGCAGGAGGCCGTCGCCATCGTGGGCGGGCGCGTGCCCGTTCTCGCCGGCATCATCGATATGGAGACACTGCGCGTCATCGACCAGGCGAAGCGCGCCGAGGGCTTCGGCGTCGACGGCCTGGTCGCCACCGCGCCGTTCTACGCACTGGGCGGCCCGCGCGAGGTCGAGCGCCACTTCCGCGTTATCCGCGAGAACAGCAACCTGCCTCTGTTCGCCTACGACCTGCCCGTGTGCGTTCACACCAAGCTCGATCCCACCATGTTGGTGAAGCTGGGCACCGAAGGCGTCCTGCAGGGCGTCAAGGACTCCTCGGGCGACGACGTGGCCTTCCGCTGGCTGTGCCTTCAGAACAAGGACGCCGGACACCCCCTGCAGCTGTTCACCGGCCATGAGGTGGTCGTCGACGGCGCGTACCTCAGCGGTGCCGACGGGTCCGTCCCCGGGCTCGCCAACCTCGATCCGGTCAGCTACGTCGAGCAGTGGCGCGCCTACCAGGCAGGCGACTGGGAGCGCGTCCGCCAGATCCAGGATCACCTGGCCCATCTCATGTACATCGTCCGCAACGTGGATGCCACGGTGGGCTTCGGGGCCGGCGTGGGAGCGTTCAAGACGGCCCTGTGGCAGATGGGCGTGTTCAACACGAACCAGATGCGCGAGCCCGTCCAGCCGCTCGTCGGCAAGGACGTCGAGACCATCGTGTCCGTCCTGAAGGAAAACGGCCTCATGGACGCCGAGGCCCCCGTCCGCGCCTAGGTTCCCGAAAGGCCGAGCTCCGGTCCTCTGCCCGAGCTCGGCCTTTTCTTCGATAGGAGACCCATGCCCTCATCCGCTCATCTGCCATCGCACCCGTTCAGCGTGGTCGCACTCGACGTAGGCGGAACGAAGATCGCCGGCGGGCTGGTTACGTACCCCGAGAAAGGCGCCCGTCCCGACGTGTCGCGCCCCGTATCGGTTCCCACCGACGCGGCCCGCGGGGGCGCCGCCGTGCTCGACGATATGGTCGAGGTGGCGCGCACCCTCATCGCGCAGGCGACCTGCCCCGTCATCGGCATCGGAGCCGATACGGCCGGGGTCGTCGATCCCGAGACGGGCTCGATCGCCTATGCCAACCAGATCATGCCCGGCTGGACCGGGCGCGCCGTCGCGCGCCGCCTCGCAAGCGAGTTCGACCTGTCCGCCGCCAACATGGGAGACGTGCACGCCCATGCGCTGGGCGAGGCCCGCTGGGGCGCAGCGTGCGGATTGCACAGCTGCCTCATGGTGGGCATCGGCACCGGTCTGGGAGGCGCCTTCGTTCTGGACGGCAAGGTGCTGCGCGGGTTCCGGGGCGCAGCCGGGCACATCGGGCACACCCTCCATCACCTCGCCTGCGACCTCCCCTGCGCCTGCGGAGGCGCCTCGCATGCCGAAACGGTGACGTCGGGAACCGCCTTATGCGCCCGCTACCAGGGAAAGAGCTTCGGAGACGAGCTGGATCCGTCCTGCATGGGCGCCGAGATCGCCCGACGGGCGGAAACCGGGGACGAGCGAGCCGCCGAGGCGATAGAGTTCGCCGGCGACGCGCTGGGACAGGCGATCGGATCGTGGTGCAACATCCTCGATCCCGAGGCCGTAGTGCTGTCCGGTTCGGTGGTGAACGCAGGCCCGCGCTGGCGCTACGCTCTGGAACAGGGATTCCAGCGCCAAGCACTCACCCCTTTGTCCGATACGCGCATCATCGAGGGCGCTTTGGGAGCAAGTGCGCCCCTCATCGGCGCCGCCGAGAACCTGCTCGATTCGATCGATGCATCCGCTAAGGAGTAACGCTATGACTTCCGCACTCATCGAAAACCTGAAAGGCGCGCTGATCGTCAGCTGCCAAGCGTACGTGGGAGAGCCGCTGCGCCATCCCGAGACCATGGCCCAGATGGCGCGGGCAGCCGAACTGGGAGGGGCCAAAGCCATCCGCTGCCAGGGGCTTTCGGACATCGCCGCCATCAAGGGGCGCGTCGAGGTCCCGGTGATCGGGCTGTGGAAGGAAGGTCACGAGGGCGTCTACATCACGCCCACCCTGCGCCATGCGATCGCCTGCGTGAACGCCGGAGCCGATATCGTCGCCATCGACGCAACCGACCGGCCCCGGCCCGACGGGCGCACGTTCGAGCAAACCGTGAACGACCTGCGTGCGCAGTGCGAAACCCTCGTCATGGCCGACTGCGCCACCATCGAAGACATCCGCCGCGCCGTCGCCATCGGATGCGACCTGGTCTCCACCACGCTCTCGCACGGAGTGGCGGCCATCGACTGCACGGCTGCCGACGGCCCCGACCTCGATCTTTTGCGCCGGGCATGCGAGGAGTTCCCGGGACATCCCGTCGTATGCGAGGGCCGCGTGCACGCGCCCCAAGACGTCGCCGACGCCCTGGAGGCGGGCGCCTGGGCCGTCGTCGTGGGGACCGCCATCACGCACCCGACTTCCATCACATCGTGGTTCGTCGAAGCCACTAAGTAAAGCCGGATGGAAACCGAAAAGCAGCGAGGACCCCGAGATATCTCGGGGTCCTCGTCGTTCAACGGCGACACGCGATCTTCAGGCGTCAGAGCACCAGTATGCAGAAAGCGACGAAGCCCGCCATCGCCGCCGTGAACGCGATCAACCCCCGCTTCGCGCGGCGATGCGCGAAGTTGAGCGTCATCCCGATCCCGCCGTATTCCCGGGGAACGAACAGACGCGGGTCGGCGGGGTTCGAGTAGACCACCCCGCCCCTCCATGCTTTCGGATCCGCAGGCGAAACCGCGTCCCATACGCGCTTGAACTGCGAGTAGTGGCGTATCATCGGAACCAGGAAGCCGACCGAGAGCGCGACGGAGCCCGCAACCACGGCCACGCAGGACAATTCGAGAGCGCGTACCGATACGAATCCCCAGGCAAGCCCGAACCCCACGACAGCGGAAAAGCCGGCGCTCGAAACGAACCACCAACGCTGCACGGCCCGATGCGATCGCAGGAACTCGTCGCTGGGGGATTCGTCCGCGTATAGGAAGTTCTCGCGCAGGCCGTAGGCGAACATCGCCTGCATCGACGTGAAGAGCGCGCAGCAGAAGGCGAAGATCGAAAGGGGTCCGAGCATCAAAAAAGGCGTCTTGACCCGCAACCGATCGACCCCGTTGGCACCTAGATGCACGGCGACGCTGTCGGGGATGCTCGGATACACCGCTGCGCAGAATACCGCCAGCGAGGCGAACAGCAGCGCCCAGACCACGAAGTGGCTTCTGGGGATCCTGATAGCCGCCGTCCTGTCGCCCATCCCATCTCCTTCGCATGAACCCGATCGCCCTCGAAGGAAAGCGCTTCGGATGAGCGCTATATCGCCCTGCCCCGCACGATAACGCGCTCGATGTTCACCTCATCGTCCAACACTACCAGATCGGCGATGTACCCGGGCTTGATGAAGCCGCGCTCGCCGTCGATGCCCAGCGCGCGCGCCGGGTTCTCTGACGATGCGCGCACGGCGCTTTCCAGCGGAACGCCCATGTCGCGCACGGCTATGCGGAAACACCCCATCTGATCGGTCACGCTGCCGGCCAGCGTGCCGCTTTCGAGCCGGGCCCTGTTCCCCTCGACGTGCACCTTCTGCCCGCCCAGCGAATACTCGCCATCATCCAGACCGGCGGCCTCCATCGTGTCCGAAATGATCATCAAGCGGTCGTCGCCGAACAGCTTGAACATCGCGCGCACCATCGCGGGATGGATGTGCACCCCGTCGGTGATGATCTCGGCCATCACATGATCGCAGTCGGCTGCGGCGGCGATGGGACCCGGATCGCGGTGGTGCAAAGGCGCCATGGCGTTGCACAGGTGCGTGACATGGTTCGCCCCCGCCTGAAACGCGGCGAGCGCCTGGTCGTAGTCCGCGCAGGTATGAGCCACCGACACGCGCACATCTCCCGCCACCTCGCGCGTGAACGCGAGCGCACCCTCTTCTTCGGGAGCGATGTCCACGATCTTCACCAGACCGCCCGAACGCTCCTGCAGACGGCGGAAAAACCCGCTGTCGCACTTCACCACGTAGGCGGGGTTCTGCGCGCCGATCTTGCCGTGCGAGATGAACGGGCCCTCCATGTTGATGCCCACCAGCTGCGATTCGCAAGCCGCCGGCTCAAACGCGCGCGCCGCATCCATCACCCGGCCCAGAACGTCTTCGGGAAACGTCATGGTGGTCGGGCATATCGACGTCACGCCGCGCGAAGCCTCGTACGCGGCGATGGCGTGGATGGCCTCGTCGGTCCCCTCGCAGAAATCCCTCCCCATGCAGCCATGGAAATGCACGTCTATCAAACCGGGAACGACGGTGCACCCCGCCGCGTCGACATCGCCCTCGCCCACCGGCGACGCGCCGCTGCGCGCCTCGAGCGCCCGAATGCGCCCGTCCTCGATATCCACGTCGGCATCGACGAGGCGGCCTTCCGAGAAAACGCGGCCGTTGACTACACGCATAGGGCACCGGCTTCCTCGTCCACGATGACGGTGACGTTGGGGTGCAGCTGGAGGATCGAAGCGGGGACCTGGGGGGTCACCGGGCCGAAGAAGGCGTCGTAGACGATCTGCGCCTTATCGGAGCCGCTTGCCACCACCAGGATCTCCGCAGCGTGCATGATGGTGCCCACCCCCATGGTGTAGGCTTCGCGCGGCACCTCGTCGATATGGTCGAACAGACGGCTGTTCGCCTCGATAGTGCGTTCGTGAAGCTTCACGAGGTGGGTGTTCACGGGGAATTCGTCGCTGGGTTCGTTGAAGCCGATATGGCCGTTGTGCCCCAGGCCCAAAAGCTGCAGATCGATGCCGCCCGCTTCGAAGATGCTCTGCTCGTAGTCCCAGCAAGCCGCTTCGGCGTCGTCGTTGGCCCCGTCGGGCACATGAGTGGCCGCAGGATCGATGTCCACCAGATCGAACAGGTGCTTCTGCATGAAATGCCGATAGCTCTGCTCGTGATCGCCCGCAAGCCCGCGATACTCGTCCAGATTGTACGTGGACACTTCCCCGAAGCTGATCTCGCCCGCGTTGCAGTCGCTCACGAGCTCGGCGTACAGGCCGATCGGAGTCGAGCCGGTCGCGAGGCCCAGCACGCAGCGGGGGTCCTCCTTGATGCGCGACGCGATCACGTCGGCGGCGGCGCGGCTCATGGCCGCGTAATCATCGGTGATGACGATGTTCAAGACATCAGCTCCTTAATCGTGGGACCGAAACGGACGGAGGCCGGGTCGGGGTGCGAACCGGACGGGCGATCCCGATCATCCCGTATTCTATCAGCCCGCGCGCATGAGGCCGGAAAGCTTTGCGCGCAAAAAAGCCCCCGGAAGCGCCGCTTGCGGATACCGGCGAGACCGGACGCCCGAAGCGGCCCTCCAGGGGCTCGTTCAGCGGAGGCTACAGCCCCAGCGCCTTTTTGACGTCGGCGTACACCTCTTCGACGTCACGGTCGCCATCGATGGAAACCAGCAGGTCGCACCCGCGGTAGTAATCGATCAGGGGAGCCGTGGACTTCTCGTACACGTCGAGGCGGTTGCGAACCGTGGTCTCGTTGTCGTCGTCGCGCTGGTACATCTCGCCCGAGCACTTGGGGCAGGTCGCATCGGCGGCCGAACCGATGTAGCCGCAGTCGCGGCACATGCGGCGCGAGGTCAGACGGCCGATGATGACCTCGAAATCGACGTCCACCAGCAGCGCGGCGTCAAGCGGACGCTCGAGTTTGCCCAGTTCGGCATCGAGCGCGACCGCCTGGGCGGACGTGCGGGGGAAACCGTCCAGGATGAAGCCGCGCGCGGTATCGGGCTCCTGCAGGCGCTCGGTCACCAACCCGATGATGACCTCGTCGGGAACCAGGTCGCCGGCGTCCATGTACGATTTCGCCTTCTTGCCGAGCGGCGTGCCGGCCTTCACGGCAGCGCGCAGCATATCGCCTGTCGAGATATGCGGCGTCCCGAACTCTTCGACCAGCTTGGCAGCCTGAGTTCCCTTGCCCGCACCCGGAGCACCCAACAAGACAATGTTCATAGCAGCTCGTCCTTTCGTTGAACAATCGGTGCCCTCATTGTATCAAACGGCGGGCGCAGGCCCACAACCTGCGGGCCCGCATCGCGCGAAAACCCCTCGTTCCTTCGCAAACGGTTGACTTTGGCGAAGCGGCGCGTCAGCATAGCGGTCAAATGCGATTTTGACGAAGGAGGTCGCCATGCGTTACTACGCCATGATTATCACCGCAACAATAATCTGGGGGAGCACCTTCGTCCTCGTCAAAGACATCACCGAGGTGCTGGGGCCGGCGTGGCTCGTGGGGATCCGCTTCGCCCTGGCGGCCGTCATCCTGGCCCTGTTCTTCTTCAAAGAGCGCGATGTCTACCTCGACAAGCGCAATGCGCTGTACGGCTGCGTATGCGGGTTCGTGCTGTTCGCCGGGTACTACGTGCAAACCGTCGGGATCACCGACACCACGCCGGGGAAAAACGCGTTCCTCACGGCGACGTACTGCGTGATCGTCCCGTTTTCCGCTTGGCTGCTGATGCGCCGGCGCCCCACGCGGTTTTCCATCGCCGGGGCCGCCATCGCGCTCACCGGCATCGGCCTCATCAGCCTGAACGGGGACTTCACCATGAGGTTCGGCGACGCGCTCTCGCTGGGCTGCGCGTTTTTCTTCGCCCTGCACATCACCCTGATCTCGATGCTCACCTCCGAGAAGAACGCCCTGGCCATCACCATCTGGCAGTTCGCCGTGGTGGGGGCATGCGGGCTGACCGTGGCGGCGCTCACCGAGCCCGTCCCCGATCTGGCGCGCTTCGGACTCGACGACGTGCTGGTGATGGGATACCTCACCGTGTTCGCGACCGCGCTGGCCCTGCTCATGCAGAACACCGCCCAGCCCCACATGACGCCGGCGACCGCTTCGCTGATCCTCACGTTCGAGTCGGTGTTCGGCGCCTCGTTCAGCATCCTTCTGGGGGCAGAAGAGCTCACGCTGCGGCTGTTCGTCGGGTTCGCGCTCGTGTTCTCCAGCGTCTTGGTGGCCGAGGTGCTGCCCGCCTGGCTGGACAAGAGGCGCCGGCTTGCCGCGGAAACGGCCTCGTAGCCAAACCCCCTCGTAACAGGACCGCCGCGCCGTCTGGTACGGCGCATTGCCGAGCGAAGTCGACTGCGCGGCGCGGCGCTCCCGCAAAGCCCCCTTACACCAGATCGGGGAAACCCTGCTGGGAAAGCGCCCGGTACACCGCGATCGCAACCGCGTTCGACAGGTTGAGGCTGCGCTGCTCGGCGCGCATCGGTATGCGCACGCACCCGTCGGGAAACCGGGCGAGCAGCGCCGCATCCAAGCCCCGGCTCTCGCGTCCGAACAGGAGGAAATCGCCCGCCCCGTAGCATGCGTCGGCGTAGGAGCGCGCGGCCTTTCCCGTGAACAGATGCAGCCGATCCGCACCGTGAGCTTCCAGGAACGCCTCGACGCACGGCCATTTCACGATGTCCGCATCGTCCCAGTAGTCGCACCCCGCGCGCTGGAGGTTTCTCTGCGAGAGGTTGAAGCCCATAGGCTCGATCAGGTGGAGCTGCGCGCCCGTGCAGGCGCAGGTGCGCACGACGTTGCCGGCGTTTTGCGGTATCTCGGGCTCGACCAGAACGACGTTGACGCGCGCAGGGCGTACCGCCGCCGGATCGGCGACCCCCATCAGCCCCATCACAGACCTTCCTGCTGGCGGGCCACTTCTTGCTCCACTTCCTCGTTCAGCTCGAACCACTCCTCCTCGGCGGCGGCGATGCGCGCCTTGAGCTTCGCATGCTCGGCCACGACATCGGACGTCGCGTCCTCGTTCACGTAGAACGACGGATCGGCCAGCATATCCAGCAGCTCGGCCATGCGCGCGTTGTCCCGCTCGAGCTGCTTGTCCAGCTCGGCTATGCGCTTGCGCTGCATCTTGGAAGCGGCGTAGGCCCGGTTGCGGGCCTCGGCTTCGCGGCGCTTCTGCTCTTTGCTCTTGTATCCCGAAGGGGAGCTCGGAGCCGAAGCCTGGTCCCGCTTGGCCGCCGGCGAGGGCTTGCCCGCCCCCGACGGAGCCGAAGGGGCTGCCGATGCCGCCTCGATCTGCCCGGTCTTCTCCAGATAGTAGTCGTAGTCGCCCGCATAGTCGGTGATCTTGCCGTCCACCACCTCCACGATGCGGTTGGCCACGCCCCTGATGAGGTGCCGGTCGTGCGTGATCAGCAGGATCGTGCCCTCGAAGTGCTGCAGAGCCTGCTCCAGCACATCGGCGCTGGATATGTCCAGGTGGTTGGTGGGCTCGTCCAAACACAGCAGAGGACGCGGCGCCACCAGCATCTTGGCCAAAGCGAGGCGTCCCTTCTCGCCTCCGGACAGCACGCCCACCTTCTTCTCCACGTCGTCGCCGTGGAACAGAAACGCGCCCAGAAGCGAGCGCACCTGCGAGATGGTCCAGCCGGGCGCCACCCGATCGAGCTCCTCGAATACGGTGTTTCCCGGATGCAGCTGATCGAGCTGGTGCTGGGCGTAGTAGGTCTTCGACACCTTCGTGCCGTACGCGATCGTTCCCGCATCGGGCGCGAGCTGCCCGGCCACCATCTTCAGCAGCGTCGACTTGCCCGCGCCGTTCGGACCGACCAGCGCGATCTTGTCTCCGCGGTACATCTTGAAATCCACGCCGTCGTACACCGTGTGGTCGCCGTAGCGCTTCGTCAGCCCTCGGGCGATCACCACCTCGTCGCCCGTGCGTTCGGGCTGCTTGAAGTTGAAATGGACGGTTTTGCGCTCCTCGGGGACGGCGACCAGCTCTTCTTTGAGCTTTTCGGCCTTGCGGGCGCGGTCCTGGGCCTGCTTGGCCTTCGTCGCCTTGTAGCGGAACTTCTCGACGAACGCCTCCAGCCGCGCTATCTCCTCGAGCTGCTGTTTGCGTTCGACCTTCAACCGCTCGATGCGCTCGTCGCGCGCCTTCAGATAGGACGAATAGTTGCCCTTGTACAGGCTGACCGCGCCGTTTTCGATCTCGGCCACGCGGTCGACCATGTTGTCCATGAAATCCCGGTCGTGACTGACCACCACGATGCTGCCGGCGTATCCGCGCAGAAAGCCCTCCAGCCACTTGACGCTTTCCAGGTCCAGGTGGTTGGTGGGCTCGTCCAAAAGCAGGACCTCGGGGTTTCTCACCAGAAGCTTCGCAAGCGCGATGCGCATCTGCCAACCGCCAGAGAACTCGCTGGTCGAGCGCGAAAGGTCGCCCTCTTTGAACCCGAGGCCGAACATCACGGCGCGCACCTTCGACTCGATGGTGTACCCGCCCAGGTTCTCGTAGGCATCGCGCGCGCGACCGGCGGCGGCCAGCTGCTGCTCGGTGGGGTTCTCGCCCAGCTCGGCCTCGAGCGCATGGAGGCGGCGCTCGGCCTCCACGATCTCCACCTGCGACGACATGACCTCGTCGAAAATGGCCCGATCGGCCATCTCGATGGCTTCCTGCTCCAGATAGCCCAGATGGGCCCCCTTGGCCAGAACCACCCGGCCCGCATCGGCGTCCTCCTGGCCCGAAACGATGCGCAGAAGCGTGGTCTTCCCCGCCCCGTTGGCGCCCACGAGCGCCAGGCGATCGTACTCCTCCAGACGGAAGTTGACGTTCTCGAACAGCGTGCGGCCGCCGAACGACTTGGCGATCTGCTCTAACTGCATTATCACGATGGACCGGCCCTTCGTCCTGCCCGCGCCCGCGCAACGGACGCGGCGGTAAACAAAACGAGCCAGGGATATTCCCTGGCTCAAAGATTCATGGCTCCCCGGGTAGGATTCGAACCTACAACCCTTCGGTTAACAGCCGAATGCTCTGCCGTTGAGCTACCGAGGAATAGGCGCTCTCTTAGAACGCAAGAGAGAATTATAGCGGAATACCCGTCGCACGCAAGTGCTTTTTCAAAAAGCTACAGGCTCCGCAGGTGCACCGCCTCGTGCTCGATCGACTGCCGTTCGAGGAAGGTCAGGAAGCGGTCGAGCTCGGCGGCCTCCGTCCTCCACGCGTACCCGCATCCCGCCGAGATATCGCGGGGAATCGACACCAACCGCCCGGCGATACCGTGTCGCTTGCACACATCGCCGCACTTCATAGCCTCGGTATTCGTATGGAACGTGACGATGACCGCCTTCGGGCCATCGGCGATACGCCCTCGTTCGGCCCCGCTATTTGATGAGAACAACCCAGCCATCGCCCTCGTAGCCCACCGTCACGTCGCGACCCTCGATCCTCGCCACGCGGGCGATGTTGTCGCGCGCCGAAGCGCTGTCGACGGCGATGGAAACCTCTTCGGAAGGCGCGTCCTTCATCGCCTTCTTCGCCATGAGCATCGGTTCGGGGCACGACAGGCCCCGTGCATCAAGCTCTATCATTGCAATCCTCCTATCTCGAAACCCTCGCATGTCCAAGCCCGCCCGTCGAACGGCCCTTCGGGGACGGGCCGGGGGCAGCCGGGCGGCATGCGCTAGGCATCGGCCCGTTTGATGTTGGCCACCGCCAGCGCAACCAGAACGGCGATGCTGACCACCGTCATGACCTGCCCGGCCACCGTGGTTCCCGTCGCGCTCGATGCGATGCCGAAGTTATGGCAGAACGCCGCGCCGATCAAAAGCCCCAGGAAGGTGACGGCGGAATCGGCGGAACCGGATCCGGCCAGCACCAGCTGGCGCAGCGGGCATCCGCCCAGAAGCGTCGCGGACAAGCCGACGACGAACAGACCCAGGATGTTCCACAGCGCCTCGGAATGCGCGATGGGCTGCGACTCGAATCCCACGACGAAATGCCCGGTCGCCAGGTTGTAGGCCAGCACGCCCGCAAACAGGATGCCGATGACGATCAGCCCGCTGAAATCGCGCGCGATTGCGACGTCGCGGATGCCGCCCGCAAAGCACAGGCGGGACTTCTGCGCGAGCGCGCCGAACGCCAAGCCGCCGATGATGGAGATCGCCACGGGGGCGTGCTTGCTGCCGGGACCCTCGGTCGAAGCGGCGAACAGCGAGGTGGCAAGGCTGAGCACGAACAGAACCAGCAGCACGGCGGGCAGGATGTAGCCTTCGGACTTATGGAGCGTCGCCGTGGCGCGGCCCAGCGAGAAGCCCTTCTTCAGCGCGAAGACGCCGACGATGATGCCGGCTGCGAAACCGACCAGGCCGACCCAGGCGTTGAGGTCGCCGGCGGCCATGCGCAGGATCATGCGCAGCGGGCATCCCAGAAACACCAGCGCGCCGATGGACATGATGAAGCCCAGAAGGAACCGGGTGAACGGCGACGACCCGGCGGTCGATTTGAACTCCCGGCCCGCGATGGACATGATGAACGCGCCCAGCACGATCCCGATGATCTCGGGTCGGAGATACTGGACGGGCGCAGCCGTGTGCAGCTTCAGCGCGCCGGCGCTGTCGCGGATGAAGCACGCGACGCAGATGGCCATGTTGCCCGGGTTGCCCGTCGCAGCCAGCGTGATGGCGACAGCCGCCGCGATGACGCCGCACACCGCGAGAACCAAGCGCTCCTTGGTAAGTGAATTCATAGGTACGGTCCCCTTTTTTACAAAACCGATGGTATCGCGCCGATCGGGAGTCGCCCGGTCGGCGGCCTCGCCCGCAGCGAACCTCGGCCCCGCAGACAGGCCGGACGAAGGCCCTTCCCTTCGGGGCCCTCGAGCGCAGGCGATATGCAGAAGAAAGGCCAACGGCACGGCATGGGATCGCCCCCGAGGGGCGAAGCCGCAGAAAAAGGGGCGCGTCGCAGAAAGCGCCCGCACGCCGATCGCATCGATTAGCCTGGCGACTAATATACCATCCCCATGGCCTCGCGCACCTCGGCAAGGGTGGCCTCGGCGATCTCGTTCATGCGGCGGTTGCCCTCGCGAAGGACGTCGCGCACGTAGTCGAGGTCGTTCTCGAAGGCGGCGCGGCGTTCGCGATGGGGGGCTAAAAAGCCGTTCACGCTTTCGGTGACCAGCTTCTTCAAAGCCCCCGAGCCCCCGTCGCCGATCTCTTCGGCGATCTCGACCTCGCTGCGGCCGGTGCAGAGCGCCGCCGTGGTCAGCAGGGCCGACACGCCGGGACGGTTCTCCTTGTCGAAGGTGATGCAGCGGTCCGAATCGGTCTGGGACTTCTTGATGAGCTTGGCGGTCTCGGCCTCGGTGGCTCCCAACATGATGGAGTTGCCGTAGCTCTTCGACATCTTGCGCCCGTCGAGCCCGGGGATCTCGATGGCGTCGGACAGCACGCCTTCGGGCTCGGGGAACACGGCCCCGTAGCGCTCGTTGAAGCGGCGGGCTATCTGGCGCGTGAGCTCGATGTGGGGCAGCTGGTCTTTACCCACCGGGACGATGTTGCCCTTGCAGAACAGGATGTCGCAGGCCTGGTGGACCGGATAGGTGAGCAGAAGGCCCGTGAGCGCATGGCCCGAGGCCTCCATCTCGGCTTTCACCGTGGGGTTGCGCTGCAACTCGGACTCGCTGACCAGCGAGAGGAACGGCAGCATCAGCTGGTTGGCGGCCGGAACCGCGGAATGCACGAAGATGGGGGTCTTTTCCGGGTCGATGCCCGCGGCCAGATAGTCCATCACCATGTTGTACACGTTGTCTTGGATATTGGCCGTGGTGTCCCGGTCGGTGATGACCTGGTAGTCGGCGATGAGGACGTAGGTGGTGATGCAGAGGTTCTGCAGCGCGACGCGGTTCATGATGCTGCCGAAGTAATGGCCCAGATGCAGGCGCCCGGTGGGGCGGTCGCCGGTGAGCATGGTGTACTTCTCGGGATGAACGGGCAGGTCGGCTCGGATATCGTCAGAGCGCTTCTTGCTCGCTTCAAAGGTGTCGCTCATGGGTGCCTCTTTCATCGTCGAGGTGTCGGTTCCGTCAAACCCCACCAGTATACCCGCAAAGGCGTCCGCTTGGATCAAGGGCGCCGCAGCCTCCCTCGCCCGCCGCACAGGGGAGACGGGGATCGGCGGGCGCAGGCTCGTCTTCATCCGCCGTGCGCCGGGAACGCGGGAAGCAGGCGATCAGGAGGCCTCGGTGCAGCCCATGTAGTCGAGCATCGCGGATGCGGCGCGCTTGGCGTTTTCGACCGCGTGCACCACGGTGAGCGGCCCCAGCACCACATCCCCCGCGGCGAACACGCCGGGAACCGTGGTCATGCAGCTCTCGTCCACGATGAGAAGCCCCCTGTCGTCGGACTTAAGGCCCGGTGTGGTGAGGACCAGCTTGTTCTTGGGCGTCTGCGACACGCAGATGATGGTGGTGTCGGCAAGCTCTTGGACCAGCTCGTCGGAGTAGCCGGCCACTTTGCCCTCCTCGTCGAACAGGGCGTCTTTGAACAGCGGCCCGTCCTCTCCGATGGACTGGATCAGCTTGCCGCATACGATCTCGGCACCGTCGAGCTTGGTGTACTCGACCTCGTCCATGCTGGCCGAGATGTTGCGGCTGCGCGCGTAGATGCGCGCCTCGCGGGCCCCGTGGCGCAGCACCGTGCGCGCGACGTCCATCGCCACGTTGCCGGCGCCGATCACGGCCACGCGCTCGCCCACGGGACACGCCTCGGGCATCTTCAGGTAATCGACGCCGAAATACACGTTGGCCCGCGCCTCGCCAGGCGTTCCCAGCTTCTTCGCGCGCCCGGCCCCGGTGCCGATGAACACGGTGTCGTATCCATCGCGCATGAGGTCGCCGATATGCAGCGACTCGCCCACCGCCGTGTTGGGGCGCACGCTGACCCGCGCGGCGTCCAGCAGCTTGCGGAAGCGATCGACGTAGCTGCGCGGGAGGCGGAACGACGGGATGCCGTACTCCAACACGCCGCCGATGCTGGACTCCATCTCGAACACGGTGACCTCGCAACCCGCTTCCGCAAGCTTCAAGGCCACGGTTATGCCGGCCGGACCTGCGCCGATCACCGCAACGCGTTTGCCGGACGGCGGGGAGGGCGCGAACTTCACGCGGTCGAGGTAGATGTCGGACAGGTAGCTTTCGATCGCGCTGAAGTGAACGGGTGCCTCGCCCTTCCGGTTGAGGATGCAGTTGCCCTCGCACTGGGCGGCATGGTTGCACACCAGCGAGCACACCGAGCTCATCGGGTTGTTGGAGAATAGCAGCTCGCCCGCCTCGTTCATGCGGCGCTCGTTGAACAGCCTGATCACTTCTGGAATCGGGGTGCTCACCGGACACCCCTTCTGGCACAGCGGCTTTTTGCAGCCCAAGCAGCGATGCGCCTCTTCGATGATGTGCAGCGACATAGCCCACCCCTTTGGAATACGATGCGTGAGAAGCAGTGTATCGTAGGTCGGGCGGCGCACTTTTGCGAAAAGCCCTTGCATCGGCGACAGGATGCGGCTAGAATACTCAGACGCGTTGGGTTTGCCGCGCGTTTCGGTCGCTTGGCTCAGCGGGAGAGCATCGCCTTCACACGGCGGGGGTCACAGGTTCAAATCCTGTAGCGACCACCATGAACTGTCGAGCCGCCCTTTGGGCGGCTCGTTCTCTTTCTATCTGGAAGCGGTAATCCACACCAGAAAATCTTTTGACTTCATGAGGTTGCGAAATCACAGGAGCTACGGCAAAAAAGCAGAGGTTTGCATCGGCGCGCGCAATCTGACGGCCTTTCTGTCAAAAACCGATGAGTTTGCATTGCCTCGCTGACTGCAAAAGAGGCTCCTCATCGATGTAAGCTGGTATTTTGTTGTTAACATACGCAGTTATATCGGCACGAGATCCTGAAAAAAGCCCCGGGCTCTCGCTCAAAGGAATGCAAACTCGCTTTTTTTGACGCAAGAAAGCCTTCTCGGCGCGCGCCGATGCAAACCTCCGTTTTTTATCGCAGACCAAAGCCATGAAAAACTTAAAACGCAGGAGTGCGCTTCTCTTTTAATCGTAAAAAATTATCGAAGGCAATGTATTCGATACCAGACCTCTCATTTTCAGCGTCAGTCGTGAACCGCCACGCGCACCGGAAGACGCCGGAAGCCAGGATCCCGCAGGCGACCGGCACAGCGCACCGGATCTCCCGTCCTGATCCGGCCGCAACGCGCGAACATGGGGGCGCTGTGGAGTTCGGCGGCCGCGAAGTTACAGCGAACTCTTCATGCTTTCGTTTTCCCAGATAGATAAGATATATGATACATCGATACCCAGTTGCAGCTTTAACCTAGCGCCCCGATCGGTACCCGATTCGTAGAATAGCCTCCGGCAACCCCCTCGCACGCGGCCGATCCGCGCGCGAACCCAAGACGAAGCGAGGCGCACCCATGGACGATTCCAGTTTCCAATCGATGGCCAACGAGATCGATGGCCTGTTGGGCATCGACCCTTCCCGCCATGCGGGGCGAAGCCTCGACACCAAGGCCGTCCACGGATACCTGGGACGCGACCCGCGCACCGGGGCCGTGAGCTTTCCCATTTACCAGTCGGCCACCTTCGCGCATCCCGCCTTGCACGAATCGACCGGGTACGCCTACAGCCGCTGCGGAAACCCCACCGTGCTTGAACTCGAGAACACCATCGCCCTGCTCGAAGGGGGCTTGAAATCGCTCGCCTTCGCAAGCGGCATGGCCGCCATCACCACCCTGCTGAAAAGCTTCGTGCCCAAGGATCGCATCCTCGTGAGCCTCGACCTGTACGGGGGAACGTACCGGCTGTTCAAAGACGTATACGCCCGCTACGGCATCGAGTTTCGGTTCGTGGACTTCACCGATCTCGACGCGGTTCGCGCCGAGCTGACCCCCAACACCCGCGCCCTGTTCCTGGAAACGCCGACCAATCCCACCATGCAGGTGGCCGACCTGCGCGCGCTTTCCGACATCGCGCACGGAAACGGGGCGCTTCTGATCGTGGACAACACCTTCCTCACCTGCCTCTTCCAGCGCCCCTTCGAGCACGGAGCCGATCTGGTGGTGTACAGCGGAAGCAAGTATCTATGCGGCCACAATGATGTGACCTGCGGATTCATTGTCCTGAAAGACGACTCCCACCTCGAGCGCATCTTCATGGACTACATGTCGGAAGGGGCGGCTCTGGCGCCCTTCGACGCATGGCTCATGTTGCGCAGCCTGAAGACGCTGGGCGTGCGCCTGCGCCGCCAGCAGGAAAGCGCCCTCAGAATCGCATCTTGGCTGAAACGCCACCCCCACGTGACCGACGTGTTCTACGTGGGCGACCCCGATCACCCCGATTACGCCCTCAGCTGTCGGCAGACCGACGGGTTCGGTGCTATGATCAGCTTCAACGTCGATAGCAACGAGCGGTTGCTCGAGGTGCTGCGGCGCGTGGACGTGATCACGTTCGCCGAAAGCCTCGGCGGATGCGAGAGCCTCATCACCTACCCCTTCGTCCAAACGCACGGATCGATGCCCCTCGACATAAGGGAGCGTCTCGGCATCGGAGAGAGGTTTTTGCGCCTGAGCGTCGGGATGGAAGATGCCGACGACCTCATCGCCGACCTCGAGCAGGCGCTCGCATAGCCCCGTGCGGGCAAATCCCGCTGACAACGGAAAGGACCGAGCCATGACCGTCTACGACTTCGACGAACCCATCGACCGCCACGGAACCGACTCCCTCAAATTCGACCGCGCAGAGTCGCGCCATCGCTCTGCCGACCTGCTGTCGCTCTGGGTTGCCGACATGGATTTCCGCGCACCGCAGCCGGCCATCGACGCGCTGGTAGAACGTTCGCGCCACGGCATCTTCGGCTATACCGAGCCGGGGGACGCCTACTATGCCGCCGTTGGGAACTGGATGGAAACCCGCCATAACTGGCATGTGGAACCGGAGTGGTTCGTGCATACCCCCGGCATCGTCGGCGCGCTCGCGCTATGCGTGCAGGCCTTCACCCGACCCGGGGACGCCGTGCTCGTCCAGCAGCCGGTGTACTACCCGTTCAGCGAGGTGATAGCGGACAACGGCCGCACGGTGGCAAACGCTGCGCTCGTATACGGAAACGGCCGCTACGAAATCGATTTCGAGGCGTTCGAGCGCACGCTGACCGAATACGGCGCCAAGCTGTTCTTGCTGTGCAACCCCCACAACCCCGGCGGGCGCGTATGGACCGCCGAAGAGCTGCGGCGCCTGGGCGAGATCTGCAATGCGCATGACGTGCTGGTGGTGAGCGACGAGATCCACATGGACTTTGCCCAACCCGGGTTCGCGCACACCGCCTACGCTTCGCTGGGAAGAAAGTTCGCCGACCGCTGCGTCGTGTGCACGTCCGCCGGCAAGACCTTCAACCTCGCCGGCCTGCAGACTTCCAACATCATCGTGCCCAACCCCCAGCTGCGGCGCACCCTGCGGGCCCAGGTATCGAAAAGCGGCTACAGCCAGCCCAACACCATGGGCGTCGTCGCCACCCAGGCATGCTACGAGCACGGAGGGGAATGGCTCGACCAGCTGAAGGCCTACTTGGCCGGAAACATCGAACTGGTGGAATCGCACCTCGGCACGACGGCGCCCGAGCTTAAGGTCATGCGCCCCGAAAGCACCTACCTGGTGTGGGTTGACGCACGCGAACTGGGTCTTTACGGCAAAGACCTCGTGCGCTTCATCGAAGACGAAGCGGGGCTCTGGCTGGACTGCGGCGACATGTTCGGCAAGGACGGCGACGGGTTCATCCGCATCAACGTCGCCACTCAGCGAGCTTACCTGCAAAAAGCGCTCGACCAGCTGATCGCAGCGGTCGAGCGCCGACGGGTTAGGGGTTAGTCGCGCGTGAGCTTGCGGTGGATGCGATGGGGCTTCGACAGGTCGGGGCCCAGCCGCTTCTCGCGGTCTTCCTGGTAAGCCTCGAAGTTACCCTCGAACCAATGCCAGTTCGCAGGGTTCTCGTCGGTTCCCTCCCACGCCAGGATGTGCGTGGCCACGCGATCGAGGAACCAGCGGTCGTGGCTGACCACCACCGCGCAGCCGGGGAAGGCCAGAAGCGCCTCTTCCAAGCTGGCCAGCGTCTCGGTGTCGAGGTCGTTGGTGGGCTCGTCGAGCAAAAGCAGATTGCCGCCCTGCTTCAGCGTGAGCGCGAGGTTCAGTCGGTTGCGCTCGCCGCCAGAGAGAACGCCTGCGGGTTTCTGCTGGTCGGAACCTTTGAAACCGAAGCTGGCCACATATGCGCGGCTGGGGATCTCGGTGTCGCCCACCTGCATGAAATCGGTTCCGCCCGAAACCACTTCCCACAGCTTGGTGTCGGGATCTATTCCCTCGCGGCCCTGATCGACATACGAGATCTTCACGGACTCGCCGATGTCGAGCGTTCCGCCATCGGGCTGCTCGATGCCCATGATCATTTTGAACAGCGTGGACTTACCCACTCCGTTAGGGCCGATCACGCCTACGATGCCGTTGGGGGGAAGCGAGAACGACAGCCCGTCGAACAGCACGCGGTCTCCGAACGACTTGCGCAGCCCCTCGACCTCGATGACCTTCGCCCCCAGGCGCGGACCGACCGGGATCTGGATCTCAGTGAAGTCGAGCTTCTTGCCGGAAGCGGCCTCGGCGGCCATCTGCTCGTAGCGCTCGAGGCGGGCCTTGCTCTTCGCCTGGCGGGCCTTGGGGCTCGAACGCACCCACTCCAGCTCGGCGGCCAGCTTCTTGGCCAGACGCTCCTGCTGGACGCCCTGGGAGGCGATGCGGGCGGCCTTCGTCTCGAGGTAGGTGGAGTAATTCCCCTTGTAGGGGAAGAGGCTGCCGCGATCCACCTCGCATATCCACTCGGCCACGTGGTCGAGGAAGTAGCGGTCGTGCGTGACCGCCAGGACGGCGCCGGGGTACGTGCGCAGGAACTGCTCGAGCCACAGCACCGACTCGGCATCGAGATGGTTGGTGGGCTCGTCGAGCAAAAGCAGATCAGGAGCTTCCAGCAAAAGACGGCAGAGCGCCACACGGCGCCGCTCCCCGCCCGACAAAACGTTCACCGGCATGTCGGGATCGGGACACTGCAGCGCATCCATGGCCTGGGACAGCTTGCTATCGAGATCCCATCCGTCAGCGGCGTCGATCTCGGTTTGCAGCTTGCCCATCTCGTCCATAAGCGCGTCGAAATCGGCATCGGGGTCGGCCATTTCCGCGCCGATGGCGTTGAAGCGCGCGACCTTCGCGTACACGTCGCCGAAAGCGAGCTGGACGTTTTCCAGGACGGTCTTGTCCTCTTCGAGGGGCGGCTCCTGCAGCAAGATGCCCACCGAATAACCCGGGGTCAGCCGCGCGTCTCCGTTCGACACGTCCTCGAGGCCGGCCATGATCTTCAGCAGGGTCGATTTGCCCATGCCGTTGGGGCCCACCACGCCGATCTTGGCGCCGGGATAGAAGCTGAGGGTGACGTCGTCGAGGATGACCTTGTCTCCATGCGCCTTGCGCGCCTGGTGCATTTGGTAGATGAATTCGGCCATGGTACCTTCCTGGATGTCGATGCGATAAACGCCCTCCATTGTCCCATAGATGCGCCGAAACGGCGAGCGCGGCGGGCGGAACCCCGCTTTCGACGGAGCAAGGACCTCGATCGCGAACGCCTGGCAGAAAGATGTATCCGCAGTCGAAAACGAAGCGTATCAATTGCGATTTACCGCCAATGGCGGTAAACTATTGGCGGTAAAAGGAAGGTTGCTCATGGCTTATCGACCGCCGTTTAATCGCAATGACCGAATCGACTCCCTTTGCATGGAGATCGCAGAGCTCGTGGGAATGATTTCTCCTGAAGCGCCGCTAGCGAAAAGCCCCACGCTCCATCGAGAACTCAGGATCAAGACGATTCACTCGTCGCTTTTAATCGAGGGCAACAAACTCGCCGAACAGGCCGTTACAGCGATCCTCGACGGAAAGAGGGTGCTCGGCAACAGCAACGACATCCTGGAAGTCGAAAACGCAAAACGCGCTTACGACCTGATTTCCGAACTGGACCCGTGCTCCTTGGAAGACCTTTTGCGGGTACACGGCGTCATGATGGAGAATCTCGTTTCTGAGGCGGGCCGCTTCAGATCGGGCAACGTCGGCGTGTTCGACGGCGACGCACTGATCCACGCGGGGACCCCGGCCGCCTACGTCCCCAAAGTCATGGCCGACATCTTCGCATGGCTAAAGACCACCCCGACACATCCGCTCCTCGCCTCCTGCATCTTCCATTTCGAGTTCGAGTTCTGCCATCCTTTCTCGGACGGAAACGGCAGGACCGGCAGACTCTGGCACACGCTCATACTTTCCAAGTGGAGGCCCGTCCTTGCCTGGCTACCCATTGAGAGCACCATCAGACAGCGTCAGACTGGTTACTATGAGGCTCTCGCAAAATCTGATTCGATGGGTTCCAGCGAAGTTTTCGTCGAGTTCATGCTCGAGGTAATCAGGGATTCGATCCTCCCCTTCGCAAAGCCGACGGGCGAACGCGACGCGATGAAAAGCAGAACGATCGAGTTCTTCAAGGAGAACCCCTGCGCCAACATCGACCAGCTGGCGGGCCATCTCGGCCGCTCGAAAAGAAGCGTCGAGAGGTTGGTCGCAGAGCTGAAGGAGGACGGCAGGCTGCTCCGAGAAGGAAGCGCTCGCGCCGGAAAGTGGATTGCGGTTGAATAGCGGGCTCCCCTTTGACTTCGGCCGGCGAATACCTCAAGTACATACCCCGGAACTCAGTGCTGAGTTCCGGGTGAGTTTCCGCTTCGGAGCGGTCTCGCAATGCGAAGACCACACGCACAGATCGATTCGCATGCTGAGTTCGCGCCTCGCTGAATAGCGATGAGGGAGCTTGCTGAAGCGCGCTCTAGATCGCACCAGCATCCCGACCCGAACGCGCGATCGCCCCTGGCCAACCAGGGGCGATCGCGAAACCAAACCATGAAGCGACAGGGGCATCCGCCGGCTAGATGGCGGCTGCGGCGTACTTGCCCGCCAAGCGCCCGCCGCTGTAAGCGCACATGAGGCTGTAGCCCTCGTAGTCGCAGTACGGGGCGCTCATCAGCGTGCCGTTGTCCGCCCCGGCCACGAACAGACCCTCGATGGGCAGGCCTTTCGCATCGATCGCCTGCAGATGGTCGTTCGTGCGAATCCCGCCGATGGTGACCCAAGCGCTGGGCTCGTATTGAAGCGCGTAGAACGGGCCCTCCGCCACCGGCTGCAAGAAGCATGCGGGCTTCATGAACTGCCCGTCTTCTCCCGCCGCGCAATAGCCGTTGTACTCGTCCAGCGTCTTCGTCAGATCGGGCGCGCCGATAGCCTCGGCAAGCGCCTCGACCGTGTCGGCCTTGAAGGCCCACCCTTCGGCCACGGCCTTGTCCATCTCCTCCTGAACGTTCTCGAGCGGCTTGCCCTTCAACGTCATGCTGCCCGTGCGCCAATTGACCTCGTCCGAGCCGCAAAGCGTCCACGCGTCCACGCCCGACGCCAACCCATCGACGTACTTCTGATCGACGATCGCGTAGTACTGGCCGCCCAGCAAGCTGATCGCTCCGCCCAAAGCAAGCGGGAGGTTCGCGAAGCGCCCCTCGTTGCTGAAGCGGCGGCCCTGGTTGTTCACCAGCAACGTGCCGTATATGCCGATCGTGAACGCCGCGCTCTTGCGGTTCCACACACCGTTGGCGTTCTGGTTCGAACCCGTGAACTCGTTACCGGCGATGCCCCACTGGGTAGACAGCTGTCCGCCTGCGGCCTTGACCATATCGATGCCCTCGCCGACAGACAAGATGTTGCCCAGCGGGTTCACATGCGTGCCGAAATGCTCCTGCATCTTCTCCGCATTGCCCAGGAACCCGCCCGTGCACACGATGGTCTGCTTGGCCTCGATGTTCACGACCTTCCCGTCCACCTCGCACTGAACGCCCTTGACCGCGCCGTTGTCGAGAAGCAGCGCCTTTCCGGTCGCGCCGAACAGGAACTCGCCCCCCTTCCCCTCGATGTGCGCCTGGAGCGGACCCATGCGATCCTCGCCCTTGGCCTGGGTCTTCGAGTCCTTCGGATCGGACTGGAAGTTAGCGCGCACCGACGCGTGGCCGGCTCCGTAGTTGTCGGGGCGCAGCCCGGTCGCGACGCCGAAATCGCGCGTGAAGCGATCGATCGTGTCGCCCGACAGCTCGACCGCCGCACGGATGGCGGGCGCGTTGGTCGCCCAATGGGCGTAATCCATGATATGCTCGACGGCCTCGTTCACCGTAAGCGTGATGCCCGCGTCTTTTTGCAGCTGGGACTGCACCATGAAGGGGCCGCCCGCGATCGAGCCGTTCGAAACGCCCACGTTCTGGCCCTTCTCGACCACGATGACACCCTTGCCCGCATCGACCGCCTCGACGGCGGCCCACATGCCCGCTCCGCCCGCGCCGACGATGACGATATCGGTTTGCCTGGTCTCGTCCGCGGACTCTTTCGCAACCGCCCCGGAATCCGCCTGTGCGGTCTTGTCGGAGGCCTTCGACTCCTTGCGCGACTGAGGGGCGCACCCCGCAAGCCCCGCCGCCCCCGCAGCCAAAACCGCGGCCGATCCCAAGCCGATGAACCCTCGACGCGTCAGACCCCGTCCCTCGTATGCCATATCTCGCTCCCTCCTTCGATCGGGGCGCACCGCCGTGCCCCGCTGTAAGCTGTGCGCTGTCCGCGCGATACCCCCAGCATGGCTTCCCTCGCGGCGAACCGCACGGATGAAAACCTGCGAAAAGCGGGCGAAGCTTCCTCACCCGTAAAATCACCCCGTCTGTGAACTGGTGTTTCGATAGGAGAGAATACGTTGGCCTTACTCTTGTGAAGGCCGCTGCGGGCCTTTCGGATACAATCTCATCACTGGCGGAAACGGAGGGGACGGATGACGGGTACCGAGAAGAGGCCTCGAAGCGACGAGGCGTCCGTGCGCGACCTGATGGATGCGACGGCCCTCGACAGCACCTCGACCGCGACGATCTTCCCCCTGCGCTTCTTGGGAGCGAGCCTGCTCATCGCATGGCTATGCTGCACGCACATCGTCGAGATCTTCCCCGTGACCGGAGCGCACGATCTGGACGCCAGAAACGTGAGCGACCTGTTCATGCGCATCGGCGACATCTCGACGTTTGTGGTCCTGGCCGTCATGGCCCCGCGCATCGGATCGCTCGCCCACCATCGGCCTGCGCTCTGGGTCCTTTCGGGAATCGCCTCGGCGGGCACGGCGATCTGCGGGTTCGTTTTGATCCCGGGTGCGGGCGACACGGCGGCCCTTGCTTTGGGATCTGTCGTCACCGCTGTTGGCGGGGCGGTTCTGTTCTGCGTCTGGGCCCAGATCTACAGCCGCATGGGCGCCACCCAGACCGTAGTCTACGGAGCCGCGAGCTGCATCGCCGCCATGCTCGTGTCGCTGGGGATCGTCTCGATGAGGCAACCCGTCGCCCTCGCGCTGACTTCAGCGCTTCCCCTGCTCTGCGCGGCATGCGCGCTTGCCAGCCAAAAGCTCGTCGCGCCCGAAGCTCCCTGGAAAAGCGACGTCAGGTTCCCCGTTCCGTGGAAGCTCATCGCCCTCATGATCATCGCCGCCTTCATGAGCGGGCTCTGCGGGCTTTTGCTGTCCAGCCAAACGGGCGGCGCCATCCACCGCGTCCTCGCAACCGGGCTTGCGGGCATGGCGCTGCTGGGAATGGCGTTCATCCTGCGCGAGCGCTTCGATGCCCGCCTGTTGGCGCAGGTGTCGTTGCCTTTGGCCCTCGTTGCGCTCGTTTCGATGCCGTTTGCGGGATCGGAGTTCGGAGAGCTGGTCTCGATAGCGGCGAAGCTCGCCTACGTGTGGTTCACCCTCTTCGTCCTGCTGCTGCTCGCCAACATCGCGCGACGCTTCGACGTTCCCGCGCTGCGCATGTTCGCCATCGTGCGAGCCTGCAGCGAGGCGGCCATCTTGGCCGGCGTGATCGCGAAACGCAGCATCTGGGAGTTCGGACTCCATTACGACCAGGCCTTCCTTTTCGCATGCATGGCGGCAGGCGCCGTCGCCATCGTTGCATGCCTGGTGATATGGGTGAGCGAGAAAACCGTGAACGACGACTGGGGCGCTTCGGGCATCAGCGTCACCACGGGAGCCCGCGTCGAAGGCGATCGGGAGCGCTACCTTGCGCGGTGCGCCGCCGTCGCCGAACGGTTCGGCCTGACGGCGCGCGAAGCCGAGATCCTGCAGCTGATCGGCGAGGGAAGATCGCGCACCGAGATCAGGCAGATGCTGTTCCTGTCGGAAAACACCGTGAAAACCCACGTGCGCCACGTGTACCAGAAGCTCGGCATCCACTCGAAGTCCGAGGCCCTGCAGCTGATCGAGGCCGAGTCCTAGGCCGCTTGCCCGAAAAGGCCGACTCCGCCGCGCACCGGCCGGCGCGGTCATTGAAAAGGCCAGCCGGTTCGCCCGACTGGCCTTCGCGTATCGATGGTGCGCCCTGCAGGACTCGAACCTGCAACCAAGGGATTATGAGTCCCCTGCTCCGCCATTGAGCTAAGGGCGCGTACCGACGTATTCTAGCGCAACCGAACCGCCCGCGCACATCTCCCCACGAGAAAACGCAATCGATACGCCCCACTGAACGCAGGGCTCGGCCCCGGTGCGCGAAAACCGCGCCGCGTGCGCTATGCCCGCGTCACGATATAGCACTTGTGTATCTTGGGCGTGCGCGCGAAATCGGCGGGGATGGTGCTGGCCGACACGTCCTCGAGCGCAACGCCGTAGCGCTCGAGCTTCTCGAGGTCGGGCTTGAACGAGCGCAGGTTGCACGAGAAGATAGCCTCGCCCTCCTCGGAAAGCAGGCGCGTCACGTTGATCAGCAGCTCCACGTGGTCGCGCTGGACGTCCCAGGTGCGCTTCCCCATCGATTTCGAGTTCGAGAACGTGGGCGGATCGACGAAGATGACGTCGAAGCGCCGACCGCTTCGACGCGCGTCGGTCAGCCAGCGCATCACGTCGCCGCGCTCGAACGAGTGCTCGGATCCGTCGAACCCGTTCGCCAGCATGTTGCGGTCGGCCCATTCCAGATACGTCTGCGACAGATCGACCGTTACCGTGCTGCGCGCGCCGCCCCCGGCGGCGTACACCGTGGCCGTGCCCGTATAGGCGAACAGGTTGAGGAACCGCGCGTCCTGGGCGCGCTTGCCCACCAGGCTGCGGGTGATGCGGTGGTCGAGGAAGATGCCCGTGTCGAGGCGCCCGTTCAGATCGACCTCGAACGTGTAGCCCCCCTCTTCGACGGTGGTCACGTAGGGGCGGTCCCCCGCATCGCGGTACTGGCTGCCGCCCTTGTCGCGCATGCGCGTTTTGGCGAACACGTGGTCGGGCCTCACGCCGCACACCACCGCAGCGATGCACAGCGCGTCGGCGAAACGGTGGCGCGCCTTCTCGGGATCGACCGACGAGGGGGCCGCGTATTCGGAAACATGCAGGTACGTGTTGCCGCGCGCCTCGCCGCAGCCCTCGTACACATCGATGGCGACCGCGTATTCGGGAAGGTCGGCGTCGTAGATGCGATAGCAGGAAACATCTTCTGCCGCCGCCCATTTCCGCCGCTCCTTCAGCACTTTGCGCAGACGGGAAGCGAACTGGATCGACCCTTCGTCGTACACCTGCACCTTGCGCGGAGCGCCTCCCGAAGAGTCGGGGATCTCGATGGTCACGCCCGCATCCGGCGCGGTGTCGAACACGCGCAGGATCGTCTCGATGCGATCGCGCCCGACCCTTTGGCTGGAAACGGCCCTGCTCTTGAATCGGGCGACCGCGCCCGCTCCCCCTGCAAGAGCGAACACCGAGCCCTCGGGCGCCGTCGCGCAGGCGTTCACGAACGCGATCTCGGCCGCTTGCAGGCTCGCGCGCTTGCCCGCGGCGCGCGCCTCGGGATTGCCGGCGACCAGCAGCCCCGCGGCATCGGCCGCGGCGTAGCGGTTCGCGATCGCCGAGACGCGCCGCACGAGCGGGACGATGCTTTCGGCATCGCCCAGCTCGACGCTGGCGACAGGGCGCAAGCCGGCGCGGCGGATATGGTCGCGCGCCCTCGAGATCGCAGGAGACGACGCGGCCACGCCCACGAACCGCACGCGCGTCGTGTCGGGCCGGGCCGTCGGACCGGCGGCGAGGGCGTCGGCTCCCGCGATTCGGGAAAGCCCCTCTTCGAACCGCCGCTCCGCCTCACGCACCAGCTTTCCCCACAGCGCCTCGTCATGGCCCTTCCATCCGGCAAAGCCCCAGCGCTCGCGACCCAACCCCGCAGCGCGGTCGCACGCGGCGGACACCGCCTCGGTGAACAGCACGCCGTTTCCGCACACCGGATCGACGAAGCCGAACCCCTTCGCGGCGCACTCGGCCCACGAAGCCTGCGCCAGCAAACCGGCGGCGAGCAGCGCTTCGAGGGCGGCGTCGTCGGTATCGTCATCTGAGAAGTAGGAACGCGTCCCCAGCGCGCCGCCCGCCAGATCGAGCGAGATCGTCGCCTTGTCGTTGCGGATGCGCACGTCGATGGCCACGCGCCGGGGCCTCTCGGGCGACTGGGCGCGCTCGGGGGCGAACGCGCGCAGGCGGTCGGCCACCGCATCCTTCACCTTCAGCGAGGTGAAGCGCGTGTTGCGCAGCTGTTCGTTGGCACCCGATGCGTGGACGGCCACGCTGGCCTCGCTCGATACGATATCCTCCCAGGCGATCCCGTGAGCACCCGCATACAGCGCATCGGCGTCGGCCGCGCTCACGCGGTCGAGCACCAGCATCACGCGGGCGGCCAGGCGCGACCACAGGCAGGTGCGGTATGCCGCCTCCAGATCGCAGAAAAAAGCAACGCCCCCGGCTAAGGGGCGCACTTTCCTGATGCGAAACGTTTTCAGTTCCTCGGCAAGCTGCCCCTCCATACCGGAGAGGCAGCTTGCGAACAGTTCAAGTTGCTGAGTCATGCAGTCCTCGAGTTGGGATTAGTCTTCCAGGTAGTCTTTGAGCTTGGACGAGCGGGAGGGATGGCGCAGCTTGGCAAGCGTCTTGCTCTCGATCTGGCGGATGCGTTCGCGCGTGACGCCGAATTCCTTGCCCACCTCTTCGAGCGTGCGGGGATGCCCGTCTTCCAACCCGAAGCGCAGGCTGATGACCTTGCGCTCGCGCTCGGCCAGGCCGTCAAGCACCTTGGCCAGCTGCTCTTGCAGCATGGAGAAGCTGGCGGCGTCGGGCGGAACCACCGCGTCGGTGTCCTCGATGAAATCGCCCAGCTGGCTGTCCTCTTCCTCGCCGATGGGCGTCTCGAGGCTCACCGGCTCCTGGCTGATCTTCTGGATCTCGCGCACGCGCTCGGCGGTCAGGCCCATCTCCTCGCCGATCTCCTCGGGGGTTGGCTCGCGGCCCAGCGACTGGAGCAGCTGGCGCTGGATGCGCACGAGCTTGTTGATGGTCTCCACCATGTGCACGGGAATGCGGATGGTGCGGGCCTGATCGGCGATGGCGCGCGTGATGGCCTGGCGGATCCACCAGGTCGCGTACGTCGAGAACTTGAAGCCCTTCTTGTAATCGAACTTCTCGACCGCGCGGATAAGGCCCAGGTTGCCCTCTTGGATAAGGTCCAAAAACAGCATGCCGCGGCCCACGTAGCGCTTGGCGATGGATACGACCAGGCGCAGGTTCGCTTCGATGAGCTGCTGCTTCGCATCGATACCGACCTGTTCGATGCGGCCGAGGCGGCGCTTCTCGCGCCGTTCGAGCTCGACGCCTTCCTCCTCTGCGCGCTCGAGCTCCTCGGTGGCCGCGACGCCCGCTTCGATCTTCATGGCCAGATCGATCTCTTCTGCCGCGGTGAGCAGCGGAACCTTGCCGATCTCCTTCAGGTACATGCGGACCGGGTCGCCGGTGAGCATGGTGACGCCCGCATCCGCGGCGCGGCGGCGCGACTTCACCTTGCTGACGCGGCTGTTGGTGACCTTGGGAAGCTGGACGTCGGAAACGGCTTTCAGCTCCTCCTCGGGGATTCCCTCGAGCAGGTCCTCGTCGTCGGAGTCGGGGTCGGAATGGTCCTTGTCGGCATCGGCCGCGTCGACCGCGCCGATCCCCTCGGGCTCGACGTCGTCGGAGTCCTCGAATTCGTCGGCATCGGTCTCGGCGGCTTTCTTGGCAGCGGGCTTCTTCGGTTTGGCCGCCTTCTTAGCCGCGTCGGCGGGCGCAGCGCCCTCTTCGGTCCCGATTGCTCCCTCTTCGACGTTCTCGATAAGATCACCTGCTTTTTCGTCTGCGATGCGCTTGGTTTTCGTCGTTGTCTTTTCCGAGGCTTCAGCCACGTGAACTTCCTTTCGACCCTGGAGCTTTTGCCCGTATCCACCTGAATTTGGGCACAAAGATACAAGGGTGAAGTTTACTACGTTTTCGACCAAACCGTAAGCCCCGTCGGAATTATGGAGGCGAATCCTCGTTCCCGCCGCGCTCGAACGCTTTCCGCCCCGAAACGTCGCACCGCAGGCCGCCGCCCTCCCCCATCGGCGCCGATCGGGTCCCTACAGCAAGTCGTTGGGATCGACGTCCACCGCCACACTTACGCGCGGATCGGCCTTGCGCGCCCGGAACAGAGGCAGAAGCACGCGCGCGATATCCGCGTCGACCGGGCATTTCACCACGATATGCCAGCGGTAGGTGTTGCGCAGCTTGGCCAGCACGCAGGGCACGGCGTCGTGCACCCGCCAGGCCGAACCGCCGTACTCGCTTACGCGCCGCACGAGGTCGCGCTGGAGCGCCTTCGCCTGGCCCTCCACCGATTTCTCGTCCTTTCCCCAGATCAGCACGTTGGCCATGCGCACATAGGGAGGGTATCCCAGGGCTTTGCGCTTGGGGAGCTCGTCGCGCAGGAACAGCGCGCGGTCGTAGCGGGCCGCCGCGCGGATGGCGGCGTGGTCGGCCTCGTAGGTCTGCACCATCACCCGCCCGGGCAGCTCGGCGCGGCCCGCGCGGCCCGCGACCTGTTCGACCAGGTCGAACGTGCGCTCGGCAGCCCGGTAGTCGGGAAGGTTCAGCATGGTGTCCGCGTTGATGACCCCCACCAGGGTCACGTCGTCGAAATCGAGGCCCTTGGCGATCATCTGGGTTCCCAGAAGCACCGCGGCGTCGGCCGATGCGAACCGATCCAGCAGGTCCTGGTGGGCGTTTTTCCCCTTGGTGGTATCGGCGTCCATCCGGATGATGGGCACTTCAGACGTCACGCTGGAAAACCCGTCGATCAGCACGCGCAGGTCCGCCTCGACGCGCTGGGTACCGGCGCCGAACTTCTTGAGATAGGGGCTTGCGCACTCCGGGCACGCACCGGGCACGGGAATGCGGTACCCGCAATGGTGGCAGGTGAGGTAGGCGCCCTGTTCGTGGTAGGTGAGCGACGTCGAGCAGTGCGGGCAGGAGGGCACGAACCCGCAGGCGCGGCACAGCACGAACTTCGCGAACCCGCGCTGGTTCAGCATGAGGACGGCCTTGCGGCCCGCCGCCAGCTCCTCTTCCAGGGCGCGGGCCAGCGTGCGCGAGAACATCGAGCGCGACCCCTGGCCGAACTCCTTGGCCATGTCGATGACGGTGATCTGCGGCAGGGGCCTCCCGTTCGCGCGCTCGGGCAGAAGCACCGCGCGCCAAAGCGGGTCCTTCACCGCGGCATGGAGGCTTTCGATCGAAGGGGTGGCCGAACCCAGCACCAGGGTCGCCCCCGCGCGGCGCACCATCCACAGTGCCACGTCGCGCGCATGGTAGCGCGGGGCGCTGTCCTGCTTGTAGGAGCCCTCGTGCTCTTCGTCGATGATGATGAGGCCCAGGTTCGACAGCGGCGTGAACAGGGCGCTTCGCGCACCCACCACCACGCGCGCCTCCCCCGAGCGGATGAAGTCCCACTGATCGTAGCGCTCTCCCTGGCTCATGCGCGAGTGCATGACGGCCACCCGGTCGCCGAAGCGCCCGCGGAAGCGCGCGACCGTCTGGGGCGTGAGCGATATCTCGGGGACCAGCACGATGGCGGTGCGCCCCGCCTCCACCACCGACTCGATGGCCTGCAGGTACACCTCGGTCTTGCCCGACCCGGTGACGCCGTCGATAAGGACCGTCTCGCCCCGCGCCGCCGCACGCGCCTGGGCGATCGCATCCACCGCAGCCTTCTGCCCTTCGGTGAGCTGCGGCTTCACCGAAGGAACGAACGAGTTTCCGCGCGGGGCGTCCCCGCGGAAGCGGCGGCGGCGCTCGATGGCGATCGCGCCTTTCGCCTCGAGGGCCTTCAGCGTGGACGCCACCGCTCCGAACTCGGCCGACAGCTCGACCGCGCGCAGATCGCCCGCCTCGAGCGCCTTGAGGATGGCGATCTGCTTCGCCGCGTTCTTGCGGGGCCGAAACTCCCCGAATGCAGGGCCGGCCGTGATCCAGCGGTCGTCCACCTCGCCCACCGTCGGCTCTTCGAGGCGCCAATGCCCGTCGCGCGAGCGCACCATGCGCGGAATGCCCCCCGGAGGGGTGAACAGGCGCACGCACGCCGACAGCGGCGCGATGTAGCGCTCGGAGAGGTACTGGGCGCACGCCGCGCCCTCTTCGTCGAAATACGCCGGCCCCAGCGCGCGGATCACGTGCTTCAGCTTGGACGGATCCATCCTCTGGGCGAGATCGAGCTCGGATACCTCCTCGATGGCCACGACGAACCCGCAGGCCCGCCGTCCGCCGAACGGCACGAGAACGACGCAGCCAACGGCCACGTCGAACTCGAGATCGTCGTTTTTCTCCTCGGCGACGAGATAGGTGTAGGGGGCGTCGAGCGCCTGGGTGGGTATGTCGAGAACTACCTGAGCGATTTTCATACGGCCAGTGTAGCAGCGGCGCACCCGAACTCCCAGACGCCCGCGCAACCTCGATTATTTCAGCGGATAGAAACCGCTGGGCGCGTCGTTCAGGTTGATCATGATGTTCTTCTTCTGGGTATAGGCGTCCAGGATGGCGATGTCGGTCTCGCGCCCGATACCGGACTTCTTCACGCCGCCGAAAGGAGCGCCGGCGGGGATCTGGTTGTAGGTGTTGACCCACATGCGGCCGGTCTCGACGTTGCGCGCCACGCGCAGGGCCCGCGTGATGTCGCTCGTCCACACCGCGCCGCCCAGTCCGTACTCGGAATCGTTGGCCATGCGGACCACTTCGTCTTCGGTCTCGAACCTGATGACCACCGCGACGGGCCCGAAGATCTCCTCGCGGGCGACGCGCATGTCGTTGGTCGCGTTCGTGATCAGCGTCGGCTTGAAGAAGCTGCCCTTGGCAAGCTCTCCTTCGGCGTTGCGCTCGCCGCCCATGGCGATGGTCGCGCCCTCTTCCCGCGCGATGTCGATGTAGGAGGCGATCTTCTTGAGCTGGCCTTCGTTGATCTGGGTGCCGATCTGGGTTTGCGGATCGAGCGGATCGCCCTGCACGACCCGGCCGAACTGCTCGATTGCGCGTTCGACGAAGCGGTCGTAGATCCCCGCCTGCACGAACACGCGCGACCCGGCGCAGCACACCTGGCCCTGGTTGAACAGGATGCCCAGCATGAGCCCGTCGATGGCCCGGTCGAGATCGCAGTCGTCGAAGTAGATGTTGGCGCTCTTGCCGCCCAGCTCGAGCGTCGCGGGGATAAGCTTCTCGGCCGCGGCCTTCGCCACCCCGTAGCCCACGCTGGTCGAGCCCGTGAAGGCCAGCTTGCGCAGATCGGGATGGTCCAGCAGGAACTGCCCGCACGCCGAGCCCTTGCCCGAGACCACGTTGATGACGCCCGCCGGGACGATGTCCTGGATGAGCTCCATGAGCACGATCACGCTCAACGGCGTGGTCGAAGACGTCTTGAACACGGTGCAGTCGCCTGCCGCCAGAACCGGGGCCAGCTTCCACGCCGCCATGAGGAAGGGGAAGTTCCACGGCACGATCTGGCCGACGACGCCGATGGGCTCGCGCATCACCAGGCTGAGCATGCCCCCGTCGAGCACCCGGGAGGTGCCCTGCTCGGTGCGCACGGCGCTGGCGAACAGGCGGAAGTGGTCGGCCGCGAAGGGAACGTCGATGTTCATGGTCTCGCGGATGGGCTTGCCGTTGTCCATCGACTCCACCGTGGCCAGCAGCTCTTTGTTCTCGTCGATGACGTCGGCGATCTTGTTCAGGATGGACGCCCGCTCGGCGTCCCCCACGTGCTTCCAGGTGTCGAAAGCGCGCCAGGCGGCGGCGACGGCCGCATCGACGTCCTCCTTGGTCGCCTCGGCGACATCGGCCAGGTGCTGCCCGGTCGCGGGGTTGGTGGTCGCGAAGGTCCCGCCATCGGATGCGGGGACGAACTTACCATCGATGAACAGGCCGTACATATCTTTCAGATTCACGTTCATTTCGATCTCCTTGTGTCGAAACCGTTCGTTGCACCCCCGATGCTAGGCGTTATCTGATACTGTTTTAAGTCCCAGAAAATTTATTTTTTTAGGTACCAGTTGATCGCTTCGATCTCACGGAGGGCCCATGCTCACCTATGACCTGAACGAATGCCCCGAAAAGCAGCCCCTGTACGAGTTCCTGTACGAGCGCATCCGCGACGATATCGTGGACGGCAGGCTCGCCCCCGGGGACCGCCTGCCCGGTAAACGGTCGCTTGCGAACCACCTCGGCGCTTCGGCCAACACGGTCATGCGCGCCTACGACATGCTGCTAGCAGAGGGGTTCCTCTACGCGCGGGAACGCCGCGGCTACTTCGTCGAAGAGGTCAACTACGCGCCGAAGCCCCGAGCGAAGGCCCGCCTGCTGCCCGACGAGGCTCCCGTGCGCCCGAAAGCGGCCGAGGCGCGCATCGACACCGGCGGGACGCGTGCGAGCCTCGACCTGTTTCCGGCCAGCATATGGGGGCGCTGCATGCGCGAGGCGCTGTCCCTTCCCACCGACGAGCTCATGCAGGCCATTCCGCACCAGGGCCTTTCCGACCTGCGAAGCGCCCTGTGCGACTACCTCTACCGCAACCGCGGGATCGAGGCCTCCCCGAACCAGGTGGTCGTGGGACCGGGCACCGAGGTCCTGTTCGACCAGCTGCTGGTTCTGCTTGGCAGGCAGTCGAAGTTCGCGTTCGAAGATCCCGGGTACCGCAAACTGGAAACCATCGCCGACCTGCGCGGAGTCTCCTGGGAGCGCGTACGGTCAGACGAGGGGTGCCTGCGCGTCGACGAGCTGGGGCGAACCGGCGCGTCGTTCGTGCGCGTCGCGCCCGCGAACCTGTTTCCCCAAGGGCGCGTCATGCCCGTGAAGCGGCGCATCGAACTGTTCGAGTGGGCCAACGCCGAGCCGGGGCGCTATATCGTGGAAGACGACTACGACAGCGAGTTCCGCTACGGATCGAAGCCCTTCTCGCCCCTGTTCGCCGAAGACGTGAACGACAGGGTCGTCTACATGAACACGTTCTCGAAAACGCTCGCCCCGTCGTTGCGCATCGGGTACATGATCCTACCTCCCGGCCTTCTGGAGCGCTACGAGAGCTCCATAGCCTTGTTCTCGAGCGCCGTATCGAGCTTCGAGCAGTACGCGCTCGCGCGCTTCATCGAGAAAGGCCATTTCGAGCGCCAGGTATACCGCCTGCGCAACCACTACCGCAAAACGCGGAACCTCGTTGCGACGGCGCTCGCCTCGTCCGATCTCGCCGGCATCCTCGACATCGAGCGGTGCGACGCGGGAACGCACCTGCTGATGAACGTGCGCACCCGCCTGTCAAACGACGAGGCGCGCGCACGAGGGGCCCGCGCGGGGATGCGCCTGGCGTTTCTCGAGGACTACACCGACCTGCAGGAACCGAGCGACCCCGGCACTTGCCGACTGGTGCTGAACTACGCCGGCATCACCGAGGGCAACCTGAACGACGTGGTCGGAGCGCTGAGGGCCGCCTTTCTGTGAGGCCCGCGCTTCCGTTCTCGATAGCGCATGACTGGAATTCTATTATTCATATGATTCGATGTTCGGTTTCTTCTATAAGATGGAACCCGTTGCGATGACGGTGCGCAGGTTGGCCTCTGGCGCCGCGCACCGAAGCGATCGCAGCCCCGAGATCAGCACGCGCACGCATCGGAGGAAACCATGCGCATCACCCAGGTCTTCGAAAACGCGAAGCCCGTATCGTTCGAAGTGTTCCCGCCCAAAGGCCAGCTCACCGTCGATGCGGCGCGCTCGGTCATAGCCGAGCTCGCCCCGCTTCGCCCCGGTTTCGTTTCGGTCACGTATTCGGCGGGCGGCTCGGGAAACACCGCGCTCACCGAGCAGGTGGCGCACATAGGCCAGACCGAGTTCGGCCTGAATATGATGGCCCACCTCACCTGCACCGGAGCCAGCACCGAGGACATCTTGCGCCACATCGACTCGCTCCGCGCCCGCGGGGTGGAAAACGTCCTCGCGCTTCGCGGCGACGCGGTAGAGGGCGCGCGGCCCGGCGACTTCGCCCTCGCGCGCGACCTCATCCCCGTCCTGCGCGAAGCGGGGTTCTGCGTGGGGGCGGCAGCCTACCCCGAGGGGCACATCGACTGTTTGGACGATTACGAGAACATCCGCCACCTGAAAGAAAAGCAGGACGCCGGCGCCCAGTTCTTCGTGACCCAGCTGTTCTTCGACAACGACTTCGCCTATCGGTTCCTCGACCGCGCCCGCTCGGCAAACGTGACGGCGCCCATTACGTTCGGCATCATGCCTTTTTTGTCGAAAAGCCAGGTGACCCGCATGGTATTCATGTGCGGTGCCAGCATGCCGGCTCCTTTGGTGAAGCTGCTCGCCCGGTACGAGAACGACCCGGCCAGCCTGCGCCAGGCGGGCGTCGAGTACGCCTGCCGCCAGATCGACGAGCTTGCGCGCTTCGGCGTGGACGGCATCCACGTCTACACCATGAACCAGCCCGACATCGCGCGGGCCGCCGTAGCCGCCGCGACGCCCTTCTTCGCGCGATGAGCGGCTGCGGATACCTCGTCGATCGGGCGGAGACGCTGCGCTACCTCGGGTATGCGGGGCAGGCCATCGACGAATCGCTTACCGGGCGCCTCGACGAGGTCGCTGAGGCGGTGCAGCGCACCGCCTCGCCCGGGTACCGCTACCGGATCTTTCCCCTCGAAGAGGTCGAAGGGGGCATGCACCTGGTGGGAACGACGCTCGTGCTGCCCGGCGACGATATAGGAAGGCACCTGTCCGGCGCGCGGGAAGCGGCGCTCATGGCCTGCACCCTGGGGCTGTCAAACGAGCGGGAGGGGCGCCGCATGCGCCTTGTGAACTCGCTCGACGCGTTCATGTTCGACGCCGCCGGCTCGGCGCTGGTCGAATCGGTGGCCGACGCCTGCAACGCCGCCATCGTGCGCGAGGCCCACGAGCGCGGGCTGTACTGCAACTGGCGCTACGGACCCGGCTACGGAGATCTTCCCCTGGACGTCCAGCCCTCCATCGTGCGCATCCTGGGGGCCGAAAAGTCGCTGGGGCTCACGGTGACGGCAAGCAACCTGCTGGTCCCGGCCAAAAGCTCGACGGCCGTCATCGGGCTGTTCGACACCCCGCAAGACGACAAGCGCAGCTGCGCGAACTGCTCGTTTCGCCCGTACTGCTCGATACGAAAGGACGGCACGACGTGCTACCGATAACGAACGGAACCGTTTGCGCACGTGCGCGGGACGACGTGCGCGTGAAAGACGACCACCTCGCCGAGGTGTTGGAAGGCCGCGCCTACCTGGTGTTCGACGGCGCCATGGGAACCATGCTGCAGAAAGGCGGCCTGGATGCCGGCGAGCTTCCCGAGCTTCTATGCCTCACCCACGCAGACGACGTGAGCGCCATACACCGCTCCTACGTAGAAGCGGGAGCCCAGGTGATCACCACGAACACCTTCGGAGCCAACGAGCGCAAGCTGGAGGGCCGGGCAACGGTCGAGGAGGTGTTCGGCGCCGCCGTCGCCTGCGCGCGGGCCGCGAAGCCGCGCTACGTGGCCGCCGACATCGGACCGACCGGAGCCCTGCTCGAACCGATGGGGACGCTGTCGTTCGACGAGGCCTACGAGCTGTTCGCCCAGCAGGTGCGCGCGGCATGCGAGGCCGGGGCCGACCTGTTCATCATCGAGACGATGGCCGACCTTCTGGAAGCGAAGGCCGCGGTGCTGGCCGCCAAGGAGAACAGCGACCTTCCCGTGTTCGCCACGATGACCTTCGACGAGACGGGCCGCACGTTTCTGGGAACCAGCCCGAAGGTCGCGGCCTACACCTTGGACGCGCTGGGCGTGAATGCGCTGGGCGTGAACTGCTCGCTGGGCCCCGACGCGCTGGCCCCGATCGTCGAGGAGATGCTGTCGGTTGCCACCTGCCCCGTCATGGTGCAGGCCAACGCCGGGCTGCCCCAGATGGAAAACGGCGAGACGGTGTTCTCCGTATCGGCGCGAAGCTACGCCGATTCCGTAGGGAGGATGATCGACGCGGGTGCCTCGATCATCGGCGGGTGCTGCGGCACCGACCCGTCCTACATCGAGCTTTTGGCCGCGCTTGTGGAAAACCGGGTGCCGACGCGCACGCCCGCCTCCCCCGCCTGCGTCATCACCAGCGCCCAGCAAGCACTCGAGTTCCGCGGCAGATCCGTGGGCGTGATCGGGGAGCGCATCAACCCCACGGGTAAGAAGAAGCTGAAGGCCGCGCTGCGCGAAGGCGATTTCGACTACGTCGTCAACGAGGCCATCTCGCAGGATCGGGCCGGGGCCGACGCGCTGGACGTGAACGCCGGCCTTCCCGAGATCGACGAGGCCGCATGCCTATGCGAGCTGGTCAAGCGCATCCAAAGCGTCACCGGCCTTCCGTTGCAGATCGACTCGTCCGACCCGGCCGCCGTAGAAGCCGCCGTGCGTTCCTATGCGGGAAAGGCCCTCATCAACTCCGTGAACGGCAAAGAGGAGAGCCTGAAGTCCGTGCTGCCCATCGCGCGGCACTACGGTTGCGCCGTCGTCGGGCTCACGCTGGACGAGAACGGCATTCCCCCATCGGCCGAAGAGCGCGTCTCCATCGCGAGCCGCATCGTGGAGGCCGCCGAGAAGGCGGGGATCCCGCGCGAAGACGTGTTCATCGACTGCCTGGTCATGTCGGCTTCCACCAACCAAAGTGAGGTGGCCGACATCCTGCGCGCCGTGACCCTGGTCAAAGAGCGGCTGGGGGTGCGCACCGTTTTGGGCGTGTCCAACATCAGCTTCGGCCTCCCGGCCCGCCCCGTGGTCAACGCGACCTTTTTGGCGGCGGCCTTCAGCGCCGGGCTCGACCTGCCCATCCTGAACCCGCTGTCGGAGCGCTACCGCGAAGTGGTCGACACCTGGCGCGTCCTGTGCGGTCAAGACGCTGGCGCACGGCGGTTCATCGAGGGTTACGCGAACTATCGCGCAACGCCAACTCAAGGAGCGGCCGATCAGGGGAAGGGCGGCGAGACGGGCCTGTCGGGCGATCCCGCGGCCCCGTCTGAGGACGGCTCGCTGCGCAGCGCCATCGTGCAGGGCCGGAGAAAGGCCGCGAGCGAGATCTGCACGGCCATGCTAACCGACACCGATCCGCTCGAGATCATCAACGCCCACCTCATCCCGGCACTCGACGAGGTGGGAGACGCGTTCGAGCGGGGCACGTTCTTCCTTCCCCAGCTCATGGCTTCGGCAGAAGCTGCGAAGGCGGGCTTCGACGTGATCAAGGCGGCCAGCTCAGCGGTCGATGTGGACAAGGGCACCGTCGCTTTGGCCACGGTCAAAGGCGATATCCACGATATCGGGAAGAACATCGTCAGGATGCTGCTGGAAAACTACGGCTACCGCGTGATCGACCTGGGCCGCGACGTCGATCCCCAGGTCGTTTTGGACTGCGTGAAGACGCACGGGGTGAAGTTCGTTGGCCTTTCGGCCCTCATGACCACCTCGATCCGCGGCATGGAAGACACCATCGCCCTGCTGCGCGCCGAAGCCCCCGACGTGCGCGTACTGGTGGGAGGGGCCGTGCTGAACCCCGAATACGCCCAGATGGTAGGGGCGGACTGGTATGCCAAAGATGCTGCGGAGACCGTGCGGATCGCAGGCGAGTTCTTCGCGAAGACGGCATAGGGCGCGACGAGCCCGGCTGCCCCGGCGAAACGAAAACGGGCCGCCGAGGCGCAAGCGCAACGGGAACCCGCGGATCCGCCCCGGCGCGATGGGACGCGGCGCGCCTCCCTTGGGTGACTTGATCACCGAAGGCCGGGCGACCGAGCGCGTATCCTGTCCCTGGAAAACCGACCGAAAGAAGGCCTACATGGGACTGTTCTCTTTCTTCACAGGCGGCAACATCACCGAAAGCACCGCTGACGCGCGCGATCGCGGAGCCCTCATCGTAGACGTGCGCGAGACCGACGAGTACCGTCGCGGCCATATCGAAGGGGCGCGCAGCGTTCCCCTGTCCGACCTGGCCTCCATCCGCCGCATCGCCCCCGACGACCAGGCGCCCCTGTACCTTTACTGCGCCAGCGGGGCCCGCAGCGCCCGAGCGGCGAGCCAGCTGAGGTCGATGGGGTATGCGGACGTGACGAACATGGGCGGCATCATGGGATACCGCGGCCCGCTCGTCCGCTAGGAAGCCGGTCGGGCGGCGGCCCGCTTCCTCAGCGCCTCCCGATCAACCAGCGCGACGCTGCCCCGCGAAAGCTCCACCAGACCCTCCTGTGAGAACAGCTTCAGCATCCGCGACACCACTTCGCGAGCCGACCCGATATGCCCCGCGATCTCGGCATGGGTGAGGGTTACGACCGAAGCGCCCGTACGCTGCGCCTCGTCCAGCAGAAACGCCGCGAGGCGCGCGTCGAGGCTGCAGAACACCACCTGGTACATAAGCCACATAACCTCGCTGAAGCGCTCGGCCGTCTGGCGGTAGACCGCCGCTTCCACATGCACGTTGCCCTTCATCAGCGCATCGAACCGATCCGCATCGATCGACAGCACCGAGGTGTCGCCCACCGCGTCTACGAAGACG
Source organism: Berryella intestinalis (assembly GCF_000814825.1). NCBI lineage: Bacteria > Bacillati > Actinomycetota > Coriobacteriia > Eggerthellales > Eggerthellaceae > Berryella > Berryella intestinalis. The sequence goes on from NZ_CP009302.1 coordinate 1,489,596, forward strand.
TCGAAATCGATCATCGACAGGATGCGCGAGGCCGACAAAACGCAGTTCTCGCCCCCGCCCACGAAGAACAGGGTCACCTCCCTGCCCGTTTCGGGCGACAGCAGGTAGGCCCGCAGCGACCCCGAAAGCACCAAAAGCACGCTGCCCTCGTCCCTTTGCGCCCCATGAACGTGGTCCCCGGCGCCGAAGCGCAGAAGGCGTGCGCCGCGCACCAACCCGTCGCGCTCGCCGGCGGAAAGGTGCCCCCATGCGGGGAACAGCACGGACAGCGCCCGTTCGACGTGGGCCGAGCGCCCGTCGGATCTCTGCATCGAACCTCCCTCGTCGCACCCGGATAAGAGAAGCGGCCGCAATCAGGATGCGGCCGCTTCGCTTGCAGATAGGAACCCGGCGGCCGGCCGGATGCGGCCGCCGGCATGAAACTAGAGGCCGCAGGCGGCCCTCAGCTGATCCACCTTGTCCGTGCGCTCCCAGGTGAACTCGGGAAGCTCGCGGCCGAAGTGGCCGTATGCGGCCGTCTTGCGGTAGATCGGGCGGCGCAGGTCGAGCTCGTCGATGATGGCGCCGGGGCGCAGATCGAAGACGCTGGTGACCGCAGACTCGATATCGGCCACGGGAACCGCGTTCGTCCCGAACGTCTCGACCATCACCGAGACGGGGTGGGCCATGCCGATCGCATAGGCCACCTGCACCTCGCAGCGGTCGGCCAGACCGGCCGCCACCACGTTTTTCGCCACCCAGCGAGCGGCGTAGGCCGCCGAGCGGTCCACCTTCGTGCAGTCCTTGCCGGAAAACGCGCCGCCGCCGTGGCGGCCCATGCCGCCGTAGGTGTCGACGATGATCTTGCGGCCGGTAAGGCCGGCGTCGCCCATGGGGCCGCCCACCACGAAACGGCCGGTGGGGTTGATGTGGATGCCCGCGTCGGAGGCGAGCTCTACGCCCTCGGCCGCGAAGACGGGCCGGATCACGTGCTTGACGATATCGGCGCGCAGGGCCTCGGTCTCGACGTCGTCTGCATGCTGGGTGGAAACGACCACCTGCTCGACGGCGACCGGCTTGCCCTCGACGTAGCGCACCGACACCTGGGTTTTACCATCGGGGCGCAGATAGGGCAGCGTGCCGTCCTTGCGCACCTCGGTAAGGCGCTCGGACAAACGATGCGCCAGGTAGATGGGCATCGGCATGAGCGTGGACGTCTCGTTGCAGGCGTAGCCGAACATCATGCCCTGATCGCCCGCACCGGTCAGGTCGTAGGGATCGGAGCCGTCCAGGCCGTGCTGCGCCTCGAACGACGTGTCCACGCCCAGGGCGATATCGGGGCTCTGCTCGTGGATGGCGTTCATGATTCCGCAGGTGGACGCGTCGAAGCCGTACTTCGCCCGGTTGTAGCCGATGTCGTCCAGAACGCCGCGGACGATCTCCTGCACATCGACGTAGGCCTGGGTGCGGATCTCGCCGGTGACCACCACCAACCCGGTGGAGGTGAGCGTCTCGCACGCGCAGCGGAACTGGCTGGGGTCGGCGGGCTGGCCGTTCGGGGCGACGTAGCCCGCTTCGGCCAGCTCGATCTCCTTGGCGAGGATGGCGTCGAGGATGGCGTCGGAGATCTGGTCGCACACCTTGTCGGGATGACCCTCGGTCACCGACTCGGACGTGAACAAATAGGAAGGCGATGCTTGTGCCATGTAGAGGCTCCTTGTGTACCGTGACGCGGGATCGCGCCCATCAACCATGCGCCGCGGCGCCACAGCGCCGCAAACTTCACCCATTATATCCGTCTGGGCGAAGCGCGTTTATCTGTTTAGGCACTGTTTACAGGACGCCCTCAAACGCAGGGCCGAAGCGGCGCGAACCGGGGCGCGCGAAGGCGGCCCCGGTCAAGAAGGCGCGGGAGGCCGACCCGCGACCGAGCCTACGAGCGGCTGATCCTCCATCCCTGCGCCTTCTCGCGATCCGCCCAGAAGCTGCGGTAGCGGCCCTCTTGGGCCAGCAGCTCCTCATGCGTCCCCAGCTGGGTGATGCGCCCGTCCTCGAGCATGGCGATCTGGTCGGCAGCCGCGATGGTGGAGAGCCGGTGCGCGATCACGAGCACCGTCCGGTCCCGGGAAAGCTCGTGCATCGCATCGACCACCGCGGCCTCGTTTTCCGCATCGAGCGCGCTCGTCGCCTCGTCGAACAGCACGATGGGCGCATCTTTCAGCAGGGCGCGGGCGATCGACACGCGCTGGCGCTCGCCCCCCGAAAGACGGCACCCTCCCTCGCCCACATGGGCAGACCAACCGTCGTCGAGGCGCTCGGCCACTTCGTCCAAGCGCGCGACGCGGGCGGCACGGCGCACCTGCTCGTCGGTCGCTTCGGGGGAACCGAACCGCACGTTGTCCTCGATGGTCCCATCGAACAGGTAGACGTCCTGGAAAACGAAGGAGATCATGTCCAGAAGCTCGTCGGGGCGCATATCGCGCACATCGACGCCGCCGATGCGCACGCTGCCCGCATCGACGTCCCAGAAGCGCGCCGCCAGCCGCGTGAGCGTGGTCTTGCCCGAACCCGACGGCCCCACCAGGGCGGTAAGGCTTTTTTCAGGGCAGCTGAGCGACACGTCGTCAAGCACGGAGCGCTTCTGATCGTAGGAGAATCCCACGCGGTCGAACGCCACGTCCGCGCCGGAGGGCCTCTTCGGATCGGCCGCCTGGGGCAGGGGTTGCGCCGACAGGACGCGCTGCACCGCATCGAGGGCGTTGCGGCACACGCGAAACGCCATGCCCTGGGAGCCGATCTTCACCAAAGCGTCGATGAACCGCAGCCCCAGCACGGCCACGAGCAGGTACTCGACCGCGTCGATGGCGCCTTGGGCCAGAAGCGCGGTGGAGCAGACGAACACCAGCCCGAATACCGAATACACCGTGATCGTGTAGTTCAGCATGGGACGGGCGGTGGCATCGAGCGTATCCACCGTGGCCTCCCGATCGCGCTGAATGTCGGCCTCCAGAGCCGACCATCCCTCGCGCGCCTGCCCCGTCGCGCGCAGAATGGGCTGCGCGTGCACGAACTCGAGCACGCGGGAGGTCAGCCGGGCGTTCGACTCCTCCTCCCTCAAATGCCCGTCGCCGGCCGCCTGGCCCATCTTCTTCGCCCCCGAGAACAGAAGCGGGAGCAGCACGATGAACGACAGGAAGATGCGCCAGTCGATGTAGAGGAATATCAGGGCGATGCAGACGGGAACCGTGACGGACAAGACGAGCTGGCGCAGGAACACGCCCGGGAAGTTCATGACCATCTGCAGGTCGCGTTCGAGCAGCGACGAGAGCTGGCCGGCGCGCTGGGCGTTGAACCACCCGAGGGGAAGGGATACAACGTGATCTCCCAACCGCTCCTGCAAGCGCCTGACCACCTGTTTCGTTCCGATGAGGTACCCGCGGTTCTCGGAGGCGAAGTTCACCGCCGCCGAGACGACGCCGAAGGCGATGGCGACGAGCGCCCACCTCAGAGCCGACTCGACATCGGATTGGGACAACGCGCGCAGGAGAGGGAGCAGCGCGACGTAGACGCCCGCCTCCACGATCCCGCCGATCGCGTAGAGGGTCGCCTGGGTCTTCACCCCGGTCTTCTCGCCAACGAGCGCATCGATCTGATCGACGATCATACAAGGTCCTTTCCGTCATGCCCGGCAAAGCACGCACCCGCTTGCTGCGCTTCCCACAGCCCCGCATAGCGTCCGCGCGCTTCGAGCAGTTGTTCGTGCGTTCCCTCTTCGACGATGCGGCCCGACTCCATCACGAGGATCCGATCGGCATGGATCACGGTGTTCAGCCGATGGGCGATCACCACCGTGGTCCGACCGCGCACCAGGTTGCCCAGCGCCTCCTGGATGGCCGTCTCGTTCTCGGGGTCGGCATGGGCCGTCGCCTCGTCCAGAACGAGGATGGGGGCGTCTTGGATGAGCGCCCGTGCGATCGCCACGCGCTGGGCCTCGCCGCCCGAAAGCGATCCGTCCGACGACCCGATGACCGTGTCGTAGCCAAGCGGGAGCTCCATGATGCGCTCGTGGATCTGGGCGGCCTTGGCGGCCTCCACCATCTCGGCATCCGATGCCGCAGGGCGCGCCAGCTTGATGTTGTCGCGGATGCTCACGCCCAGCATCATGCTTTCCTGGAACACGACGGCCGCCTTCGACAGAACCGATTCCGAAGATGCCTCGCGCAGATCCTTCCCACCGATCCGAACCGCTCCCGAAACCGGATCCCAGAACCGGGGGATGAGCCGCGCGAACGTGGTCTTGCCGCTTCCCGACCCCCCGACAAGCGCCGTGACGGTCCCCGGCGCGAGGCGCACGTCGATGTCGCACAGGGCGGGCGACGAATCGGAGGAGTAGGCGAACGAAACCCGGTCAAAAACCACGTCCAGACCCCCGGACGGAAGGTCTTCGGCGTCGCCTTTCTCGGGCAGGTGATCGACCGCCAGGACCTCGGCGATATGCTCGAGGTTCTGCTTGGCCAGGCGCAGAAAGCCCATCGACGCGCTCACGGCCATGATCCCCGACGGGATATTGGCTCCCAGCACCAGAAACGGCACGCAGGTTGCGAAATCGCACCAGCCGTTCATGACGAACAGGCAGCTCGCCAAGCCGATCAGAGCAAGCATCATCCCGGGGGATATGCTGGCCGCAAGAAGGCTGAACGGGCCGGCCGAGAGCTTCGTCCAGGTATACGTGACGTCGGCCAGGTTCTGCGCGGCGGCGCGGAAGCGGCCACCTGCGCGCTTGGAGCTGCCGAACGCCTTCACTACCTCGATGCCCTCGACCATCTCGACCACCGACGCCGACAGCTCGACGTTGGCGGCGTTGTACTGCTTGCTGAGCGAAGAGTAGTCGCGCATCATGAACGGCATGGAGACGGCCACCACCACGACCAGGTACCCCACCAGAAGAAGCGACAGGCGCCAATCGACCGCAAACAGGTATGCCAAGGGGACGAGCGGTGTGAGCACGGCGTTTACCAGATCGGTTGGAGCATGGCCCACCGATTGGTGCATGCCCAGCACGTCGTCTGACACGGCCTGCTTGGCCTCGCTCGACGTCCGATCGCTGAACCACCCCAGGGGCAGGCGGGAGAAATGATCGAGCAGGATATGGCGCGCGTTCACGCGGAAGTCCGCATCGGCCCGGTGGCACACGCCCGTGCCGATCCCGAACAACAGGCGGCTCGCAACGGCGCACACGACCGATGCGCCCACCATAAGCGCCAGCGCCTGCGCGTCGAACATCGATCCTGCCAGCGCCTTCTGAGCGATGGCGATCGCCACCAGGTACGGGACGAACCCGAATGCAACCGACAGCGCCGAAAGCGCCATCCCCTGCACGATCAGCCCATGGGCGGGCCTGGTGAGCCTCAGGTACAGATCCTTCAGCCCCTTTGCGGGCGCGGCGCCCGAACGGGCCTTCGCTTCGCCCGTCGCCTCTATCCTGCCTTCCGCGCCCTCCGAAACCAACTTCATACGACCACCTTCCTTTCTATGCGGTCGGAATGAGAACGTTCCCGCCGAGCCCGAACCGCCCGCGCGACGCGCCTACTCCCCGAGCTCGAAACAATGCGTGCAGCAGCTTCCCAGAAACTCGTTGTCGTGCGTGATCACCAGGATCGCCTGCCCCTCCTGGGCCGCGAACCTCAGCGAGGCCGACAGCTTCTCCATGCTCAGAGCGTCCAAGCCGCTGGTCGGCTCGTCCAGCACCAGGACGGGTCGGCGCATGACCAGCCCGCACGCGATGGACAGCCGCTGCTTCTGCCCTCCCGAAAGCGTCGAGGGATAGCGCTCCCTCAGATCCCACAGCCCCAAGCCCTCCAGCACGCGCCGGGCACGCTCTCGGTTCTCGTCTGCGGGATCGACCAGCAGCATCACCTCTTCCTGCACGCTGGGCGAGAAGAACTCGGCCCGCACGTCGTTCGGGCTGAACCACACCAGACGCCTGAGCGCGCGACGCGTGCGCCGCGCACCGCCGACCTCGACCGTGCCGCCGCGAGGCGCCGAAAGCCCCGCGACGATGCGGGCGAGCGTGGTTTTGCCCGCGCCGTTTTTCCCCGTCAAAGCGACGATCTGACCGCTCGAAACGGAAAACGAAACGTCTTGGAGCACCCGTCGCGCGCCGAACGCCGCCGAGACGCCCCTAAGCGAGAGGGCGCAAGCGCCCTTCTGGGCCCCGCAGCCCGCCAGCGGACGGGGCAGCGCCGGACGCGGCGCCCTCGACGTGCTCCTCAGCCCCAGGGCGCGGCGCTGTTCGAGCGGCAGCGCCTCCATCTGCGCGGGGGTGAACGAGCGCTCTATGCGGCCGTCGCGCACGTAATGGAAGCGATCGGCGACGCCCTCCAGGTACGCGATGCGGTGCTCCGCGATCACCAGCGCGTAGCCTTCCGCCTTCATCTGCGCTACCGTGCGGCCCAAAGCCATCGCCGCCTCTTCGTCCAGGTTCGACGAAGGCTCGTCCATAGCGACGATGAGGGGGCGGGGCGCAACCGCCGAGGCGATGGCCACCTTCTGCTTCTGGCCGCTGGACAGACGGTCGTTCGGTGTGCCGCGCAGCCCGTCCAGGCCGAACGCGGCGATGGACCCGTCGGTCAGGGACACCACGGTGTCGCGGTCGTATCCCAGGTTCTCGCAGCTGAAGGCGATCTCCCCGGCAAGCTGGCTCGAGAAGAACTGGGATGCGGGATCCTGGAACACGCTGCCCACGCTCTCGGCGCGCTTCCATGCGGGAAGGTCGGCATGCCGGGTTCCCCCGATCTCGACGCGACCGCGCGCCTCGCCCTCGTAGTAACCCCCCGCAAGCCCGTTGATCAGGCGAATAACGGTGGTCTTGCCTCCTCCCGAAGGCCCGCACAGCACGACGCACTCCCCGCCTTCCACCGAAAGCGACACGTCGTGGACGGTCTCGGGTGCGCCGCGGTACGAAAACGACACGCGATCGAGGCGAACGCCTGCGGCCCCCATCACGCCGCCCTCCCCAGCACCACCGCTGCAGCGCACGCGACGGCCCATGCAGCCATGAACGCCCAGTCCGCAAAGGTCATCGAGGTGCAGTAGTAGCTGGTTCGGGACGTGGGGGCCTCCGCCGCCCGCGTGACCGCCGACGAAGAGAGCTGGTCGGCGCTGTTTATGAGCGCCATGATCGAAGGCACCATGACGTATTCGTACGTGCCCAGGGGGTTTCCCACCACCTGCCGGACGGCCAGAAGGCCGCGCTTGCGCAGCGAGTCGCGCAGCAGACGCCAGCTCGAGGCGAACGTGGGGACGAACCTCAGCATCACGAGCGCCCCCAGTATCCCCTTCTTGGGACACCCCACGCGGGCAAGCGCGGCGCTCACCGTGCCGGGCGGGGAGGTGACGAGAACGGACAGCGCAGCCACCGCCGGGAATGAATGCCAGCTCTGCGAGATATGCAGCGGCGAGAAGAAAAGCGGGCGCATCCCGAAGTACGCGAAGGACACGTAGATCGCCGCGACGACCGCGAAGGACGCTGCGAGCCAGCACGCTATGCGCAGGCGCCCCTCACAGGCGGCGTACGCGATCGAAGCCAGGGACAGAAACGCCTGAGCCGCGTCGGCCAGGCCGAACATCGTCGCCGCTATCACCAAGACCAGCACCCATACCTTGGTTGCGACCGAGAACCTTCCCCCGCGATCGTCGACCGCATCCCCGACCAGCTCCATGCTACAGCGCCCCGGCCTTCGAGAAGTGCTTCCTCATAAGCACCCGGGCCGCCAAGCATCCAGCGAATCCGCAGATAACCGTGGCGATCGCGATGCCGAACACCCAGAGGGGATCGGTGTAGTAGCGCAGGAAGGCGTCGATGAACGCCTGATCGCTTCCGAAGTTGCGGATGAAGTTATCGATATAGGCGTCGAGGTTGCTGATCACGGGGATCATCGTGGACAGAAGGTACAGGCCGCTGAACGTCGACCAGGCCGCCGTGACCCATCGGATGCTGCGCCGCTGCTCCTCGCTTCTGAGGAAGACGAGGTCGAGCACAAGGCCGCCGGCGATGTAGAAGGGGATCATGATCGCGTAGTTTCCCATGGTGCAAAACATCAGCGCCGCCATCGTGGCGAACAGGGTGGTCACCCCGAAGCGGTTCACGCGGAACACCATCAGCATGAACACCGCCGCCCCGAGAAACACCGCCGCTCCCCCCGATGCGAGCATGGCGAGATGGGGGTGGAGCATCGTCACGGACGATCCCGCGAACATCAGCACGAGGGTGAGGACGTTCATGAGCACCGCCGTCACCACCTCCCTCACGCCCCACGCCTGGAAAAGCCCTTTGCTCACACGCTGCACGTCGCTGCCTTTCTCCCTTTCCATAGCCGGTTCCCTCCTAAGTTATACATAGTTAACAGTTATCAGTCAGAGCATATACTTGAAACCGACCGTTGGCAAGCAAGGCGCCCGCGAACGCAACGATCCGGTGCTGTTTTGAGCGAATCGGCCCCGTCGAAGGCCGCGGTGGGATAGAATCTCGCGTAAGTCGCCGAACCCTTTGACCCTGTGGCGACGGACCGCCTTTTCGCTGAAGGAACACCATGAGCAACAACGCCGACTACACTCGGGAATACCTCGACATCGCCGCGCAGCTCGACGGCGATATCGCCGGGCGCCGCGCCGCGCGGGCCTACATGGAGGGATCCACCGCCATCGTCCACCACCGCGTCGTCGACTCGGCCTTCGTGCCGCGCCTGTTCGACAGCGCCACCTACCATGCGATGAAGGACGCGTCGGAAACGGCGCACCGCATCCTGTGCAAGGTGATCGCGCATTACCTGGACGACCCGGCCTACCGCGAGGTGTTCGACTTCGACGAGCGCCTGCGCGAGCTGATCCTGCTCCCGCGCGGGTACGACGCGCTGCTCCCCTTCGCCCGCGTCGACACCTTCCTTGACGAAGACACGCTTTCCGTCAAGTTCTGCGAGTTCAACGGCGACGGATCAAGCGGCATGAACGAGAACCGCGAGATCACCCGCTCGATCGAGCGAACCGCCACGTTCAAGGAGTTCGCGTCCCGCCACGAAGTCGAAGCCTGCGAGCTGTTCGACAGCTGGGTGGGCAGCTTCATCGACATCTACGCGACCTACGAGCGCCGCATCGACAATCCCACGTTCGCCATCTGCGACTACCTCGACCACGGCGTGGTCGACGAGTTCGAGATCTTCGCCGAGCTGTTCGAGAAGCGCGGCTACCGCTGCATCGTCGCGGACGTGCGCGACCTGTCCTTCGACGGTCGGGCCCTGCGCGCGAAAGACGGCACCGCCATCGACGCCATCTGGCGCCGCAGCGTAACCAACGACGTGATCGAGTTCTGGGAGGAGTCCCAGGGCATGATCGAGGCGGTGCGCGCCGAAAAGGTGGCCCTCATCGGCAGCTTCGCAGGCCACATCGTCCACGACAAGCAGATCTTCAAAGTCCTCTACCATCCGGCGACCGCCGCCATCCTCACCGACGAGGAAAACGCGTTCGTGCGCGCCACCGTACCGCTCACCGCCTTCCTCGAAAGCGACCAGGTGGACCTGGCCGACGTGAAGGCGAACAAGGACGGGTGGATCATCAAGCCCACCGACCACTACGGGGCCGACAACGTCTACGCCGGCTGCTTTTTCGATCAAGGGGAATGGAACGACCTGGTCGATCGGTTCGCCGACGGCAAGGCGGGCTTCCCCTTCATCGCCCAGCACTACGTCGTGCCCTTCAAAACCGACACCCTCCCGCCCGACACGGGAATCGCCGAGCTGGCCGACCACCAGGTGATGCGCGAGGCGGTGCCGTACAACAACCTCAACGGCCTGTACCTGTACAACGGCGTGTTCCAGGGAGTGTTCAGCCGTTTGGGGCCGCTGCCCACCATCTCGAAGGACATGCAGGGAATCACCGCCGCCACCATCTGGGTCGACCGCGAAGGCGACGAAGCCCGGTGAGAGGCGCGCCCCTCCGTATCGCCGCCCAGGCGGCCCTCGCCCTGACCCTGGCCGCCGCGCTGGTGGGCACCGGGTACCTGGCCTGCACCGCACCGGCCGTCACGCCCGCGCTTTCCTCGACCCTGGCCTGGGACGACCTGTCGCCGTTCTCGAAGGCTCAGCTGTCCCGCGTCGCCTCGGCAACGCGGGACTTCTCGTTCGGATCGCATGACGAGACGACTCTGTACCGTACCATCTACCAGGTGAACCGAGAGCTGCAAAGCGACCCTGCCGGCACCTCCCCGGCTTCGGGCGCGGCGAAGGGAGCGCCCGACCTCGACGGCCTGTCGGACGAAAGCGATGCCGCCGCGTTCGCGTCGGCCTTCTCGGAGGCGCGCGACGCCTACGTGTTCGACCGAGCCGCCATCGAGCACCTCGACGACGTGAACCGCGTGGCGACAGCGGCGCTT